>NZ_JBGNFV010000001.1:4891317-5197934 GCF_041449215.1 Roseivirga sp. BDSF3-8 | reverse complement strand
TGCTACTGAGCGCATTGGACGTCTTACTCTACCGCTACACCGGCCAGGATGATCTGGTCATCGGCACCGCCGTGAGCGGACGGGAGCACCCCCAGCTTGAACGGCAGGCAGGCTTTTACGTCAACACCCTGGCCCTGCGCCAGCAGGTAAAGGGAGAAGAGAGCTTCTCCAGCCTGCTAAGCGCCGTGAAGCGAAACACCACCGAAGACTTTGCCCGGCAGGCCTATCCCTATGACCTTCTGGTAGAAGCCCTGGACACCGACAAGCTGTTCGATGTCATGTTCCTGTGGGAAGAGACCACCCTGGACGGCCGCCGGATAGAAGACCTGGCCGGGCTGGGCATAGAAGAGGCCCCCGTGCCTTCGCCCACCAGCAAGTTCGACCTGCTGCTCACCGCCCGTAAAACACAGGACGGAAGCCTGAAGCTCATCGCCGAGTACGACAGCCAGCTCTACCGCCCCCAACGTATGCAGCGCTTACTTGCCCACTATCAGCACCTGCTTAGCCAGTTGCTGGCCCAGCCGGAGATCATCCTCCATCAGGTGAGCTACACGACAGAGGAAGAACAGCAAAGCGTTCTCAGCTTCGGACAGGGAGAAAAGGTTTACCCGGTCAATGCAACACTTCACGAGCTGTTCAGCAAGCAGGTAGCCAGGACCCCGGACGCTATCGCTCTGCGTGATGCTACCCGTGAACTGAGCTATGCGGAACTTGACCGCCGCTCGGACAGCATAGCCACCTGGCTGCAGGCAAACCATCCGCAGGTACGGAATGAGGTGACCGGGCTGATGTGCGGGAGAAGCATCGACCTGATGGTCGCCATCTTCGGTATACTGAAGGCAGGTGGCAGCTATTGCCCCATAGACAAAAGCTACCCGCAAGAGCGTATCAGCTATATGCTGGAAGACTGCGGCATCCGTCTGATACTGACCGACGGCCTGCCGGAAGCCCTTCATCTGGAAGGTAGGCAGGTTATTGAAATAGAAACCATCAGCCAGGGCGAAACTAAGCCTGCTGAGGTAAGCTCAAGTCCTGACGATACCGCCTATGTCCTTTACACCTCCGGCACCACCGGCAGGCCAAAAGGCGTGGCCATACCCCATAAAGGCGTCGTAAACCTGAGCCACTGGCTGGGAGAGAAAATCTACAGTCAAGGCGCTAAAACAGCCATGCTGACCGCCTCGACCAACTTCGATGCCTCCGTACAGCAATTGTACGCCCCGCTTCTGAACGGCACCACCCTGGTGCTGCTACCGGAAGACGAAAAGCGCGACCCGGCCCACTACCTCGAAAGGCTCAGGGAATACCAGGTGGACGTGCTGGACATCACGCCATCATACCTCAGCCTGCTGCTCGACAGCATGGCGGAGAAGCCTTACAATGGCTTGCGCTATACACTGGTGGGAGGCGAAGCGCTGGATACAAAACTGGCAGAACGTTATAGCAAACTTGCCGGAAAAGACAGCCTGCTACTCAACGTCTACGGCGTGACCGAATGCACCGTAGACTCCACCTGCGAAGAGATCAGGGAAGGAGAGAGGCTAAGCGAAAACAACATTGGCAGCGTCATACCCAACACAGAGGTCTTTGTACTTGACCGAAATCAGCAGCCTGCAGGCATCGGCATACCCGGTGAACTTTACATCGGCGGCGTAGGCGTAGGCAAAGGCTACATCAACCGTCCTGAGCTGACCGCTGAGCGGTTCGTAAGCCATCCCTTTAAAGCAAACGAGACCCTGTACCGCAGCGGTGACCTGTGCCGCTGGCGTGAAGACGGTACCCTGGAATACCTGGGCCGTGCTGATGAACAGGTAAAGCTGAGAGGCTACCGCATCGAGCCCGCTGAGATTGCCCAGGTACTGACAAGGTATGAGGGAATAGAGCAGGCCGTTGTGATCAAAGGCGAAGACGAAAGCGGCGATGGCTACCTGGCCGGCTACTACACCGGCCACGAGGTAGACGAAACCGCCCTCCGCAGTCACCTGCAGGCCCACCTGCCCGGCTACATGGTGCCCCAGTGGCTCACGCACATGGACAGCCTGCCCCTTACACAGAATGGTAAGATAGACCGGAGAAGACTGCCTGACCCTGCTCCGGAACATACACAGGTAGCTGGTGAGGCTGAAGAGCTTTCACCGGTAGAACAAAGCCTGAAAGAAAGCTGGCAGGAAGTACTCGGACATGACGCCTTTTCTGCTGCGGATAACTTTTTCTCAGTAGGAGGAAACTCCGTCAAAGTCATTCGTTTGTACCGCCTTATCGACGCACAATACCCTGGTATGGTGCAGGTACACCAATTATTCAGTCACCCTACTATCAGGAAACAGGCTGCGCTGGTAGCCCCTGTAGGTAAAGAGGAACCCATGGAATCCTCTGCAGGCAAAAACCTTATTGAGTTTTAATGAAGATTTGCGGATTAAAATTAACCCATGACGGGGCGGTTGCCCTTATAGATGGCAATAGATTACTGTTCAGCATTGAACTGGAAAAGCTGCGCAACAATCCCCGGTACAAGGAGATTGACGATACGCAGCTTATCAGTGAGGTGCTGGCCTCAGAAGGGTACAGCCCGGACGACATTGATGTATTTGCCATAGACGGCTGGGGAGGATATGACCAGGATGCCCTGGCAATACAGCCACGGCTGCAAATCGGGGAGACGCATAACTTCCTCACCGCCCGCAACGGAGATAAGGAGTTCTCCCTGCCCGTGGCCCAGTACCGTGAGCGCCAGATGAACGCCGATGTGCTGGAAAAATGGTCATTCGAGGGCTTAGAGATCGGTGATAAAAGCTATCCCTACGAAAGCTACCTGCACGTGACCGGGCATATCATGAGCGCCTATGCCACCAGCCCCTTCGCAGACAGGGGAGAAGAAGCCTTTGTGCTTATCTGGGATGGCGGCATGTTTCCACGCATGTATCATTTTGAGCCGGCAAAGAAAGCCGTACGCAACCTCGGCCCCCTTTTCCTGCTCATTGGTAACATTTACACCATATTCAGCCAGCATTTCGGCCCCTTCAAAGTAAAAGGCGGATTTGCCAAAGACGATCTTTCCATTGCCGGTAAGGTGATGGCCTATATTGCGAAAGGAGAGAACCGGCAGGCGCTCTGGCCTCACTTCGAAGAGATATATAAGAAGAGCTTCGATGCTCCGATGGGCTTTGCTAACAAATTTGCCCAGGAGTTTAAGCAAAAAATCAAGGGACAGGAATTCTCAGATGAAGACATCCTTTGCTCCTTCCACCATTACCTGGGTGACCTGCTGCTGCAGAAGCTCAGCAAAAAAATAAAGCGCCAGGGCAAAGGCACCCCCAACCTCTGCATGGCAGGAGGCTGTGCCCTGAACATCAAATGGAACAGCCTCATAAGACGCAGCGGATTATTTGCCGATGTATATGTGCCTCCTTTTCCTAATGACTCCGGAAGTGCGATAGGCGCCGCCTGCGCGGCTATGTGGTACCATACCGGCAGCGCCGCACTGAACTGGGATGTGTACAGCGGCCCGAAACTGGAAGACTATATGCCTGATCAGGGCTGGTCAGCTTCCGACTGTAGCCTGGAAGAGTTGGCCCGCCTGCTGCATGAAGAGAATGAACCGGTGGTATTTCTGAACCACCGCGCAGAACTGGGCCCCCGTGCCCTGGGCAATCGCAGCATTATAGCCGCTCCGGTATCAGAGACCATGAAAGGCATACTGAACGAGGTGAAACACCGGGAAGCCTACCGTCCGGTTTCACCTATTTGTCTGGAAGAAGAAGCCCCCGCCATATTCCAACCCGGTACGCCGGACCCCTACATGCTGTTTGATCATGTAGTACGGGAAGAATGGCTGGACCGCATACCCGCCATCTGCCATCTCGATAAATCAGCTAGGCTACAGACCATCACCGAAAAGCGAAACCCTGAGATAGCCTGCTTACTGAAAGCCTATAAGGAGCTTTCCGGTATTCCGATGCTTTGCAATACCAGTGCAAATCATAAAGGCGCCGGCTTTTTCCCGGATGTGAAATCAGTGACCGACTGGGGCCGGGTAAACTACGTGTGGTCCGATGGCAGACTATACACCAAAGACGACAGGATAGTATTTTCAAAAGTCCTGCAAAAAGAAGAAGACCTTATTTCCTGAATGGCTCAAAACAGAGACATAGCGATCATAGGCCTGGCTTTCAGGTTTCCCGGCGGCATCCGCACCCATCACCAGATGTATGAGGCTCTGGCTGAAGGGCGTGATATGCTCCTGCCCATCTCCCCGGATAGGCTGAAAAGCACCACTTTGCCCGCTGATAAAGAGTATAGGGTAGCGGCCTACCTGGAAGACCTGGACCGGTTTGACTATCCTTACTTCAACATTCCCAAAGGAGAGGCCATCACCATGGATCCCCACCAGCGTATCCTGCTGGAAACCGTTCAGGAGGCCTTCGACAATGCGGCCATCAGTCCGCAGGGCTACCAGGGCAGTGACACCGCCGTATTTGTGGCAGATGCCGGGCATGAGTACTACCGCCATGCCGATGAGTTTGTAGAAACCCTGAAGACCGGAAATGACAAGTCTTTCCTGGCAACCAAGGTCGGCCGCTACTTCCATCTGAAAGGCAGCCAGATCGTGGTGGATACCAGTTGCTCCAGTTCACTCGTAGCAGTACACCTGGCCTGCAATGAGCTGCTGCTGGGGGATGCGGAGTGTGCACTTGCCTGCGGGGTGAACATTGATCTTTTTCCTTTTAAAAATGAGATAGGCGATATAGGACTGGACTCTCCCGATGGCAAATCCAGGCCCTTTTCCGCTAAGGCAAACGGTATGTCCTTCGGTGAGGCCTCCGTATGTGTAGTGCTGAAAACACTGGATAAGGCCCGGGCTGACGGGGATATCATCCACGCCGTGATTAAAGGCAGTGCAGTAAATAACAATGCCGAGCGTGCCGCCAGCCTTACCGCGCCTGATAGTGAAGCCCAGGCGGAGGTGATCGGCAAAGCATGGAAAAAAGCCGGAATACAGCCGGAAGATATCCGCTTTATAGAAGCCCATGGCTCCGGCACGGAACTGGGAGATAGCATAGAGGCCGGGGGACTGAACATGGCCTTTGCCACCTTTACCGATAAAAAGAAATTCTGCGCCATATCCACCATCAAATCCAACTTCGGGCATGCCCGGGGAGCGGCCGGACTAGCCGGACTGGTAAAGGTGGTCATGTCGCTGAAATACAGAACCCTGTTTCCCGCTATCCATTTTGAAGAGCCTAACCCACTCATCGACTTTGATAACGGGGCCGTTTATGTACACGATAGCCTGACGGAGTGGGAGAAGAATGGCGCACCCGTCCGCCTGGCAGGCGTCAGCTCTATGGGCATCAGCGGGGTCAACTGCCATATGATATTGCAGGAGTCACCCGGGGAAACCGAAATCCTTGAAGAACCGGAAGAGGCATACTTTATGCCGCTATCGGCTAAAACGCCCGACGCTCTGGTACGCTACAAAAAGGCCCTGGCGGCTCACCTCGAAGGCCCTGAAGCACCTGCCCTGAAGCATATCAGTTATACGCTTGCCACAGGCAGGGCACAGTTTGGTCAGCGACAGGGCATTGTGGCGCGCAGTCTTAGCACCTTACAGGAGGAGTTGAGCCGTGAGGATGCAAAAGGTAAAGATATGAGACAGCACCGCCTGATTTTCCTTCTGGAAGACCAGACCTTCGATGCTCAGGCGGAAAATAAGCTTCTTAGACGCTATTACGCTTTTGACGAGATATATAAGAAGTGTATGCAGTCGGCCGGGGAGCAAAGCACCCAGCCCTATGTCCAGCAATTCATTTACCAGTTAGGCGTGTACCATACCCTGCAATCAATGGGCATCACGAGTGATGACCTGCTGGGGATAGGGTTGGGCCGCACCGTAAGCCAGGTTATTGCCGGAGCCGTTTCCCTGGAAGAAGGACTGGCAGCAGCGGCCTCTTACCTGGCGCAGCCTCTGGAAAATATCCAGGCCCGCGTAAAACAGCTTATTGCATCCCAAACCGCCGGAGGTCCCGTCCTCTTTATGGCATTAGGACAGCCCGGTGGGGTATTACAGGAACTAAAGGTACAGCAGCAGGGGGCCCCTTTTGAGCTTATTCATTTGCCTGTAAATGAAAAAGGCGATGCTATTAGCCACTTACTTGCCAGTGCTTTCACCGCTGGCCTCTCAGTGGATATGCAGGCATACGGAAAGGCAATAAACGGCCGTAAGGCTGTCTTGCCTGCTTACCAGTTTGAGCCACTCCGGTGCTGGATACGCGATGATGTACGCACCGGCATCGAAAATGCGCTTACCGAAAGTGCAGACCAGGCGCCTGCCCTAAAGATAGACGTAGCAAACAGCACAGAATATGCCATAGCAAAAATATGGGCTGAGGTGCTCGAGCTCAATGAAATCAGTTCGGATGCTGACTTTTTCGAATCAGGAGGAGATTCCCTCATGGCCACAAAGGTCATTAACCGCCTGGAAGATCACTTTCCCATAGCCCTTGATTTCGAAGATATTTTCGACTTTCCCGTGCTCTCAGAACTGGCTGCCTACATCATCAGTCAGATGCCGGTCAGCGACCGGTTAAAAGCCATCTGGGCAGGCGTACTAAAGATGGATGACCTGCAGGAAACGGATAATTTCTTTGAACTGGGTGGCCATTCACTCATTGCCAACCAGATCATAAACAGGATTCGGACGGACTTCAGGGTAGCCTTTGATTTTGAAGACTTTTTCAGAAACCCTACCATAGCAGAGGCCGCAAAACTCATAGCAGACAGAGAAGGAGAGAATTCTATTTCATTTACCATCCCAAAAGCGGAGGAAAAACCCCTTTATCAGGTCTCACATGCACAAAAGAGACTCTGGGTACTGAGCCAGTTTGCCGATACCGGCATAGCCTACAATGAGCCTCTTTTCCTGGAAATAAAGGGTAGCCTTGATCGCGGCCATTTCGCAAAAGCCTTCCATGCATTAGTAGAACGGCATGAGTCATTGCGAACAGTTTTTGTTACGGAAAATGGAGAACCCAGGCAAAAAGTTCTGACTGCACAGGAGGCGTCGTCAGCGCCTCACTATACAGACCTGAGAGGGAAACAGGATGCGGCTATACTGGCAATAAACCTGCTGGATGGCGATCTGAACCAGCCCTTTGACCTTGAACGTGGTCCCCTGGTTCGCCTGCGTTTGATTCAAACAGAAGATAACCGGTACTTTTTCGGTCTTACCATGCACCACATCATTTCAGACGGGTGGAGCATGGGCGTACTTTTCAAAGATTTCCAGGCCCTCTACCAGGCTTTTGCAGCAGGGCATGAACCTGATCTACAGCCATTATCCGTGCAGTACAAAGACTTTGCCGAATGGCAATACATGCAGGTACAATCGGGTGATCTCAAAGCACATCGCGCGTTCTGGTCCGATACCTTTGCAGGAGAAATACCCCTACTGGAACTACCCTCGGATAAGCCAAGGCCGCTTGAAAAGACATTTAATGGCGCCATCCATAGTTTCCGGATCAGCCCGAAGGTAGTGCAGAAGCTGGAAAACCTGGCCGCCAAAGAGCAGGCTACCTTCTTCATGGTACTTATGGCTTCCCTTAAGGCCCTGTTTTATCGCTATACGGGCCAGCAGGATATGGTCATCGGCACCCCCGTGGCGGGCAGGGAATTCCGTGAGCTCGAAGATCAGATCGGTTTTTACGTAAATACCCTGCCCCTGAGAACGAACTTTGCAGGCGCCGCCTCCTTTACCGGCTTATTGCATGCGGTAAGGGACAGCACCTCACAGGCGTATCGCCACCAGCACTATCCCTTCGATAAACTGGTAGATGACCTGAAGCTGAAAAAAGACCTTAGCCGTTCGCCCCTTTTCGACATCATGCTGGTGCTCCATAACGAGTCCGTCAATAACGAGGAATATGGCGAACTGCCCGGCGTCGAGGTTAGGGCCCTTGAATCCGACACAGTGTTCAGTAAATTCGACATGACCTTCATTGCCAGTCAGGACCAGGATGGTCTGTTGATAGATATTGAATACAATACAGACCTGTATCACCATACCCGGATCAGCCGTATGGCCGGACACCTTCACAGGGTATTGGCGGCTGTGGCAGAGGATTCGGGCCAGTCACTTTTCACCCTGGACTATCTTTCAGAAGAAGAGAAGACACAGCTAAAAGACAGCTTCAATGACACCAATCAGTCCTTTCCTGATAAAGAGACTCTGGTAAGTCTTTTCGACAAGCAGGTGGCTGCCACCCCCGACCGGACAGCAGTCGTGCATAATGGAGCTTCCCACTCCTTTACAGAGGTAAAGAGTGCTTCCGACAGGCTGGCTGGCTACCTGAGTGAGGCAAAAAGAATCGGTGCCGGGCAGGCAGTAGGCCTTTGCCTCGATGCCTCCGCTGAGCGAATTATCGCTATTCTGGCTATTCTAAAAACAGGGGCCGCCTATGTACCCATCGACCCGGCGTATCCCGATAAACGCGTAGCGTATATGGTGAAAAATGCCGGTCTGCAGGTAATTATTTCCCGAAAGGGGGAAGAAAGCCGTAACCTGCCCGCTGATAGCGCTCCATTGTACCTGGATGGCGAAGAGCCGTGGCAGAAACACCTCCCGGTTAAGCCCGAAGAAGGCCCCGGTATAGATGATCCGGCCTACATACTCTATACCTCCGGCTCTACCGGCACCCCCAAAGGCGTCATTATCCCTCATAAAGGAGTGGTAAACAGGATTCACTGGCAATACAAGGCCCTTGGGTTCGGGGAGGATGATATTATTTTCCAGAAGACCCCTTATGTATTTGACGTGTCCGTATGGGAGCTGTTTATGCCGCTGTGCTACGGACCGACCATGGTACTCTGCGACCCTGACGTGATCTATGAGCCTGGCCGGTTGGCAGAGCACATTCAGGATAACCAGGTTACTACCGTACACTTTGTCCCCGGTATGTACCAGGCCTTTCTCAACGCGTTGGGTGAAGAGGGTGTAAACCAGTTAAAAAGCCTCCGCCGTGTGATTGCCAGCGGGGAAGCACTGCACCCCGAAACGGTAGATTTGCATTATCGCCTGCTGAGTGTGCCGCTGCATAACCTGTATGGGCCTACCGAAGCGTCAGTAGACGTAACGTACTACACCACCAAACCCGGGGATACCCTTATCCCAATCGGTAAGCCCGTAAGCAATACCCGCTTATACGTACTTGATGCACGTAATCAACTCATGCCGGTGGGCTATGACGGCGAGATATGCATCAGTGGGGTGGGACTGGCCAGGGGCTACAAAAACCTCCCTGAAGAAACAGAAAAACGCTTTGTGTCGAATCCTTTTCAGCAGGGGGAGATCATGTACCGTACCGGCGACCTGGGCCGGTGGACACAAAACGGACTGCTCCAATACCAGGGCCGCAATGACCTGCAGGTAAAAGTCAGGGGCTTCCGCATAGAAACCGGTGAGATAGAAAATGTGCTGCTGCGCTACCCGGGAGTAAATGAGGCCGTGGCAGGGGTGCAGGATTACGGACAGGGCAATGAGCTGCTTGCCTGGTACACCGGTACACCGGAACACGGTGAAGAAGGCATGAAAACATGGCTGAAAAGCCACCTGCCTGCTTATATGATTCCCGGCCGGTTTATACAGGTGGATTCCTTTGCACGGACGGCTACCGGCAAGCTGGACCGCCGGCACCTGCCCATGCCTGATAGCAAGGAGGTAGAGGAAAAGGAGCTATACCTCGCTGAAGGAGAGGCCGAAATACTGCTGGTGGATGCCTGGCAGAAGATACTGGGACGTGAGGCCATCGCCCGTACCGATAATTTCTTTGAGACAGGGGGAGATTCCATAAAAGCCATACAGGTAGCCTCTCTGATGCACCAGCAGGGGTATAAACTGGAAGTTAAGGACATATTTTCATCGCCCGTTATAGAAGACCTCGCGGTAAGAGTAAAGCCGGTGCGCCGCAGGGCAGAGCAGGGGATTATAGAAGGAGAAGTGCCCCTTACGCCCTTCCAGGCCCGCTTCCTGGACAGTAAGCGACAGAAGCCTGCCCATTTTAACCAGGCCGTATTACTGGAATGGCACCAGCAACAGCCTGCTGATAAAGTTGAAAGTGTCATAAATACCCTGCAGCAGCACCATGATGCGCTCCGGATGACCTTTAGTCTGCAAAAGAGCACGCAGTACAATCACGCTGCAACCTACCCCGTAGATGTAGCGGAGAAGCACTTTTCAGGCGAATATAACCATGAAATCTGTCTGCAGGAAATGGAGAAGGTACAGGCAGGCATAAACCTGGAAACAGGCCCTGTGCTGACCTGCAGAATATACAGATTTACAGACCGCTGCTTCCTGTTTATTGTCGTGCACCACCTCGTAATCGACGGCGTCTCATGGCGCCTGCTACTGGAAGACCTGAAAACATTACTGGATGCTTCAGGGGCTGATAGCCAGCTCCTTCCGCTAAAATCAGATAGCTATAAGCGATGGGCCGAAGCACTGCAGCAATACGCCCTCAGTACCACACTGCTTCGTGAGATACCCTACTGGCAGGAAGTAGAACAGGCTGGCCGGGTAGTCCTGCCAAAAGACTTCAACGGCGACAAAGGGACAGTCGAAACCACCGGTAGAGTAGATGTGGCCCTGGATGAAGAGACTACCGCCCTCTTACTGGGAAAAGCCAATGCAGCCTATAATACGGAGGTAAACGACTTGCTGCTGACCGCACTCATGAACAGCCTGCACAAGACATTTGGCCTGGAAGCAGTGCCGGTTGAAATGGAGGCTCACGGCAGGGAAGAAATTGCCGACGACCTGGATATCAACCGTACCGTGGGCTGTTTTACAAGCCTTTTCCCTTTGGTACTGACTACAGGCGGTGAAGATGCCGGCCTGCAGATCAAACGCACTAAAGAAACGCTGCGCCGCATACCGGCCAAAGGGATCGGTTACGGTATATTACAATACCTTAGCCCGGAGGAGGTGAAAAAGGAGTTGACATTCAGCCTCAGTCCCGAGGTGCGCTTTAACTACTTTGGCCAGTTTGATGCAGAAGTAAAGAACGAACAGTTTACCGTGCTCGATGCTTCCGTAGGTAATCTTGAAGATCCCCGTGAAAGACGGGAATATGCCCTGGACGTCATCGGTATGGTCACCGGTGGTAAACTGGAAACCTCCGTCTATTACAGCCCCGGCCAATATCATGAAGAGACCATCCAACGCCTCGCCACCGCCTATACCGAAGCCTTGCAGGAACTGGTAGCCCACTGCGCCGGACGTGAAGATACCGAGCTTACACCAAGTGACTTTGATTATAAAGACCTGAGCCTGGAAGAACTGGATTCCCTGTTCGACTAATTGCCGAATGACCTATGCAAAACCTGTCAAAGGAAAACATACAGAACATTTATAACCTCTCGCCTATGCAGGAGGGTATGTATTTTCATGCCCTCCTGGAGGAAGGGACAGCCTACGTGCAACAGGTGGCCTACCGGGTGGAAGGAACCCTTCAGCCTGACCTGGTCAAAAAGACCTTTGAACATCTGACCGCCCGCTACGACATATTAAGGACAGTCTTTGTGCAGAAATCCACCCGTGATATTCTGCAGGTGGTACTGAGAGAGGTAGAGGTCGATTTCGCTCAGGAAGATATCTCAGAAAGTGATTCGAAGGAAACCGCACTGGAGCAGATCAAGTCGCGCGAGCGCGAAAAGCCCTTCGATCTGAAGAAAAGCGTAGCCTTCCGGCTGAAAGTGGTAAAGGTAGACAGCCACACCTATGAAGTCATCTGGACCTATCACCATATCCTCATGGACGGTTGGTCACTGGCTATCCTGCTGGCCGACTTTCTCGATAGCTACCAGGCTATAGAAAAAGGTGAGAAGCCCGTCCTACCCGTAGCCAGGCAGTTTCGGGACTATGTGCGCTGGCTGGGAAATCAGAATGGCGAAGACAGTCAGCGCTTCTGGAAACAGTACCTGCAAGGCTATGACCGTATGGCGCGTATACCCAGGCATGCCACTAAAAAGGAAGGTACCGCCTATCGCCCCGCTCACACCACCCTGGCCTTTGACCAAAAGGAAAGTCAGCAGCTCGAAAAGCTGGCTACCGGAGCAGGGGTAACGGTAAGCCTGGTGTTTCAGGCCCTTTGGGGAATCCTGCTAAGCCGGTACCAGCAGCAGGAAGACGTTGTATTCGGCGCAGTGGTCTCAGGCCGTCCGGCCGATTTGCCCGGCATTCAGAATATGCCCGGTATGTTTATCAACGTGATTCCCGTCCGCCTCTCGCCCTCACCTGAGGAGACCTTTACAGAGCTGTTAGGCAGCATGCAGAAAGAAGCTGCTGAAGCCTTGCCCCATCACTATACGCCATTGGTAGATGTACAGCGCTCCAGCGAATTGACAGGCGGGCTTTTCGACCACATTATGGCCTTCGAGAACTATCCAATTGATGAGCGGATAGCGGAAGGAGCTCAGCAGGAGGGAAGCTTCCGTGTTACCGGCTTTAACCTGTTCGAGCACACCACCTATGACTTTAACCTGTCAGTCATTCCCGGGGATACCCTCAGCATACGTTTTGACTTTAACCTGAATGTATTCACTGAGGAACAACTCAAAGATATTGCCGCGCAGCTTAAGCGGATAGCCAGTCAGGTCACAGGCAACCCTGCGGCAAAGCTAAAGGACATTGCTCTGCTGAGCGAAAAGCAAGAGGCAGACCTGTTGCAGGTGGGCAGAGGCGAAGAGCGCCCATTTGATGAAAAGGCCACGCTGGTCTCGCTTTTCCAAAAGCAGGTGGAGCGTACACCGGATGCGATCGCGATTGCCGGTCAGGAGGAGAGTTTCACCTACGCTCAACTTGCAGACAAAGCCCGCCGTGTTTCGCAACACCTGACCAGGAATGGCGGAGTGATGCCGGGTGATACGGTGGCGATCTTCATGGACCGGTCAGCCGATACCATTGTATCCATGCTTGCCATCATGTATAGCGGGGCAGCCTTTGTGCCAGTGGATACCACATACCCCGATGCCCGCAAAGAGCACATAGTCAGCCAATCAGAGTGTAAAGCCCTGATCACTCACAGCAACTACCTCATGGATATCGGCTTTTTTACCGGGTTTCTGGTGGCCTTAGATGTTGAGGCGGATCAGCTACCCGACGCTGCAGAGATACAAGCCAGTGTTGCCCAGGACCACAACGCCTACCTGATATTCACCTCAGGTACCACCGGGTGGCCAAAAGGTGTGCAGGTGACCCACCGTAATTTTGTGAATTACATCACCTGGGCAAATGACTACTATTTCAACGATGAGGGAGGGTACAATATGCCTTTCTTCACCTCTCCCTCATTTGACCTCACCCTCACCAGCATTTTCTCCCCGCTGCTGAGAGGGGGAAGCATCCAACTGCCACAGAGGGAAGCGGTGCAGGAAGTCCTTTCGGAAGTATTTGGCCCGGGTTCGCCGGTTCAGGCCGTAAAGCTGACGCCCTCACATATACGCCTGCTCAAAAACCTGAACCTCAGTAGCTCGGAGGTGAAGAAAATCATCGCCGGAGGTGAGGCCCTGAAGCCAGATGATATTCACACCCTCCTGGCGCTGAACGCGGACATGGTCATTTATAACGAATACGGCCCTACGGAGACTACAGTAGGAGCTTCTGTGAAAAAAATTGACCGTGAGGACACCCGTATAAATATCGGCAAGCCCGTAGCCAATACACGCCTGTACATCACCGATAGCAGGCACACCCTGCTTCCTTATGGTGCCACGGGAGAGATCGTGATCGCCGGTGAGGGAGTCGCAAAAGGCTACGCGGGTGATGACCAGGCCACGGAGGCTAAGTTTATTAAGGATCCCTGGGGAGAAGGCAAAGCCTACCTGACGGGAGATCTCGGTCGCTGGCTGCCCGGTGGCATGCTGGCTTATGAGGGGCGTGCTGATGAGCAGGTAAAAGTAAACGGCCACCGCATAGAACCGGGGGAAGTGAGAAGCCTGCTGCTGGAACACGCTTCAGTAAACGATGCTCATGTAGCTGTACGCCTGTCTCCGGCAGGTGAGCCCATGCTCATAGCCTATTATATAGCTGATGCTGCCGCAACGGAAGAGGCTCTCCGGGAGCATGTAGGCAGGTCATTACCCCCCTACATGGTGCCCCGCTTCCTGGTAGAAGTTCAGGAAATCCCGCTGACGGCGAATGGCAAGGTCGACACCACAGCGCTGCCGGAACCTAAAGAGATAGTGGAAAGCCGAAAGGCCGCATACAAAGCACCTGCCAGTGAGCCGGAGCTATTTATAGCCTCACTCTTCACTAAAGTGCTCGGAGCTGAAAAGCCCGGTCTGAATGATGATTTCTTCCGCCTGGGAGGTGATTCATTGAAAGCGATCCAACTGGTAAACCTTAGCGGGGAGCGCTACCCCGATGTCCTGCAGGTAGGCGATGTATTTAACGGTGCCACAGTGGGTGACCTCAGTGCGGTGATCAATAAGCGCACCGGGGTAGAAGAGAGCGCCGGCCAGAAAGAGGATTTTCAGGAATTTGAATTGTAAAGGCCCTAGACTAATGGATAAAAAAATAGCATTACTGTTTCCTGGTGGCGGCACACAATACGCCGGTATGGGTAAGAGCCTTTATGAGCAGCACAAAGAGGTGAAGCAACTCTATGAAGAAGCCGCTGATATACTCGCCTATGATATTAAAAAAGTGTGCTTTGAGGGGGATCTGAAGACCTTGTCCGCAATGGACCATGCCCAACCCGCCATATACCTCTTCGGTATAGCCTCCTGGCTGGTGTGGCAAAATCAATACGGGATAAAACCTGCTTTCGCCGCCGGACACAGCCAGGGAGAATATGCCGCATTGGCCGCTGCTGGCGTTTTCAAATGGCAGGATGGTCTCAGACTGATCAGAAAGCGTGGCGAACTACTTAAGAAAGCCGGAGAGATCCACGACGGCGGCATGATGGCCGTGAACAAGGTTGAAGGCCATGTAGTGGAGGAATCCTGCGAAAAGGTGCGCTCAGAGGGAGGAAAAGCTTTTGTAGCCGTCTATAATTCTCCCCTGCAGCATGTAGTGTCCGGAGCTAGGTCTGATCTGGAAAAAGCCGCACGGATGCTGGAATCTGCTGGTGCCGAGGTAAATATTCTCAATATAAACACCCCGTCCCATTGCCCCCTCATGGATGATGTGGTAGCAGAATTCGAAGAGGCGCTTAGTAAGCTTAACTTTCATGAGCCCCACTTTACCATCATTGGCAATGTGACTGCCAGGCCTCTGCAGAAACAGGAAATACCTGGCCTGATGCTGCAGCACCTTACCCGGCCTGTGCGCTGGCAGGAGTCTATGGCCTTTATGCATGATACGGGCGTAGATTGGTTCCTGGACATGGGACCGCAGGCCGTACTGCAAAACCTGAACAAATACCTGCCCGGCCAGCCCGGTGGATTTGCCCTGGATGTGGAAGAAGAGCAGAATGCCTTACATACCAGTCTGCAAAAACTGCTGCCCGACGCAGAAGGCTTTATGAAGAAATGCCTGGTACTCGCTGTGAGCACCAAAAACTTCAACTACGACGATGAGAGCTACCAGCAGGGAGTCGTAGCACCCTATCGCGAGCTCGTAAAGATCCGCCAGGAAGTACCCCATCATTACCAGCAGGCAGATAAATATCTAAAAGCCCTGGAACTGATAAGAAACCTGCTGATAAACAAACATATACCTGCAGATGAGGTAGAGGCCCGTCTGGAAGACCTGCTTCGCTCCACCCGCATGGAAGAGGTAGTAAAAAACGAAAAAGTCCCGGCCTGATAGCCCGAAAAGGCCAATAAATATGAATAGAGATATTGCCATAATAGGAATGGCGGGAAGATTTCCCGAAGCACCGGATCTCGATGCTTTTTACCGCAACCTGGAGCAGGGAAGGGACAGCGTACGTCCGCTCTCCCTCAGGCGTAAGGTGAATACGGGAATTCCCCAGGACAAAGACTTCCAGGTGCTGGGCTTTATGGAAGATATCGACCTGTTCGACCATGACTTTTTCGGTATGTCAGCCGGTGAGGCCCGTTCGCTCGACCCTCATCAAAGGCAGTTATTAGAAACGGTTTACCATGCTATCGAGAATGCCGGTTATGCACCCCGCTCGCTTTCCGGTAGCCGCACAGCCGTATTTATCGGTGATACCAATCAGCAGTACGCCCACCTGAGCCGCTACGAAGACCCTATGCTGGAAATAGGCAGCCTGAATGCCACACTTGCAGGCCGTATTGCCCGTTTCTTTAACCTCCAGGGTACCGCCCTGATGGTGGATACAGCCTGTTCTTCCTCATTAGTGGCCCTGCATATGGCTGTAAATGAGCTTGTTTTGGGCGATGCTGATCAGGCATTGGTATGCGGCGTAAGTATATCGCTCTTCCAGGGTGAACCCGGAGAAGATGAAAACGGCGTGATGTCACAAAGTGGTAAGAGCAAAACCTTCTCTGCTGAGGCTGATGGCATAGGCGTAGGGGAGGCAAGTGCCTGTGTGCTTATTAAGTCACTGGCTCAGGCCGAGCAGGACGGAGACCATATCTGGGCAGTGATCAAAGGATCCGCCATAAACCAGGATGCCGCCCGGTCCAGCAGTCTGTCCGCCCCGAGCTGGGAAGCCCAGTCACAGGTGATGCAGGAAGCCTGGCGCAAGGCAGGCATTGACCCTGCGAACATAGGATTTATCGAAGCCCACGGAACTGGCACCAAGCTTGGCGACCCCATCGAAATACAGGCTATTTCAGAGGCCCTTTCCCGGCATACCAGCCGGAAACAGTTCTGCGCCGTTTCCTCAGCAAAGGCCAACATCGGGCATGCCGACACCGCTGCCGGTATTACCGGACTTTTCCGGGCCGTACTGGCATTGCATCATAACGTACTATTTCCCGCCGTCCACTTCCATGAGCCTAATCCGCTTATAGATTTTGCTAACTCGCCGGTATTTGTCCCTGATACAGCGCTAAGGTGGGAGTCTGACCGTAAGCGACTTGCTGGAGTCAGTTCGTTTGGCGTATCCGGCACCAACTGCCATGTGGTTCTGCAAGAAGCTTCCAATACCCGGGGAGAAGCTGTCAAGGAAGAATATCCTGTCATTCTCTCAGGCAAAACAGCCGAAGGCCTTACAAAACAAGCCCTTCAGCTAAAGAAATATCTTCAGGATCACCCGGATATCAGCCTGGCCGACCTGAGCCATACCCTGGCTACCGGACGTGATGCCTTCTGCTATCGGGCATTGGCAAAAGCTGATTCAGTCAAAGACCTAATAGAAAAGCTAAATGCCCTGGAAAGCAGGGAGACTGAAACGCCGGAATCCGTCTGGATGGTTTGTTCCCCCGCTATGCAGCTTAGCGAGAAGGCATTCTCCGATTTGGCCGGCACTTTCCCGCAATTTGATGAGGTGTGGAAAGTATATAAAGAGACAGGGAATCACCCACAGGCTGCCGAATGGCGCGCTATACTCTATCGCGTAGCCCTCTACCGGCTGCTTGATGAAGCAGGACTTGCTTCCCGCAACCTCATGGGGCTGGCAGAAGGTAAACTGGCAGTCAGTATCATTAAGGGGGAAAAGACCTACGAAGAGGCATCCGCTCTTCTGTCAGATAGCGTAGCTGATAATACCGGCGAAGAGAAACTAAAGGAGAAGCTGGAAGGCTTTGCTCAACAAAAGCTAAAGGGGCACCATCTCGTCATTGAGTTAGGTGCCGAAGGCCTTATCAGCCACCTGCTGAAAGAGATCAGGAGTGAAAACCAGGCTGAATTTACCGTCATCCACACTACTGATACCTCTCCGCAGGCTATCCGCAACATGGCCGGGGAAGCCTGGTATGCCGGAATGAATTCTAACTGGAAGCTGCTTTTCACCGGATCGCATGGCAAATTGCCGTTGCCGGGCTATGCCTTTGCCCCCGTTCGCTGCTGGCTGGATGATGAGGCGCAGACTTCCTATGAATCTCCCGCACAATGGACTTATCAACGGGTCCAGGAAGAAAAAGCACTGGAAGACCCGGCGGCCACTTCCCCTCTTATCGGAAGGAACTACCTGTTTATCAGTAATTCAGAAACCACTGCCGGGGAACTGGCCGTGCAGCTTGCAGAAGCTTGTCATTCATCTATCCAAGTTCAGTGGGGTGAAGCTTATCGGCAGCTTTCAGACCGGCAGTTTATTCTAAGCATAGCCAGTGAAGAAGATATTATTAAACTGCATCAGGTGTTTGATAATGAAGGGATTGACCTTAAGGGAATTGTATTCCTTTACCATACGGCATCTGAGTTTGATAGCCAAAAGGCCCTTCAGTACGCTTTTGCCCAAGCCTTAATAATCAAGCATTTTGCGCACAAACTACGCCTCCCTGATTTTCATATGGCCAATCTGCGTATTGGACGTAAAGATATTTCCGGCTTTACTACCCTCGTCCATAGCGGGCAGGCACTAAGCCGCTCCCTGTTGAGTGATTTCATCGGGTTAAATGTCCATGACATTACCTGCCTCGGCGACTCCGGTACTCACCTTGCAGATCAGCTTCAAAAGGAATTGGCCAGCACAGAAACCGTCCGGTTCGTTACGCTCAGGGGTGAAAAGCGGTATGTGGAGAAACTACAACTTGCCCCGGCAGACCTGAGTGAGGGACCCTTGTGGGAGCCAAAGGCAGGTGCACACTATCTGGTGGCGGGTGGTGCCAGAGGGGCCGCTTTTGAGGTCATCAAGCATATTGCAGCGCGTACCCCTTCGCATTTTATTGTCCTGGGTCGCTCTGAAATCAATGGTAGTGATGAGCGGGCAGATAACCTAGAACGGCTAAAAACATTCGGCTCTACCATCACCTATTTACGGGCAGACATAGCGGATGAGCAGGAAATGATGGCTGTGGAAGCCAGACTTTTGGAGGACTTTGGTTCAGTTGATTATGTAATCAATGCGGCGGGCACAGCTCCCCGCGTAAGCTGGGAAAACCTTGATACGGACACGCTGATAGAGCACACCGAAGCGAAAACGCGCGGTACCCGTTTACTGCATCAACTGGCGATGAAACTAGGGGCAAAAAAGCACGTATTGTTCTCCTCACTTAATACCCTGTTTCCCGATCGGCATAGTTTCACCTATTCCCTCGCCTGTGCCTGGCAGGATGGCTATGCCCTGGAGCAGGATACGAAGGCTATCACCTCCATTAACTGGGGCATCTGGGCTGAAACAAATGAAGATCTCAAGGTAGGAGATCATGAATCCCCCATCCTTCCATTTGCGACTTATAAGGGTAAAAAAGGCTTTGATCTGGCCCTGTCCCGTGACCTCGGTAATTTTGCTTTCGCTGACCTGGCTTTAGAAAGAATGGCGGTTAACCCCTTCTACCTTGTGGAAGAGGAAGGAACACGGCTACCCGTACAAACAGCTCGCCCTGCAGCTGAGACGGAAGACCTTAGCAGTGGAGAAGAAAAGTTGCTGAGTATCTGGAAAGACGTGTTACGCAATCCGGCCCTTTCAGCCGATGATAATTTCTTCCAGGTGGGCGGCCACAGCCTGATCGCTATTCGCATCATCAACCTTATACGAAAGGCATTCTCGGTTTCCATCGAGTTCCGGCATATGCTCGAGTACCCCACCGTGCGCAAGCTTGCCATTTTCCTTCAGGGTCTGGCAGATACCTCTTCCCGTTCAGCAGCTTATGCCGCTATTACCCCGGCCCCTGCTGCTGCCGATTATCCGCTTAGCCATGCACAGAAGCGGCTCTGGATACTGGACCAGTTAGAAAACCTCGGACATGCTTATGTGGTGCCCCGGGCCTACACGTTCAGAGGCGACATCTCCCCGCAGGCTTTTGAGCAAGCCTTTTCGGAGATGGTGAAGCGGCATGAAAGCTTCCGTACCACCTTCACATTACGGGATGGAGAGCCCAGGCAGGTAATTCATGCTAAGGCTGAGCCATTTACCGACTTCCGGGTCATAGACTTAAAAAATGAAAGCCAGGCAGAAGATAAAACACTGGAAATTGCCACTACAGAAGCAGCCAGTACCTTTGATCTGGAAAAAGGACCCCTGCTCCGAGGCAGGCTGATTCTGCTCAATGGCCACACCTCCGTATTGGTGTATACCATGCACCATATTATCTCCGATGAGTGGTCACTGAATGTATTCCGTACAGAACTTACAGCCCTGTACCGTGAGTATGCCGGTGGGGAGAAAGCAGGTTTACCCACCTTACCCATTCATTACAAAGACTTTGCCGTATGGCAGAATAACCTTCTCAGCGCTACCGGAGACAGCCATAAGGAATACTGGATGCAACAGTTCAGCGGCACCTTGCCCGTTCTGCAGTTGCCTGCCGACTTCGCCAGACCAGCCAGCATTACCTTCAGCGGTGACGCCTTGGCCAAAGCCCCGGACAAGCTATTACTGGACAGGCTCAATGCATATGGGCAGGAGAGAGGGCTCAGCCTTTTTATGGTGCTCATGTCTGCCATCAAAGTACTTTTCTATCGCTATACAGGGCAGCAGGACCTCATCCTGGGAACTCCCGTGGCAGGTCGCGACCATGATGAGCTGGAAGAGCAAATCGGTTATTATGTAAATACACTGGCTATCCGCACCCAGCTTGACCCGGAAGCCCCCTTTGAGCAGATAGCCAGAGAAGTAAAAGAAAACGTGCTGCAGGCCTTTGAGCACCAGGTTTACCCCTTTGATAAGATAGTGGAAGACCTGCAGCCGGAAACACCCGCCGGTCACCGCCCACTGTTCGATACCATGGTGCTCTTACAGAATGCCGAGTCCACCGACAAGGAAGAGACCAAACTCTACGGAGATGTGCAGGTAGAGAATTTCAGTTACGGCAAAGACGTAAGTAAATTTGATCTCACTTTTGAGTTCACCGAGCACCCCGGGGGCCTTTCGCTGTACATTGAATACAACTCCGATCTGTTCAGGAAGGAGCGGATAAAACAAATGGCCGGGCACCTGTGGCACCTGTTGAATGAAGTAGCCTCCGGTGTGGAAGTTGCCCTTAAAGATATAGCCCTGCTGACAGAGGAAGAGAAAACCCGCCTGTTGCACGGTAGTGGTAAAGCAGAAGCAACCTATCCTGAGAATGAGACCATTGTGACCCTGTTCGGAAAACAGGCTGAGCTAAGAAGTAATGATACGGCCCTGCTCTTTGGCAGTGAGAAACTGAGCTATAGAGAGCTGGATGCTCAGGCAAACCAGATCGCCAATTTCCTGCTGAATGAAATTAACATAAAGCCGGATGACAGGGTGGGACTCATGATGCCCCGTGGTACCGGCATGGTAGTGGCCATCATGGGCATACTCAAAAGCGGTGGTGCTTACCTGCCCATAGACCCTGACTACCCGCAGGAGCGAAAGCAGTTCATCGTGCAGGATGCCAGCCCGAAGGTGATATTGACCGATGGTAACGTAAAGGACATGCCTGAAATGGCTTGTCCCCAACTGGATATACGAAGTGAGACCATAACAAGTAGCCCGGCCACTGCTCCGGCAGTTAGCATAGGCCCCGATGACCTGGCCTACATCATCTACACCAGCGGCTCTACCGGTACGCCCAAGGGCGTGATGATCGGGCACCGGAAGGTAGTTCGGTTACTGTTCAGCGAAGGGTACCCCTTTAGCTTCAGCGAACGCGATACCTGGATCACCCTGCATTCTATCAGCTTTGATTTCTCTGTTTGGGAGATATTCGGGCCATTGCTCACCGGGGGAAAGCTGGTAGTGGCTACGCAGGACGATATGCGCAGCCCCGCTAATGTGCTGAACCTCCTCCAAAAGCATGAGGTCACCGTTCTGAACCAGACCCCGACAGTCTTTTCCCGCCTCACCAGTGAAATACTTAACAAACCGGAAACGCCAGAGCTTGCCCTGCGGTATGTGATCTTCGGCGGAGAAGCCCTGAACCCTGCCTCCCTCACAGGTTTTCATAAGGCCTTCCCGCAGACGCTCCTGGTCAATATGTATGGCATCACAGAAACCACCGTGCATGTAACCTACAAGGAAATAGGCCGGCAGGAAATAGAAAACGGCACCAGTAATATCGGTAAACCATTACCTACGCTGGATGTACTGATCCTGGATGAAAACGGCAGACTGGTGCCGGAAGGAGTAGCCGGAGAAATAGCCGTGGAAGGGGCCGGACTCGCCAGAGGCTACTTTAACCGCCCGGAGCTTACTGCTCAGCGCTTTGCCCCGCATCCATATAAAAAAGGTGAGCGCATCTACCTCAGCGGCGACCTGGGCATGCGCGGTTTTGATGGCGACCTTTACTATTTCGGGCGTAAAGACAAGCAGGTAAAAATTCGTGGCTACCGGATAGAACTGGGCGAAATAGAACATAGCTTACTAAGGCATGAATCTGTCAACCAGGCACTGGTAACTGTTCGCGATGATGAGGAAGACCGCAAGCAGCTTGTAGCTTACTGCACGGGTACCGAAGCTCTAACATATGCAGGGTTAAAGGCTCACCTGCGTGGTTTTCTGCCTGACTACATGGTACCCGCCTACTTTGTGCAGGTAGAGGAAATCCATTACAATGCAAATGGAAAGGCAGACCTTAGCCGCCTGCCGGATCCACTCAGTGCCGGTCTACAGAATGATGAGTATGTGGCCCCTCAAAACCAGATGGAAGAGCAATTGCTCGGTATCTTTAGCGATGCCTTGAAAAATGAGCATCTCGGTACCCGTCATAACTTCTTCGCAGCAGGTGGCGACAGCATTAAAGCCATTCGGCTGGCCGGCCAGATAGGGTCGCAGATGGGTAAGGGTGTAGCTGTGAAGGATATTTACATGTATCCGGACGTGACTTCCCTGGCCACTTACCTGTCGGATTCAGGTGCTACAGATACCCGTAATCAGGAAGGACATGAGGAGATAGAGCGGGTCAAAGCTGAAATAGTAGCGGACGCTGAGCAGGTAAAGAAGCTACCGGAAGGCTGGCAGGATTTCTACCCCATGTCTGCAGTGGAAAAAGGCATGCTTTTCTACAACCAGTTGTACGCTGACCAGCATGTTTTTCACGATCAGTTCTTTTACCCTTTTGTACTGGACAGTCTGGATTTTCATCGGTTTGAGCAGGCGTTTCATCTTTTGGTCAAAAAGCATGAAATCCTGCGTACCAGCTTCCATACCACAGGATTTGCCCAACCCATACAGGTGGTCCATCCTGCAGAAAAAATATCCGGACGGATTACATTCACCCAGGTAAACACTAAGCATGAGCCGGCTCTTGAAGAGTACTTCGAAGAGCAACTCGCAAAAGACCGTCAGCATCCGTTCCAGCCCGAAAAGCCCGGTTTATGGCGCATGATTCTATATGCCTTGCAGGATAATCAATATGTGCTTCTTTGGGTCTTCCATCACGCGATTATGGATGGATGGAGCAATGCCAGCCTGATGACCGAACTACTGGACACCTATGCAGCACTCGAAAGTAACGTCGAACCGGACCTGAAGCCACTTGCCACTACCTACAAGGACTATGTAGCCGGAGAACTACAGGCATTGCGATCTGAAGAAACCCGTGATTTCTGGCAGGATAAGCTTAGCGGTGCAGAAAAATGTCTGCTTCCGTATGACCGCAGTGCGGATGATGAAGCTATGCAGCAAGGGCTGGCTCATTACCGGTTTAAATTGCCGGAAGAAACAGGTATAAGGCTGACAAAACTGGCTGCGGACCAAAAGACAGGGGTGAAAGAGGTGCTCATAGGGGCATTTCTGTATTTTCTCCGTTTCTCCACTACTGGCCGTGACCTGGTGGTGGGCCTGATAGGAAATGGCCGCCCTGAACAGCCCGACGGTGATAAAGTCATGGGCTGCTTCCTTAATTCTTTACCACTGCGCATACAGGCCGGTGACCTCGTTAATGGAAGACAGCTTACCAGGGCTGTAGCTGATGAAATGCTGGCGATCAAACCCTATGAGAAATTTCCTTTACTGGAAATGGCCGGTCTGGCAGGTGTAGCAGCCGGGCAGGGGGGCAATGCCTTTTTCGACATTGTATTTAACTACGTTGATTTTCATGTCTACGATGAGGCCGGCGCAGAATTGGAAGACAGCAGCCTGGAACTTAACAATCATGAGGTGGCCGACACGCCATTCGATCTTACCATCAGGCGGGAAGGTGACATTTTCCACTGCCAGTTTGCATACCCCGGAGCACTTTATGCACTTGAAGAAGTGGAGCGACTTTCGCGCTACTTTACCCGCATAGCTGGACAGATAGCCTTCCATCCGGATAAAACCATCACGGCCAGTGATCTGCTTGACCAAAGCGAGCTACAGCAGATAGTCCATGCCTTCAACGATACCAATGTGGACCTGGAGCCAAACCAGACCGTTACCGATCTGCTTGAGAAGCAGGTATCCACATATCCGGACAAGGTGGCACTCGCAGGCCGTAATCATACCCTTACTTACAAAGAGTTTAATGAGCAGGTGAACCAACTGGCTTATTTCCTCAGACATAAAGTAAAGGTAGGGACCGGTGATCTGATGGCCTTTGCTTTCCAGGATAATCAGTCTGCTGTGTTAGCTATCTGGGCCATCCTCAAAGCAGGAGGAGCCTATCTGCCCCTGGCAGCCGATACACCTGCCGACCGGGTGAAGGCTATCCTGAAGCAGGCAAAGCCTGTGGCCCTTCTTACGGATCTGGACCATATAGAAGCAGATTGCCCGGTAATCAACACCCGTGAGGATGCAGAACTCATTCTGGCCGAAAAGCAAACTAATCCGGATAAAAAACATAGCGGAAACGATCCTGCCTATGTCATCTTCACCTCCGGCTCTACCGGGGTGCCCAAAGGGGTAATGGTAAGCCATAGCAGCCTTACGAATATGGCCCTCGATCATATTCGTGTGCATGGTATCACGCACGAAGATCGTATGTTGCAGTTTGCTTCCTTCACCTTCGATGCCTCATTGGTAGAGATCACAATGGCGCTGCTTTCCGGTGCGGGGCTTGTCCTCACAGATAAAGAATTAATTGAATCACCGGACATCCTTGCGGCCTACATGGAAGAGAAGCGGGTGACGTTCGTTTCAATGCCCGTCTCATATTTTAATATGCTGCCGCTCAATAAGGTACCAACTCTGCGGGCCGTATTGGCGGGAGGAGAAGCCGCAGACGTGGCCATAGCTTCCGAGGCCAGCAGGCAGCTTCGCTACTGGAATGCCTACGGCCCTACCGAATGCTGTGTCATTACCTCCCGCTATGAGGTGCAACCGGCAGACCAACAGCGGAAAAGCATGCCTATAGGCAAGCCGGTATCTAATACCCGTGTGTATATTCTTGACGACCGTCTGCAGCTAACGCCGCATGGGCTCACAGGGGAATTGTGTGTGGCGGGTACCGGTCTGGCGCTGGGCTATCTGAACGATAAGGAATTAACAGAAAGCAAATTTACCGAAAGCCCCTACCTGCCGGGTGAGCCCCTATACCGCACGGGAGATTATGCCCGCTGGCTGCCGGATGGAAACCTTGAGTTTGTCGGTAGAAAAGATCGCCAGGTCAAGGTAAATGGCTTCCGGATAGAAACCGGAGAGATAGTCAGAGTCCTTATGCAGCATGACCAGGTGCGGCAGGCAGTAGTGGATGTACAATCACCCACACAAGGGGTAAAGTACCTGATTGCCTGGATAGTGCCTGATGCCAAAAACCTTGAAACAGGATCATTACGCGAACACGTGGCTGCTAAACTACCTGCCTATATGGTACCGGCCCGTTTCGTAGTAATAGATGAGGTACCTCTTACAGCACATGGCAAGGTAGATTATAAAGAACTGAAGCAGGTAGCGGCCCGAACTGCCCATAGTGAAGCACCCGATAAGGATATCGTACCGGGTAATGCACTCGAAACCAGCCTGCTGGCTATATGGAGAGAGCTTTTTGCCGACCCTGATCTTCAGGTAACAGATAACTTCTTTGCTGCCGGAGGTAATTCCATCAGCGCCTTACAGATGATCTCCCGCATAAGCGAAACCCTTGGCATACAGGTGCCGGTAAGGCTGGCTTTTACCTGCCCGACTATCAGGCAACTTGCCTCAAAACTCGCTGCCCTAAGGCCGGAAACGGGCCTCCCTGCTATCAGGCCGGTGCCTCAGCAGGATTATTACGAAGCCAGTCGAGCCCAGTGGCGTTTCTGGACCATGGATCAGATGAGTCCTGGTAGTCTGAACTATGTCATCAATAATGTCTACCGGATAAATGGCAATCTTCAGCATAGTGCATTAGAACAGGCCGCACAAAGCCTTATTGAACGGCATGAAATACTGCGCACGGGCCTTATCCTGAAAAGTGGTAAGCTGGTACAGGATGTGCAGTCAGCAGATGAGGTTCTGTTTGCCATTCCGCGTTTCGATGCCCGGAGCAATGATAGTCACCCCTTTGAACTGATCGACGAACTGACAAATACGCCCTTCAACCTGAAGGAGGCCCCTTTAATCAGAATAAGCAGGGTAGATGTAGGAGAAAACGAATGCTTATTGGTGGTGAGCCTCCATCATGTAATTACAGATGGCTGGAGTATGGTCGTGTTCATGCGTGAACTGACGAGGCTTTATGAAAGCTATGTAACGGAGGAGGGTGAGCCGCTTACCCCACTGCTAATACAATATAAAGACTATGCCGCCTGGCATAACGAATTACTTCATAGCGACCTGATGGCAAGGCAAAAGGCATTCTGGGAAAATCATTTTGCCGGCTTTGTCTATACTGAAAACGGGCTGATCGGCAAGGAGCGTATGGCCGGTACAGGCATGGAAGGAGATAGGGTCAAATATGCGTTCTCAACAGGACTAACGGATAGCTTTACAGCTTTTTGTAACAGGCGATCAGTTACGCCCTTTATGACGGTTATGGCGGCTGTAAATGCAGCATGCAGGGCCGTATCTGGCCAGCAGGATACCGTTATCGGTACATCCGTTACCGGCCGAAGCAAAAAGGTACTGGAAGACCAGATCGGGTGCTACCTCAACAACCTGGCTATCCGGGTGGTGCAGGAGGACGACGAGACCTTCGCCTCCTTGTTACAAAAAACAGAGGACTCCTGCCACGGTGCCTATGCCAATGAGCAGTATCCGTTTGACAAGGTGGTAAATGACCTGGATGTGCCGGTACAGCCTGATCGTTTTCCCCTGATGGATATAGCCTTACTATGGGACAACGACTCCGAAGCTATTGCACAAATGTCACCTTCAGGTCTGGAAATCGAGGAAATTACGGCAGGCCCTGTCATCAGTAATATGGACCTGCGCTTTATTTTTAGTGATCAGGAGGGCCGTCTGGCACTTACCATTGAATACAAAAAGGATTTCTTTGAAAAAGAGGAAATAGACAACCTTTTCAACCTGTTAGAAACGATACTTGAACAGGGCATGAACGATCCGCAAATACGCATCAGCCAATTTGATAACGGCAGCCTAAGCCCTGAGGGCGAAGGTAATATGACCGATATCGACACCCAGTTTAACTTTTAAAAGCCAAAACCATGTCACTTTATAATCTTGATAAAGAAGCACTTGACTACGATGTGGTCATCTGCGGTGGCGGACTGGCCGGTCAGACCCTGGCCAGGCAGTTGAAGATGCAGTTTGCGGATATCACTATTCTGATACTGGAAAGAGCCACTTTTCCCCTGCCCGAATCTACTGCCAAGGTAGGAGAGTCCACCGCCTCCATCGGCGGCTATTACCTGTCAGAGATGCTGTACCTGGATGAGTACCTGAAAAACAGCCACTACGAAAAACTGGGTTTCCGCTTTTATTTTGGAGACAGTCAGCAACCTTTCGAAGAAAGACCCGAGCTGGGGATCAACGAATATCCGTACTACAAGGCTTTTCAGATAGACAGAGGGCCTTTCGAGACTGATCTGTGCCGCATGAATGTACTTGAGGGTACAGATGTGCAGGATGGAGTGAGCATCAGAGATATCCATCTGGCAGAAGAGGGTTCGGATGAGTTGCATAGTGTCACCGTCCGGAATAAGGATGGTGACGAGGCGACCGTAAAAGGCCGCTGGGTAATTGATGCCATGGGGCGCGGAGGCTTCCTTCAGCGTAAACTCGGCCTCCGTAAAATGAAGAAGGAAAAGCCCTACAGTTCAGTGTGGTTTCATGTAGAAGGCCGGCTGGATGTAGAGGATTTCGTATCCCTGGACAATAAGGAGTGGCATAAACGGATAGAGGCTAAGAAGCGCTTTTTTGCTACTAATCACTTGTTAGGCAAAGGTTACTGGTTCTGGATTATCCCGCTTACTTCCAAAAAGACCAGCATCGGCCTGGTGACCCAAGAGGCCTACCACCCATTTGAAACCTATAACACGCCGGAAGCCGCCAGACAGTGGATTAGCCAACATGAACCAGATCTTTCCCGCCATTTGGAAGGAAAAGACTTTATTGACTTTAAAAAACTAAAGAATTACAGCTATTCCGCAAAACAGGTCTTTTCGACTAACCGGTGGGCCTGTAGCGGAGAGTCGGCCGTTTTTCCCGACCCTCTTTATTCACCCGGCACCAACCTGATCGCCTACGAAAATACCATCATCCGGCACCTGATAAGCCTGGATGTGGAGGGCCGGCTGGAACAGCGGCATGTGGAGCATTTTAACCATTACATTCTTTCTCAGAATGACTGGCTTACGCATACCATTCAGTCTGCCTATTCATATTTTGATAATTCGCTGGTATACAGCCTTAACTTCATCTGGGACCTGTCCATAGACTGGTCATTCGGCGTACCGCAGGTCAAATACCAGACCTTTCTTTATGCTGCCGACAATGACGAATTACAGCAGGTAAACGGACGCCTGTTTTCCCTGGTGGTAAAAATGCAAAGCCTGTTTGCCAAATGGGGTGAGAAGAGCCAAAGGCGATTTACTTTCGGGTATATCGACTATCACGTCATACCCTTTTTGCAGCACTTCCTGCGCATCATAAACGAGGAAGGTGAAATAGAAGATAAGCTGAAGCGGTGCCTGGAAAAGCTGGAAGAGCTGGCCCTGGTCATCTTTCATATAGCACTTGAGGACTGCAACCCCGAATGGCTGGAACAAATGCCCGATCCCTTTTGGCTCAATGCCTGGGCGATAAGCCTCGACCCTGAAAGATGGGAAAAGGACGGACTTTTCAAGCCGGCATCTTCTCCACGTGACCTTAGCCGATTGCTGGAGGAAATGAAATCCCTGTACATAGACACCATGGCGAATGGAGAACTCCCTGAAGAACAGGACAACGAATTATCTACCGCCTTTAATTTCAGCTAATACATAGCCAAATACGATCGATTATAGAACACTTTCCGGCATATACCATTGCCGGTACTTATGAAATATACTAACCAATGGAAGGAACAAACACAGCAGAAAACGGGCATAACGGCTCAATAAATGGTCAGCAGAATCATTTTGAAGAGAAATACACCTTCAAAGGTGCCGGACCTGCCGGTAATACCAGCCGGGAGACCTTCAAAGGGTCATTGAAGAATACCGCTATAGAACCTATCCGGAAATACTCGAACAGTAAAGATCTTGAGGCCTTTATCCTGTTCCTCTCTGCCCTTCACATTGTCCTGTCCCGCTACACACCCGGAAGGGCCGTAGTGGTGGAGGCGCCTTCATTATCCGCTTCTGCAGGTGGCAGCAAGGCAGTACCTCTTGTTTCGGTATATGAAGGTACCCTTGATCTGAAGTCATTCTTTATCAAAACCAATGAGCAGGCCCTCAATTCTTTCAGGCAAAAACAAGCTGCTTGGACTAAAGGGGGTGGGACAACAAATGTGCTGGTTTATCACAGCAATCTGCACACTACAAGCCCTGAAACGCTGGCCGCTTATGATATAGCCATTGACCTTACCGAGGCCCTGTCCGGTATCGTTTCTGTACACTATGCCGCCCCGGCCATAAGGGAATGGCAGGCCAACAACCTGATTGGCCACCTTAGTAATACCCTCAGCGCTTACAGCGACCTGACCGTTAAACTGGCTGATATACAGGTAGTATCTGAAAAGGAAAAAGAGCAACTGAGCGTTTCTTTTAATGATACCAAGCGGGACTTTCCGGCTGATAAGACCCTGGTTAGTCTCTTCGAGGCAAAAGCAAACGAATACCCTGATAGAGAAGCCGTTCGTTATCTCGATCAGTCACTGAGCTACAGGGAGTTTAATGAAAAAAGTAACCGGCTTGCCCATCACCTGATCACCTCTGAGGGTGTCAAAAAGGGTGACTTTGTAGGGGTTTGCCTCGATAAGTCAGAGATGGCGCCCCTGGCCTTTATGGCCATTCTGAAGGCAGGGGCCATATACGTCCCCCTTCCTGTCAAGGCACCGAAGCAAAGACTTCAGGGCATGCTGGACGAGACCAGCATTAAATCGATCGTGACACAGAGCGACTACCTCTATGACTTTGCCGAAACCGGCACAAGCCTTACAGCGCTCGATGTACAGCTAGATGGCCTTGACACCTCTGCCGCTAATCCGGGCATAGCCCTGCAGGGTGAGGACAGAGCCTATATCATCTACACTAGTGGTTCTACCGGCACGCCAAAGGGTGTGGTGGTTCGCCATCGTGGTATGGTCAATCTCTTATTCGATCATATCAGTGCCTTTTCCATAACCCCTGAAGACCGTATCCTTCAGTTCTTCGCCCTTACCTTCGATGCCAGTATCCTGGATATGATCATGGCCCTGGGGAGCGGTGCTTCTCTCGTTATTCCTTCACAGGATATGCTGGGCAGAAAAGAGGATTTTGTCAGCTACCTCGATCAGACAGGTACTACCCTGATCACCCTGACCCCCTCATTTCTACGTACCCTGGATCAGGCAGATATGCCTTCCGTACGTGTGCTCATTACCGGAGGAGAAGCTGTAAATGAGAAGGATGTAGCCTTTTATGCCGCCAATAAGCAGTATGTGAATGCTTATGGCCCCTCAGAAACTACAGTAAATGCTACGCTACACTTCGTAGATGGTACGGAAGATATTGTGCCTATAGGAAAGCCACGCTCAAACAAGCAGCTTTATATTGTAGGCGAAGACAGGAGCCTGTTGCCCGCAGGAGTGGCCGGAGAGCTTTGTATTGCCGGTGAAGGTTTGGCAGAAGGCTACCTCGATAACCCGGAGCTGACGGCTGCCAAATTTGTCGATAATCCCTTTGCTGAAGGTAAGATGTACCGCACGGGAGACCTGGCCATGTGGCAACCTGATGGTACCATACTCTTTAAAGGACGTACTGATGAGCAACTGAAGATCAGGGGCTTTCGTGTAGAACCCGGAGAGATTGCCGGGGCACTTGCCAGCCACCCCAAAGTAAAAGAGGCAGTTGTATTGCCTACCGAGGCAGAAGCTGAGGAAAAGGAGCTTGTCGGTTTTTATACCCCTGCCACCCCTATTGAGATCGTGCCATCCTCCGGTGAGTACTTCATCTATGACCCCTTCATCTATGAATCTATGGCTACTGATGACATGCGGGTATCAGGATACCAGGGAGCGTGCAGGGGCACGGTAGAAGGTAAGGTAGTAATGGACCCCGGTACCGGAAGCGAGATGATACTGGCCCGGCATTGTGTGGCTGCAGGAGCCAAAAAGGTGTATGCCATCGAAATTGAAAAAACCACCTACGACAAAGCGAAGGAAAACCTGGAGGCATGGGGCCTGCAGGATAAGATTGAGCTTATCTACGGCGATGCCGGAAACGTGGAACTGCCTGAAAAGGTTGATGTGGTGATATCAGCGCTGGCAGGTAACGTGACCGGTACAGACGGAGCCATTACCATTGTCAATAACATCAAAAAGAATCTGCCGGAAGACGTCACCTTCATACCTAACCGGTATTTCACCAAAATCGGCGCCATCCACCTGCCCGAAGAAGACTTTGGCTACAAAATGAGCGGTATTTCCAAATACTACGTGGACGAGGTATTTAAGAAATACGGCTACAAGTTCGACCTGCGCATGTGCCTGCGCTACTTTAGTGCCGACCGCCTCATGACAGATTATGCTGATTTTGAAGTCATTTTTTACAACGATGACATGGAGGTGGACGAGGAGCGCCAGCTTACCTTAAACGTCACTAAGGAAGGAAAAATACACGGTTTTGCCCTCTGGATCAATGCCATGTTCTTCGACCATATGGTGATTGATTCATTACAGGAAACACACCACCTGCCGGTCTACTTCCCTGTATTTCCGGAGGGAGTATCCGTACGTTCCGGTGATACCATCACCATGCAGGTAACCAGGAGCCTTTCCGATGATGAACTGACCCCTGACTATGTCATCAAAGGTGAGATAGTCAGGACTAACGGTGAAACGGTCCCCTATACGTATGAGTCATATAATCATAAGAAAGCCTTCAGAGAGGACACCTTTTACCAAAGGCTTTTCGATGAAAATGGCAATGTAGACCTGCTTCCAGAAGACACAGAAGAAAACCTGAAGCTACACCTTTCAGCCAGGGTACCCGAGTACATGGTGCCCAACCGGATTCATAAGCTAGACAGCCTGCCACTTACCCGCAATGATAAGGTTGACCGGAAAGCACTGCTGAAGGCAGATGCAGAAATGGTCAATTCTGAAAAAGCCTATGTGGCACCTGAAACGGACATGCAGAAAGAACTGGCCGGTATCTGGCAGGAGGTATTGAATAAAGATAAAATAGGTATCCGCGATAACTTCTTTAGCCTTGGTGGCAATTCGCTGAAGGCTACCCAGTTAGTAAGCAGGCTTGAAGACCATTATGAGGTAGCGGTTGAGCTTACTGACGTGTTTTCAAATGCCTCTGTAGAAACCCTGGCAGAACATATGCAGGCAGTGATTCACGCTGCAAATAGTGAAAATGGCGGTGCTAACGATAAAGACATAGAAGAAGTCCTTATATGAACCCTGCGCGAATCATATCGCAATTAGCTGAAAAAGGAATCGGCATATCCCTTCAGGATGGCCGCCTGAAAATATCAGGTGAAAAAGGCAGTATTACCCCTGCTATACAGGAGGAACTGCGCCATAACAAGGAGGATATCGTCGCATTTCTCGAATCCAGGTCGGCGTATCGGTTCCGGAAATCCATTGTCGTGGTTCCTGATAGCCAATATCATCCGCTATCGCAGGCCCAGCGGCGTATGTGGATCATGGCCCAGATGGAAGGAGCGGGAAAGATCTACAACCTGCCAGCTCTCTGGCATTTTAAGGGTGAACTGGATCGCAAGGCCCTGGCTAAATCTCTCGATCAGCTTAATGAACGCCACGAGGTACTGCGGACTACGTTTAAAATGGTAGAAGGTGAGCCCGTCCAGCAGGTACTTTCGCAGGCCACAAATAGCCTTGAGGTATATGAGGCTGAAAGTATAGATAACGCCAGACAAATGGCCAAACAGGCCATCCATCAGCCTTTCGACCTGAAAAATGATTCCCTGCTACGGGTGAAGCTATATGCCTTACCTTCCGGAGAGCATATACTATTGCTGGTGATACATCATTTGGTGGCAGATGGACTTTCGCTCAATATATTGCTTGACGAATGGCTGTACCTGTATGGCCGCGAGCTGGCAGGCAAGCCCTCAGAGCTGGAGCCTCTGCGCATCCAGTACAAAGATTTCGTTCACTGGCAGCAGAAGTCTTTAGCTGATGGCGGTTTGGAAGCAGACCGCACTTTCTGGCATGAGCGTCTTTCCGGTGAGCTGCCCGTGCTGGAGCTTCCTTACAAAGACAGCCGCCCTGCCGTGCAGACCTATAACGGCGCCCGGCAAAAGGCTACTTTTGACCAAAACACCCTGCAAAACCTCCAAAAGCTCAGTGAGCAGGAGGGAGGCAGCCTGTTTATGACCCTGCTGAGCCTGGTCAATGTACTGCTATACAAATACAGCGGGCAGGAAGACATCATCTGCGGCACCACCATCAGCGGCCGTGAGCATCCCGACCTGGAAGGGCAGATAGGCTTGTACCTCAATACCCTGGCCCTGCGTAACCAGGTATCCGGGCAGGATAGCTTCCGTAGCCTCGTCAGCCGCGTTTCTGCTGATACCTTGCAGGCCTTCAGCCATAGCCGCTATCCCTTCGACCAGTTGGTGGAAGAGCTGGACATTCCCCGTGACCTGAGCCGCTCCGCCCTGTTCGATGTGCTGGTTGAGCTACAGAACTTTGCCAGCCTGCAAATGGAAAGCCACGGCGATACCTCCCTTGCCGGATTGGACATTCAGACACTGGAGCCGGAGAGTGACGTAGCCCGTGTAGACCTCAACTTTGTCTTTGCCGAGGAGGCAGACGGCCTGGTGCTGGCCCTGGAATACAATACCGACCTGTTTAGCTATGACCAGGTTCGCCGTATGTGCTTGCACCTGCAGCAGTTAGCCAAGGCACTGTCTGCCAATCCTGAGCAGCCGGTAGGCGATTACAGCCTGGTAACCGCAGAAGAGAAGGAAGAGCTGGAAAGCTTCCAGGGGTCTGTAATACCGCTGGAAACAGACAGCATCCTGCCCGTATGGCAGCAGGTAGTAGCGCAGTACGCAGAAAAGACCGCCCTGCACTTCGGTGATAAGGAACGCTATTCCTATAAAGTACTTGACGAGCAGACCACGGCCATAGCCCACTGGCTACAGGCAGAGGCAGGACTTGCCCCCGGCGAGATTGCCGGTATGCTGCTGCCGCGCACGCCTAAACTATTGATTGGTATACTCGGTACCTGGAAAGCAGGAGGCGCCTACATCCCTATGGACCCGGCCCATCCGCTTAGCCGCCTGGAAGACATCGCCACCGGCTCCGGCATGAAGGTCATCGTTACCTCCCGTGAGGCTATCGACCAGGAGGTGAGAGAATCCTTATCACAGCATGTCAAACTGGTAGACTGGGAAGACATAGAAGCCGGACTGCGAGCTTTCAAAGGCAAGACTCTTACGCATACTCCCGGCCCTGATGACCTGGCCTATGTGATCTACACCTCCGGCTCCACCGGCAAGCCTAAGGGCGCCATGGTGGAACACAAAGGCATGCTGAACCACCTGCTGGCCAAGGTGGAAGACCTGCAGATGACGGCTGATAGCATTGTGGCCCAGAACGCCACTCAAAACTTCGACATCTCCGTCTGGCAGATGTTTGCCGCCCTGCTTACCGGTGGGCGCACCGTCATGATCGGTGAGGATGAGGTGCTGTCACCGGCAGCCTTTCTGCAGCGCATAGAAAATGAGAAGGTCAACATTCTGGAGGTAGTCCCCTCTTACCTGCGGGTGCTGCTGGACTACCTGGAGAACAGCGACGCATGCCTGGATGTGGACTACCTGATGGTGACCGGCGAAGAGCTGCCCGCTGCCCTGGCCTCCGCCTGGTTCGATCGCTACCCTGACATTCCGCTAGTGAATGCCTACGGCCCTACTGAGGCGAGTGATGACATCACACACTACTTCATGGAGCAGATGCCAGAGGGACTGTCCCGAATTCCTATCGGTCATGTGCTGCGCAACTTCCGCATCTACGTGGTGGATAAAGACGGGAAGCTGTGTCCACCATGGGTAAAGGGCGAGTTATGGGTGAGTGGTCTTGGTGTGGGCAAAGGCTACCTGAATGATGAAGCCAAAACCACTGCCGCCTTCCTGGACACTGACCCCTTTGTTACAAACGGCGAACGCCTGTACCGCACCGGCGACCTGGGGCGCTACCTTCCTGATGGCCGGCTGGAGTTCTACGGCAGGCTGGACAACCAGGTGAAGGTACGCGGCCACCGGATAGAACTGGGCGAGATAGAAAGCAGGCTGCTGAAAGTACCCGGCGTAAAGCAGGCCGCTGTGAAAGTATGGGGGGAAACGGATAAGTACCTCTGCGGCTACATAGTAGGCGAAGCCCCTACTGAAGATATCAGCAGCCAGCTAGGTAAAACGCTACCGGCCTACATGGTACCACAGCGCTGGGTACGGCTGGACAGCATGCCACTGAACAGCAGCGGCAAGACCGACCGTAACAAGCTGGCAAAGCCGGAAGGTGAAATAGAGCGGGAATATGTAGCGCCTTCCACACCCGTAGAGGAGGCGCTTGCCGCCATCTGGCAGGAAGTGCTGGGTGTGGAGCAGATCGGAGTGATGGACAACTTCTTCCAACTGGGAGGGCACTCCCTGCGCGCTTTACAGACCATCACCCGCATAGCCAAAAAGCTATCGGTAGAGGTTACCCTGGAAGCTATCTATAAAAATCCGGATATCAGGCAACTAGCCAATTACCTGCTGCCGCAAATCGGTACAGCAAGTACTCGTGATATCTTACCGGTATCTGAAAAAGAATATTATCTGCTGTCAAACGCGCAGAAACGCCTCTGGGTATTGTCGCAAATGCAGGGTGCCGAACAGGTCTACAATCTGCCCGCCGCATGGGAGATTCAGGGAGCGCCTGATGTAGGAGCTTTGACCTCTTCCCTTAACAAATTGGTACAGCGCCATGAAATTTTACGCACCTCATTTACCCTGCAGGGTGAGCAGCCTGTACAGAAAGTACATGCTGCTGATCAAGTAGACATACATCTTCCGCTCACTTACATAAAAGAGCACCAGGTAAAGGAGAAGGTAAACGAGTTATCTACAGTCACCTTTAATCTGACAGAGGCACCACTCTTTAAAGCCACTCTGCTTCAGGTAGAAGAAAGCCGCTACGTATTGGTACTGGTAGTACAACACCTTATTTCCGATGGCCTGTCTATGCGTACCATGCTTGACGAATGGCTGTACCTGTATGGCCGCGAGCTGGCAGGCAAGCCCTCAGAGCTGGAGCCTCTGCGCATCCAGTACAAAGATTTCGTTCACTGGCAGCAGAAGTCTTTAGCTGATGGCGGTTTGGAAGCAGACCGCACTTTCTGGCATGAGCGTCTTTCCGGTGAGCTGCCCGTGCTGGAGCTTCCTTACAAAGACAGCCGCCCTGCCGTGCAGACCTATAACGGCGCCCGGCAAAAGGCTACTTTTGACCAAAACACCCTGCAAAACCTCCAAAAGCTCAGTGAGCAGGAGGGAGGCAGCCTGTTTATGACCCTGCTGAGCCTGGTCAATGTACTGCTATACAAATACAGCGGGCAGGAAGACATCATCTGCGGCACCACCATCAGCGGCCGTGAGCATCCCGACCTGGAAGGGCAGATAGGCTTGTACCTCAATACCCTGGCCCTGCGTAACCAGGTATCCGGGCAGGATAGCTTCCGTAGCCTCGTCAGCCGCGTTTCTGCTGATACCTTGCAGGCCTTCAGCCATAGCCGCTATCCCTTCGACCAGTTGGTGGAAGAGCTGGACATTCCCCGTGACCTGAGCCGCTCCGCCCTGTTCGATGTGCTGGTTGAGCTACAGAACTTTGCCAGCCTGCAAATGGAAAGCCACGGCGATACCTCCCTTGCCGGATTGGACATTCAGACACTGGAGCCGGAGAGTGACGTAGCCCGTGTAGACCTCAACTTTGTCTTTGCCGAGGAGGCAGACGGCCTGGTGCTGGCCCTGGAATACAATACCGACCTGTTTAGCTATGACCAGGTTCGCCGTATGTGCTTGCACCTGCAGCAGTTAGCCAAGGCACTGTCTGCCAATCCTGAGCAGCCGGTAGGCGATTACAGCCTGGTAACCGCAGAAGAGAAGGAAGAGCTGGAAAGCTTCCAGGGGTCTGTAATACCGCTGGAAACAGACAGCATCCTGCCCGTATGGCAGCAGGTAGTAGCGCAGTACGCAGAAAAGACCGCCCTGCACTTCGGTGATAAGGAACGCTATTCCTATAAAGTACTTGACGAGCAGACCACGGCCATAGCCCACTGGCTACAGGCAGAGGCAGGACTTGCCCCCGGCGAGATTGCCGGTATGCTGCTGCCGCGCACGCCTAAACTATTGATTGGTATACTCGGTACCTGGAAAGCAGGAGGCGCCTACATCCCTATGGACCCGGCCCATCCGCTTAGCCGCCTGGAAGACATCGCCACCGGCTCCGGCATGAAGGTCATCGTTACCTCCCGTGAGGCTATCGACCAGGAGGTGAGAGAATCCTTATCACAGCATGTCAAACTGGTAGACTGGGAAGACATAGAAGCCGGACTGCGAGCTTTCAAAGGCAAGACTCTTACGCATACTCCCGGCCCTGATGACCTGGCCTATGTGATCTACACCTCCGGCTCCACCGGCAAGCCTAAGGGCGCCATGGTGGAACACAAAGGCATGCTGAACCACCTGCTGGCCAAGGTGGAAGACCTGCAGATGACGGCTGATAGCATTGTGGCCCAGAACGCCACTCAAAACTTCGACATCTCCGTCTGGCAGATGTTTGCCGCCCTGCTTACCGGTGGGCGCACCGTCATGATCGGTGAGGATGAGGTGCTGTCACCGGCAGCCTTTCTGCAGCGCATAGAAAATGAGAAGGTCAACATTCTGGAGGTAGTCCCCTCTTACCTGCGGGTGCTGCTGGACTACCTGGAGAACAGCGACGCATGCCTGGATGTGGACTACCTGATGGTGACCGGCGAAGAGCTGCCCGCTGCCCTGGCCTCCGCCTGGTTCGATCGCTACCCTGACATTCCGCTAGTGAATGCCTACGGCCCTACTGAGGCGAGTGATGACATCACACACTACTTCATGGAGCAGATGCCAGAGGGACTGTCCCGAATTCCTATCGGTCATGTGCTGCGCAACTTCCGCATCTACGTGGTGGATAAAGACGGGAAGCTGTGTCCACCATGGGTAAAGGGCGAGTTATGGGTGAGTGGTCTTGGTGTGGGCAAAGGCTACCTGAATGATGAAGCCAAAACCACTGCCGCCTTCCTGGACACTGACCCCTTTGTTACAAACGGCGAACGCCTGTACCGCACCGGCGACCTGGGGCGCTACCTTCCTGATGGCCGGCTGGAGTTCTACGGCAGGCTGGACAACCAGGTGAAGGTACGCGGCCACCGGATAGAACTGGGCGAGATAGAAAGCAGGCTGCTGAAAGTACCCGGCGTAAAGCAGGCCGCTGTGAAAGTATGGGGGGAAACGGATAAGTACCTCTGCGGCTACATAGTAGGCGAAGCCCCTACTGAAGATATCAGCAGCCAGCTAGGTAAAACGCTACCGGCCTACATGGTACCACAGCGCTGGGTACGGCTGGACAGCATGCCACTGAACAGCAGCGGCAAGACCGACCGTAACAAGCTGGCAAAGCCGGAAGGTGAAATAGAGCGGGAATATGTAGCGCCTTCCACACCCGTAGAGGAGGCGCTTGCCGCCATCTGGCAGGAAGTGCTGGGTGTGGAGCAGATCGGAGTGACAGACAACTTCTTCCAATTGGGAGGCGATTCTATCAAAGCTATCCTTACCACCTCCAAAGCCCGGTTAAAAGGGTATGCCTTTGACATGGCCGATATATTTGAGAGTGGTACCATACGGGACCTGAGTATACGGGTTCGCGAGGAAAACACCCTTGCCGATCAGTCGCCGGTAAGTGGCGAGGTGCCCCTGTCTCCTGTTCAGGCCGCATTCTTTGCTGCCCATACACTTGCCCCGCACCATTATAATCTCTCCGTGATGCTGCGCTGGCCTGTCAACCTGTCCGCTGAAAAAGTACAGGCTGTATTTAATACCCTGATGCAGCATCATGATGCGCTGAGAACAGTATTTCGCGGTGATAATGGCAGGCACAAGCCCTTTATCAAAGACATCCGTGAGGCAGATGCCGAGGTTCATTCCTTCGACCTGCGAAACATTAAAGAGACCGGTACTAAGATTAATGAAACCTCTGCCAGGTTGCAGGAAACCATTGATCTCGAAAACGGCCCCCTGCTTAAGGTGGGACATTTTCAAATGGGAAATGAAGACCGTCTATTGGTAGTCGTCCATCATGCTGTAGTAGATGGTATCTCCTGGCGTATTTTGCTTGAAGACATTCAGGTATTGATAAAGCTGGCAGAAAATGAGGAACCACTCAAACTACCTCCCAAGACGGAAAGCTACCTCAAATGGATGGAAAGTCTCGTGCAATGGGCTGATAGTAAGCAGGTAATGAAAGGTGTAGAATGGTGGCAGGACATGGCCGGAAAGCATGCTTCCTCCCTGCCAATGGATATGCCTGATGGAGACGATAAAGTGAAAGACGCCCTCAGTGAATCTGTTGAACTTGATCGCGAGCAGACACAGGATCTGACAAAAGTTAATGCTGTCTATGGCACCAATACCAGCGAACTCCTGCTGGCCGCTCTTTCACTCAGTCTCAGGGAGACCTTTGGCAGGCAAAACGCCCTGGTTGAAGTGGAAACCCACGGCCGGGAAGCTGCAGCAGGAGAAATGGACTTAAGCCGAACTGTGGGGTGGTTCACTAACTTCTACCCGGTTTTACTGGAAGCGCAGGATCAGCAGGGTATAGGATACCATATCAAACAGGTAAAAGAAAACCTGAGGCGTGTACCTGAATATGGCAGAAGCTATAATGTGCTTCGCTACATGAAAGGAAAGGACCTGCCGCTGGATGCACAGATCGGCTTCAACTACATGGGCCATTTTGACGATGAGGCCGATGAAGCGCTTCAAATTGCCGAAGATAACATAGGCAGTCAGGTTAGCCCCGAAGAGATACGCCCGCACGCGGTGGAAATATCCGGGATGATTTACAATGGCCGCCTCACGGTCAATATCGAATACGGTAGCCGACGCTTCCGCCAGGACACCATCCTGCAATGGGCTGAAAACTATCGTAAAGCTCTGGAAACGATTATTTCAGAGAGCGCAGATAAAAAAGAAAAAGAAATTACACCCAGTGATCTGGGCTACAAGGATATGCAACTCGAAGATTTGGAAAACTTCTTCGACTAAGAAAGAAACCAGGCAAGTATATCCTCAATCCCATCGATTTTATGAAAGCGAAGATCGACAATAATAATATTAAAGACATCTATCGGCTATCCCCCATGCAGGAAGGTATGTACTTCCAATGGGTATATGACCCGGAAGATACCGCCTACATTGAGCAGTTTTCCTACCGCCTTGCTGGCTCGTTGGATATGGGCGTGGTGCGTCGGAGTCTCGAAACGCTCATTGCCCGGCATGACGTACTGCGCACGGTCTTTAATCATAAGAAAATGGACCGGCCCCTGCAGGTCGTATTAAAAGAGCAGCCTGTCGACCTGAGTTTTCAGGATGTAACAGACAAAAGCCCCAAAGAAGCCGAAGGCATTGTGGAGGCATTTAAGCAGGCTGATCGCTTGCAGCCGTTTGATCTCCAGCAAGATGTGCTGATGCGGATTTCCGTCATCAAAACCGGACCGCAATCCTGTGAGTTTACCTGGACCTTTCACCATATCCTGATGGATGGATGGTGTATTGCCCTCCTTACGGGAGAGTATGGTCGGATATACGATGCACTCTCTAAAGGGCAGACACCTGACTTGCCCGCCGTACCACGGTATCGCTCATACATAGAGTGGCTTGATAAGCAGAATACCGCCGTTTCTCTTGCCTTTTGGAAAGACTACACCGCTGACTACGAGAGCCAAAGTGCATTTGAACGCTACAAAAAACAAAAGGAGGGCTATCGCCAGCAATCCCACCTGTTTTCGCTTGACGTGGCCAATACCCGGAGCTTACAGGCACTGGCTTCAGAGCTGAATGTAACCGTCAGTACTTTGTTTCAGGCAGTATGGGCCATCCTTTTGCAAAAATACACCGGTTCTAGTGACGTACTTTTCGGTAATGTCGTTTCCGGAAGGCCCGCCTCTCTTCCCGCAGTAGAGTCCATGATCGGGCTTTTTATCAATACCCTTCCGGTAAGGGTTAAGTTGGCAGATAATGAAAGCTTCCGGGACTTTGTGAAGCGCTTTCAGAAAGAGATTATCCAAACGGAAGCTCACCAGTATCTTCCCCTCGCTTCTATACTTAAGCAGATGGAAGGTGGCCGTGAACAGCCGGACCATATCATTGTGTTTGAAAACTTTCCGGTAGAAAAGGAGGTGTCTCAGCAAGCAAACGCAAAGGATGATCTGGAAATTCTGAACGTAGATTCCTTTGAGCAGACACCCTATGATCTCAATGTGATCGTCCGGCCGGAAGAGCAACTGCACATTGAGTTTAATATAAATGCCAATCGCTTTACGCCGGAAATGGTGGTGCAATTAGGTAAGCACTTGCTTCACTTGATGGCGCAGGTGATTGAAGCTCCGGTAAATACGCTTGAAAGTCTGAGCATTGTTTCTGCCGGGGAAGAACACAAGGTTCTTCATCAATTTAACCAAACCCAATCCCCTTACCCCAAAGATGAAACCCTGGTCAGCCTTTTTGAAAAACAGGCGGCGGCCCATCCGGAAAAAACTGCCCTGTCATTTCAGCGCCACTCACTTAGGTACAGGGAACTGAACAGCAAAGCAAACCAGCTTGCTCATTGGCTGCAAAAACATGAAAATGTTGCACCCGGTCAGGTAATAGGCATTTGCTTTGACAGGTCTCCCGAGATGGTTATGGCCATGCTGGCGATCATGAAGAGCGGAGCTGCCTACATGCCTATAGATCCGGATTTCCCCGTAGAGCGAATTCGCCGTATGGTAGAAATCAGTGGGGCAGCTACTGTACTTACCGGCAAAGGGTTGGCTGATCTTTTTTCTGATATAAACGTCAGCACTGCAGACATAGCCGAACTGGTACAGGAAGACAGTAATCATTCCGTAAACCCACAGGTTACCGTCTCCCCGTATGATCTGGCCTACGTGATCTTTACCTCCGGTTCCACAGGTCAGCCTAAGGGAGTCATGGTGCCGCACAGGGGCGTGGTCAACCGGATAGACTGGCAGTGGAAGGCACTTGGCTTTACTGCCGAAGACGTTATCCTGCAGAAGACCAATTATATATTCGACGTATCCGTTTGGGAGTTTTTCATGACCCTGTGCTTTGGGGCAAGATTGGTACTCTGCTCCAAAGAAACGGCTTACGATCCTGACTGGTTGCTGGATGTGGTAGAGCAAAATGGCATTACGACCCTTCACTTTGTCCCGACGATGCTCAATGCCTTCCTGCAACAACTGAACAGAGAAAACATTACGAAAGCGGGAAGTCTGAAACGTATCGTAGCCAGTGGCGAGGCACTCCTTCCGGAAATGGTAGCTCAGCATTACAGCAAATTGGCTATTCCACTTTACAATCTTTACGGACCTACCGAAGCCTCGGTAGATGTAAGCTACTACCTGACCAGGCCTGAAGGCACAGTGGTGCCTATCGGCAAGCCTATTGCCAATACACAACTTTATATCCTTGATCAATCGCTCAGACCTTTACCGGTGGGAGTGGAGGGAGAAATAGCCATTGGCGGAACGGGACTGGCAACCGGCTACATCAATGCGCCTGAACTAACTGCCGAGCGATTTGTAGAAAACCCGTATTCGAAAGGAGGGAAATTATACCTGACCGGGGACACCGGTTACTGGACGGAAAGCGGAGAGATCATTTACACCGGCAGGGCTGACCGGCAGGTAAAAATAAAGGGGTATAGGATAGAGCCCGGCGAGATAGAGCGCACGCTTCTGAAAATGGAAGGAGTGGAAAATGCTGCCGTGATCGTGAGTGGAGGCGAAGTGCCTGAACTGGCTGGTTTCTATACCGGTAAGGCTTTTGAAACAAGTAGCCTGAAAACTCAATTAGCCTCTTTCCTGCCTGCTTACATGGTGCCTTCGTACTTGGTACACCTTGAGGAGATGCCCCTTACTGCTTCCGGCAAGACAGATCGCCGCACTTTAGCAAAACAGGTGCATGGCGAACAAGCCTCTGGTACAGAGTATGTTGCGCCTGCCTCTGAGGCAGAGAAGGAGCTGGCTGCCATTTGGGCTGAGGAACTTGGAAGGAAAACGGTGGGCATTCATGATGACTATTTTGCCATAGGAGGGGATTCCATTAAAGCCATCCGGGTGATAAGCCGCGCCAATAAAAAACTGGAAGTTAACCTGGAAGTAAGGGACCTTTTCGCCCACCCAACCATTGCAGCCCTTGCCGGAATGGCAGAAGGAGGAGAGGTCTCTCATCGTGAGGCTGATAAACTTGCCATAAGCCGGGAGCTTGAGGTATTCAAAAAGGAAATACTGGAAGACCCTAAGCGGGTAAACCAACTGCCTGACTCATGGGAAGATTTTTACCCGATGAGTGACATTGAGAAGGGGATGGTTTTCCATCATATGATGGGCAAGGCTGAGGGTGTGTACCAGGACCAGTTCTATTACCCATTTGATGATGCCGGGTTTGATATAAACCGATTTGAGAAGGCGTTGCGCCTGCTGATACAGAAGCATGAGGCCCTTCGCACCTGCTTTCGTTTGTCAGGCTTTGAAACGCCTCTTCATGTCGTTTGTAAAGCAAAGGATTTCAGCCCTGCCTTTACCCTTGAAGATCTAAGTCACCTGTCTTCTGCTGAGCAGCAGACTGCTCTAGGAAATCTCACTGATAACGATCGCCTGACCCAACTGGATCACGAAAGCCCCGGCTTATGGCGCCTGCGCCTCATCCGCTTGGGAAGCAAAGACTTTGGGGTGCTGTTCACCTTCCATCATGCTATTCTGGATGGCTGGAGCATGGCTGCTTTCATAGCCGAGTTGTCAGATACGTATGAAAAGCTGAGTGAGTCAGAGACATTTGTCCCCGCGCCGTTGCAGGCTTCTTACCGGGACTATATCATCGAGCAGAGATTAGCCCTGAATGCCGATGCGCAAAACTGGTGGAAGAACTACCTCGGTGGTTATGAGCGCACAGCCATTCCACTCGGAAAAACAGTGCCGCACTACAGCGGACAGGTAAACCGGCATGTGCAGGCCATTCCCGGAAATATAGCGCAGGCGGTACTGGAGACCAGCCGCCGCACCGGAACAGGCATACAGGAAGTTTGCCTGGCAGCTTATGCGGGCATGATGAAGGTGAGTACGAACGCTGATGATCTCACCTTTGGCCTGGTCACCCAGGGAAGGCCTGAAATGACCGATGGAGATAAGGTATTGGGCTGTTTTCTTAACACCTTGCCATTCCGGATCCAATTAGGAAAGGCCCTCACATCCAAAAGTCTGTTAAACCAGATCAGGCAGCAAGCCAGAGAGCTAAAGCATTACGAAAAAATGTCCCTGCTGGAAACGGCTCGATTACTAGGTGAAGAGGCCGGAGGAAATCCCTTCTTCGATCATTTTTTCTATTACGTAGACTTTAATCAGTCCGAAAGAAATACAGAAGGCCATGGTGACAATGCCGATGCCTTCGTCCATGGTTTTGAAAATACGAATACCTATTTCGACTTCGGCATAAGCCGGATAGGGGATAACCTCGGCATTACCCTCAACTACGCGGATGGATTATACACCAAAGAGGAAATAGAGCGCCTGAACGGGTACTTTATAAACATCCTGGCGGCCCTGTGTAGTACGGAGGAAGTGAAGCTATCTCATGAAGTGTACTTGTCAGATAATGAGGTGGATATCCTTCTTAATAAATGGGCATCTTCTCATAAAGACGTAACGGCAAACGGTACCATTACCGGGTTGATAGAAAGCGGGGCTGATATCCGGAATAAGGATAAGGCTCTATTCGTTGGTGAAACCACCATTTCATTTAAAGAAATAGATAAACAGGCCAACCGGCTGGCGCGCTATCTTACCCAAACTATTCAGGTAGAAAAGGGAAGTCTGATAGGCGTATGCACCGGTCGGAATGAACAGATGCTCATCAGTTTGCTTGCAGTGGTGAAAAGCGGCGCTGCCTATGTACCGCTGGACCCGGCCTATCCCCCTGCCAGGCTCGAGTTTATCATAGGTGATGCGGGATTAGACTATGTGATTTGCGACACGGTAGACCAGCTTTCAGGGCAGAAAGGTATTACCAGGGTTGTACTTGAGGAACTTGAGCAAACCCTCAGCACCATTCTTGAAACCGGCATAGAGGATCAAAGCAAGCCTGAAGACCTTGCCTACCTTATTTACACCTCAGGATCTACCGGCCAGCCTAAGGGCGTGGAAATCACCCATGGCAATGCAGCCACATTCCTTAACTGGGCGCTACAGGAATTCGCAGATACCGATTTTAAAACGGTTTACGCAGTCACCTCATTTTGTTTTGACCTTTCTGTTTTTGAGCTCTTCTATCCGCTGTTTGCCGGTAAAAACATACGCATACTTAATGACGGGCTTGATATAGAAAAATGGACAGGCAAAGACGAAAACATTCTGATTAATACGGTGCCTTCTGTCATCGCAGGTTTGTTAGCTTCCGGCACTGATTTGAAGAATGTAACTGCCATCAATATGGCAGGTGAGCCAGTGCCTCTTTCCATTAAAGAAAAACTCTGTGATACAGTCATACAGGTTCGCAACCTGTACGGACCTTCGGAAGATACCACCTATAGCTCCTGCTATACTTTTGACGCTAAGGATGATGGCGTACCAATGGGCAGGCCGGTCTCTAATACCCGCTTTTATGTGCTGGACGATGAGCAGAATTTGCTTCCTGCCGGAGTACCCGGCGAGCTTTGTATTGCCGGAGACCAGGTATCAAGGGGGTACCGGAACAGGCCTGTGCTGACGGCTGATAAATTTATCCCGAACCCATTTGGTGCCGGTAGCATGTACCGCACCGGCGACCTGGTACGGTGGATGCCCGATGGCAATATGATGTTCATCGGTCGTAATGACAGCCAGATTAAGCTGAGGGGATTTCGTATAGAGCTGGGAGAAATTGAGGCTGCACTGGTGACTTACCGTACCATTGATAAAGCCGCTGTGATACTGGATGGAGAGGGACAGGATAAGCGCCTTATTGCTTACCTGGAAACAGCAGAACCCGTAAATGAAAAAAATCTTACGGATCACCTGAAAAGCATAGTGCCTGCCCATATGCTGCCGCAGCAGTTTGTATCACTGGCTCAACTCCCGCTTAATGCCAATGGTAAGATCGACCGCAAGGCACTACCGAAACCTTCCCGGGCATCAGCGGCTTCACCTTCTGTAGCTGCAGCCAGAAATGAAAGAGAGGAAATGATCCGGATAGCGTTCAGCAGTCTCTTTCCGGAGCAGGGAGTCACTGTAAAGGACCATTTCTTTCAACTGGGTGGCGACTCGCTAAAGGCCGCCCGCCTTATAGCCCGGTTGGAAAAGGAGATGGGCAGCACTCTCGACCTGCGTGATCTGTTCGAAAACCCTACAGTAGAAGGTCTCGCTGCTGCTATAAATTCCAGCAATGGTGAAGAGATAAAGGCCCCTGTACCTGTGCCAGCACAGGAAAATTATGCCCTGTCGCATGCACAAAAAAGGCTGTGGGTTATCGACAGGTTTGAAGGGGGACAATCCGCCTACAATATCACCGAAGCGTATGTGCTTGAAGGTGAGTCGGATATCAATGCTTTGGAAAAAGCCTTCGACCTCGTGTATGCCCGGCATGAAAGCCTCCGTACCCGCATCATTCTGCAGGAGGGCGAACCCCGCCAGCAGATTGAGGCGGTTGACAGGCTTACCCTTCCGTGGTCAGTCTCTGACCTGGCCGATACGGATGCCGCAGACGAAAGGGTGAAAGAGATTGCCCGGGCGGAAGCCACCAGGATGTTTGATCTGGAAAAAGGTCCCTTATTAAATATACACTTGCTGAACCTGCGGGGTGAGCAACGGGTGCTTATCATCACCATGCACCACATCATTACGGATGGCTGGTCCCTCAATGTATTCTTCACTGAGGTACTGAGTGCTTATAATGCTCTTAGAGATGGTGACGAGGTTAAGCTGCCTGCGCTGCCCCTCCAGTATAAAGATTACGCTCACTGGCAAAATGACCAGCTTAGTGGCGAATCGCTAACAAAACACCGGGGGTATTGGGTGGATCAGTTTAAGGGAGAAGTTCCCGTACTCGATCTGCCTACGGATATGCCCAGACCTGCCCGCCGCACCTATAACGGTGCCAGTAAGAGCATACCATTAGGCTTGGAGCTCACAAAAGGACTGAATAAACTCGCCAGGGACAACGATAGCAGCCTCTTTATGGTACTGCTATCCGGCATTTACAGCCTGATGCACCGCTACACCGGCCAGACAGATATCGTATTGGGTACGCCGGTGGCAGGACGCATTCATGCCGATCTCGAGCCGGTAATAGGCATGTTTCTTAACAATCTGCCTCTTAGGACTTCCTTTAACAGGCAGGATAGTTTTGAAGCATTGCTGAACAAAGTGCGGCGTACTACCCTCGATGGCTTTGCCCATCAGGTCTACCCCTTTGATAAGTTAGTTGAGGATCTGGATGTAGAGCGGGATATGAGCCGCTCCCCATTGTATGACGTAGCGGTCGTATTGCAAAATACCGCCTTCGTTTACGACAGCAGCCAGGAAGAAGCACTCGGTTTAAACATCAAAGGATTTGACGAAGGCTATACCGCAAGCACTGTCGATTTACGGTTTGAGTTTACCGAATATGACGGCGGGCTCTACCTCACCCTGGATTATAATACGGACCTCTTTACCGGCCAGCGTATTGACTATGTACTCAAACATGTGGAACAGCTCCTTAGCCAGGTTGTGGAAAATCCTACCCTGGCGGTAGCCCTGATGGACTACCTGCCACAGGAAGAAAAAGCTCTGCTACTTGATGAATTCGGCAGCAATGAGCGGGAAATACCACAGGCTAAGTTGCTCATGGCTCATTTTGAGGAAATAGTGGATAAATACGGAGAGCGCACCGCCCTTACCTGGAATGATACCACACACACGTACGCAGCACTGAATACCCTTAGCAATCGTCTGGCTCATCACCTTATTCAGGAAAAGAATCTGAAACCGGGTGATGTGGCAGGTGTGATGTTGGAAAAAAGTGATCATGCTATCATTAGCCTTTTGGCTATCTGGAAGGCCGGTCTGGTATATGTTCCAGTAGACCCTGCTTTTCCGCAGGACCGGAAAAGCTACATGTTTCAGGATACCGGCATGAAGATGCTGATGACCAATTCAGAATATCTTCCTGCCCTTCAGGGGTATGAAGGAGAAATATTTGCCTGTGATGTGGAGTTCGATATGCTCGCCGAACAGGAGGAGAACCTTACGCTATCTTACCGTACGGATGACCTTGCCTACATCCTGTACACATCAGGTTCTACCGGCCGGCCAAAAGGCGTACGGGTATCTCACGAAGGGTTGCTCAATATGGCACTGGATCAGGTGGAAACACTGGAGTGTACCAGCAAGGACAAGGTACTTCAGTTCCTTTCCCTCACCTTCGACGGGTCTCTGGCAGATATTTTCATGGCCTTTGCCTGCGGCGCCAACCTTGTCCTGATAGATAAAGATGTCATATTGGATACAGGCAGGTTTGTGAGATATGTGGAAGAGAAAGCCGTAAGCCTCGCCATTCTGCCCCCTGCTTACCTGAATGTACTCCGGCACCATGAATTGCCCGGCATACGCACGATCGTGACCGCCGGGGAGGCCGCTATTCCCGCGGATATGGCCCACTACGGTACGTCTAAAAATATGCGCAACTCATACGGCCCTACCGAAGCCACAGTTAAGGCGAGTATGTTTAAGTATGAGGAGGCGGATATCATTTCCGCTGTGCCGATAGGGCGACCCAGCTTTAATAAATACCTGTATGTACTGGATTCCGATGACCAGCTCGTGCCGGTGGGTGTTCGCGGTGAGCTTTGCATTGGCGGTGCCGGTATAGCCCTTGGCTATCAGAACGACCCGGACCTTAGCCGCCAAAAGTTTGATAAGGACCCTCTGAGGGATAACGGGCGGATATACAGAACCGGGGACATGGCCAAATGGCGTACGGACGGTCAGCTCGAATACCTGGGTAGAGTAGACAGCATGGTCAATGTACAGGGCCACCGCGTGGAGCCTGGCGAGATAGAGCATGCCCTGGCAAGTGTAGAAGGAATTACCATGGCCGTGGTCGTCCTCACAGAAGAGCAAAAGTTAGCAGCCTATTTTACCTCCGGAGCTTCATTGTCACTGGGACAGTTGAAGGCTGCTCTGAAACAAAAGCTACCCGCTTACATGATCCCTGCCTATTTCGTACCGGTAGAGGCGTTCGAATACAACAGCAACGGGAAAATAGACCGCCGGAAGCTACCCCTGGCGAAGGAAAATGCCCTTACCGGCACCCGGAGCGACCGCCATGCAGAGACCGGTACTGAGCAGATCCTGCTTAAGTGGTGGCAGGAAGTCCTTAAACGTGAGGACATCAGCATGGAAGACAACTTCTTTGACCTGGGAGGCGACAGCCTGAGGCTGGTGCAGCTTTTCAATTTTATAGAAGAAGCCTATCCCGGGCTGCTGGAAATTACTGATCTCTTCAGTAATCCCACTATTGAAGCTCAGGCCCTGCTTCTCCCGCAGGAAAAGGAAGAAGAACCCAGCGATGACGAAGAAGAAACCATCAAGGTGAGTTTCTGATCAACCCTCAAAACCTAAGAAAAAACTAAACCGACCAAGGAGATGGCAACAGATCAGCTTAAGATATGCATAGTAGGTGCCGGGCTTACCGGTTCACTGCTGGCCTTATACCTGGCTAAACGAGGCCTCAAATCCGTGATCTATGAAAAGCGGCCCGACTTCCGGAATATCAGCCCGGACCGTAACCGGACCATAGCCATGTCCCTTAGCGAACGTGGCTGGCATGCGCTTAAGGAGGTGGATATGCTGGAAACCGTACAGAAGATCGGAGCTCCCAAATACGGCCGGGCTACTTACCGTATGGAGGGTACCCCCATGTTGCAGCACTACGGTAAATCCCACCAGGCTATCTATACCGTAAACCGCCGGGATCTGAACAATCTGCTTTTGGAAAAGGCCGAGAGCACGGGCATGATCGACTTTCACTTCGAGCACATCTGTACCGATATCAATTTTGAAACCAATACCATAGATGTGCAGGATAAGGCCAATGGCTCAGCCAGTCAGGAAACCTTTGACTATATTTTTGGTGCTGACGGGGGGCTGTCTTCCGTGCGTGAAATTATGGAGCGTAACACCGACCATAGTTTCAAGACACAGATACTCAGTTGTGCCTATAAAGAACTGGAAATGCCCCCACTGGATACAGTCAGTGAAAAGGTACTGCTGGACTACCTGCATATTTGGGTAAGCAGACATGCCTTCATCATGGCCCAGATGTGCTGTGACGGTTCATTTATTTCCACCTTATTCAATGATCTGCAAGGCACGTATTCATTCAACCAGATCCGTACTGACGAAGATGTGGTAAGCTACTTCAATACCAGTTTCCCTAGTCTTAAAAAGTACATTCCTGATATCCTCAGTCAGTATTTTATAAATCCTACTTCCAATATTCATACGGTGGAGTGCCCCCGATGGAATTACCGTGACCGCTCCCTGCTGATCGGGGATGCGGCTCATGCCATGGCACCTTTTTACGGAATGGGTATGAACACCTGCTTTGAGGATTGCAGTATTTTCAATGCCCTGCTGGATGAGTTCGATGGCCACATGGGCCGGGCGATCACGCAGTTTACCAGTCGCCGTAAGGAGGATGCCGACCTGATGGCCAGGCTTTCACTGAAAAATTTCGATAGCATTACGGCCAGTATTGCACCTACCTATGATGCCAAATGGAAGCTTGAACGACTAATTGCCGAGCATTACCCTGAACTGTTCACCCCCCAGTATGTGCTCATCGCCTTTACCCGTATGCCCATTTCACAGGTCATCAGGAAGGCTGAAAATCAAAACCGCATGATCGAAAATATTCTGAAAGATGCTCACCCTGATATTTTCACCGATAGAAAAATCCTGGAGCAGTCATTGGAACAATATTTTGTAGAGGTAAGGCAGTAAGAGATCGAGAGAAGAGAGATTTGTATGGATAAAGATATTGCCATAATCGGTATGTCGGGAAGGTTTCCCGAAGCAGCATCACTGGAAGCGTTTTTCCAAAACCTTGCAGAAGGGAAGGATAGTATCCGGATGCTATCGGAAGACCGGATAAAGCATACCACTCTGGCGAAAGGCAGGCAGTATAAACCGTTTGCTTACCTGGAGGATATCGACTGCTTCGACCATGACTTTTTCGGTATTTCATATGGCGAGGCAAAGTATATCGATCCTCATCAGCGACTGATTTTGGAAGTAGCTTACCAGGCTATGGCCGATGCCGGATACAGCCTGAAGGACATGAATGGGTCAGACACCTCTATCTACATCGGAGATACCGCTCAGAATTACTACCGCCTGGCTGAGGAATACGATCCGGCTATAGTAACCGGCAATCTCAATGCTGCTACGGCTGGCCGTGTGGCCCGTGCCTTTAACCTGCGTGGCACGGCTATGATGGTGGATACGGCTTGTTCTTCATCATTAGTAGCCCTGCAACTGGCCTGTAACGATCTGATCTTAGGTAATTGCAGCCAGGCATTAGTAGGAGCGGTGAAGCTTTTTCTTTTCCCGGATGAAGAAAGTGAAGAGAATGGCATCGGCATAACTTCCGGAGATGGGAAGACACGTTCTTTCTCTGCAGATGCTACCGGTACGGGACTAGGCGAGGCCGTTTGTAGTGTGATGCTGAAGCCTTTGGATAAAGCCCGGGAAGATAACGACCGGGTCTACGCTGTTATCAAAGGCATGGCGGCTAACCAGGATGGGCAGCTTTCGGCTAATCTCTCTGCGCCTGACAGTGTGGCCCAGTCTGAAGTACTGCTAAAGGCCTGGAAAAAGGCGGGTATAAACCCCGAGGCACTTGGCTACATCGAAGCACACGGTACGGCTACCAACCTGGGAGACCCTATAGAAGCGAAAGGCCTCAATCTGGCTTTTTCACGAGTCACCAACCGGAAACAATTTTGTGCGCTCTCTGCCTTAAAATCAAATATCGGGCATACCGACACGGCTGCTGGTCTGGCCGGTCTGATCAAAGCGGCTCTCTCCCTGTATCATAAAAAACTACTGCCTACGCTTCACTTTTCTGAGCCTAATCACTTCATCGACTTTATAGGCGGGCCGGTATACATAAACAGGGAGTTAAAAGACTGGCCGGCCCAGGACCTTCCCCGGCAGGCGGGAGTCAGCTCTTTTGGCATTTCCGGCACCAATGTCCATGTCGTACTTGAGGAAGCAAAACTGGCTCCCTTCTCACAGGAAAATACGGCCCGGCTGGCCTTTCCATTTTCAGCCAAAAATCCGGAAGCTTTGCAGCATATACTCACGGATATGGGTGCATTTCTGATTGGCAACCAGGGTGTTAATCTGAATGACCTGAGTTATACCCTGTCCCGGAGAAGAACACACTTTCCTAATCGTGTAGCCGTTGCCGCCTCTTCTGTAGCCGAACTGGTGGATAAATTAAAGAGTAAAACTATACCGGAAGAAGAGGCCTCTCCGGCTGAAAAATTATTCTTTACCTTCTCCGGTAGTGGTGTGGTAGAAGAAGAGTATCTACGGGAGTTCTTAGAAGATGACAGCTTCCGGGAGGCTTACCACAAGTGCCTGGCCGGGTCTGCCGAAAATGAGAATCTTCGTCTATTTGCTTTTCAGTACGCCCTTTATCACCTGATGCTATCACAAGGCATCCGGACAAAATTCCTGATGGGGGAGGGTATCGGTGAGCTCGTAGTGGATGCCATCCAGAAGGAAAGTAAACTGTCCGTCATTCTGAAGCAGGTTGAGACCTACACCGGAGAAACAGACCCGGCACTAAGTAGCAGGCTGGAAAAATTCCTCTCAGCCAATGCAGACGGCTCTATACTTTTTGTGGAAATGGCTCCCCGGGGAACAATCGGACACATATTGGCTGGCCTTTCGGAAAAATCGGACAATGCAGCCGTTTTGCTTCCTGACGAAGGACGCGCCGCTTTGCAGGCCGGTCTGTTTGAGCAAGGGTTCGATGTGGACTTTACTACTGAAGGGAACGTAATTTCTCTGCCGCCTTACCCTTTTATTAAAAACCGTTGCTGGATAAAAGATAGCCACAGGGGAGAGGTGGAAGCCTGGCTGCACCGTTTTGCATGGACACCGCAGGCCTTAACTGAAGCTCCGGAGCCTATTTCCGGTGGTACCTTCCTGCTTTTTGAGGATGAGGAGGGCTTAAGCGACAGGCTGGCAGTAGCACTCGAAAGCCATGGGAATACGTGCCTGAAAGTGAGTGGAGGCATTACCTTTGAGCAAAATGGACCGTCCTTTGTCATAAGGCCGGAAAGTGAGGAGGATTACACCAGGCTGGCAAAGGAGATAGCCGATCAGGAAATCACCCTGGATGGCATCATTCATGCCGGTAGCTTCAGAACTCAAACAGGCCTTCAGTCAGAAAACCTTGAAGAGAACCTGCTGGGGACCGTTTATTCCCTCTTTTTCATAGCCAAAGCCTTCCACCATCACCTGCAAAAGGGAGGGTTTCGCTTTGTAGCCATCAGTTCACAGGCAGAGGCAGTACATGCCGGAGAGGAGGTCAGCCTGTCAAATGCCATGAGCGGCGGTTTCTTACGGAGTTTGCTTAGTGATTACCCGCAGCTTTCCGTGTCCGGCATCGATATCGGTGCAGCCATTACGGGCCAGCAGGCTGCCGATTATATAATCGATGAGATAGGGCATGAAGAGCAGATCCGGTTCTCTGCCTATCGTGAACATACGCGCTACGTACCCCTTATTGCCCCGGTTACGGTTCAGGAAAACAGGGATCTGCTCGTCTTTCAGTCTGAGGAAACCTACCTGGTTACCGGGGGGGCGGCAGGGATAGGCCATGCCATTGCCCGTTATATAGCCGCCCAGGCTGCCTGTACCCTTATCATCATAGGCCGCACAGACCTTGGGTATGGTACCGAATGGAAGAACGGTCCTGTCACTGAGCGTAAACGTAATCTTCAGCAACTGGAAGAAGCAGGCGCCCACATATACTATTACACTTCGGATCTGTCGGATAAGAGCCAAATGAAGCTGGCTTTTGACCAAATCAGAACCGACCATGAGAAAATTGACGGAATAGCACATGTGGCAGGTGTACCGCATCGCTGGGTTGACCTCACTGATAAAACCCTGCAGGATTTCAGGCACGTAATGGGGCCTAAAGTAGCCGGTTCTCTACTTCTTCATGAGTATACCGCTGGAGATAACCTCCGCTTTTTTGCCCTCTTTAGTTCTCTGAATTCCCGCGTACCCCAAAAGCTGAGCACAGACTACACGGTGGCCAATGATTTTGAAGACCTGTTTGCCCACCATCTGCAGAGCAAAGGTGTGCCCGCCGTATCCATCGGCTGGCCGGGCTGGCTGGAAACGGGCATGTCTGCCGATAGCGCGAAACAGGCAGAAAACGACCCGCTTCCTGTAAATTTTCTTACTAACGAAGAGGGCACACTGGCCTTTCATTATGCCATTTCAGGAACGGCCGCCAATGTAGGCGTAGCGGATGCAGACCTGGAAAGCTTTAAGGTTAACCCCTTCTTCAAGATCGGAGGGAGCACTGAAGAAACCAGCAAACGGGATAAAGGCAGCTTACGTGAAGAGCTGGAGGGTACAGAGGCCATAGTGGCCGGCACGTGGAATGAGGTATTGCAAAAAGAGAATCTGTCGCGCGAAGACAACTTCTTCCAGGCCGGTGGGCATTCCCTTATTGGTGCCAGGATCATCAATAAGCTCAATGCGCAATTGGGTCTGGCCCTTTCATTCCGGGATATGTACGAATATCCTACCATAGCAGCCCTTTCAGCTTACATTGAGTCCCTGCAAGGAAATGAAAAAGCCACAGCTCAGCAGCAAACGGAGATGACGGTGCTGCCGGAACAGGCCGATTATGAAGTATCTCCCGGGCAGCGGAGGTTATGGTTTCTGTACAGGCTCGATCCTTATGGCAGCTCTTATAATATCCCTGCAGAGTTTGAGATAGGAGAAAAGGCAGATCCTGAGATAGTTCAAAAAGCTTTATCAGAGGTTATAAACCGGCACGAAAGTCTCCGGACCACATTTCGCGACCAGGATGGTGAACCCAGGCAGGTGATCCATTCATCCAAGACCGTTCGCTGGAAACTGAAAGTAGACAACATACATACTGAGGATGATCCGGAGGCAGCCTATCACCGCTTAAGCAGCGTCGATCTGCAAACTCCGTTTGACCTGGAGCACGGCCCACTGTTTAGGGCACGGCTAATCCATACGCAAGCCCATAGCAGTCTCCTTATGCTTACCCTGCACCACGTCATTGCAGACGGCATTTCCCTGGAGATACTTAAGAGAGACCTGCACGAAGCTTATGCCGCTTTGAAGGCTGGTCATTCACCCGGCTTTTCTCCGCTGCCCCTGCAATATAAAGAGTATGCTGCCTGGGTAAACAGACGCTTAGCCGATGATCATGATGGCTTGCTTCGCAAGTACTGGTTGAATAAGTTATCCGGACAACTCTCTCCTTTAGACCTGCCTTTTGACTACCCGCTGCGAAACGCTGTTACTAACCGGGGCGCTATGTTCAGGACAGCCATACCTTCGGAGGTATTGGAGCCATTGAAAAAACTGGCAGAGAGGTATTCTACCAGCCTGTTTACGGTGCTCATCAGTGGCTTCAGCATACTGCTGCAGCGCATTTGTAACCAAAAAGACATTATCATCGGAACCCCGGTGGCCGGCCGCAATCATGAAGAACTGCAAGGTTTAGTTGGCTTCTTTCTCAATACCGTGATGCTCAGAGTAGCGGTAGATGACCAGGGGTCTTTTGAAAATCACCTGAAAGCCGTCCGCCAGACGGTGATGGACGGCCTGGACCACCAGGAATACCCCTTTGAAAAGATTGTCGCTGAGCTGGATGTCCCTCGTGACATTAACCGTTTTCCCGTAAGCTCGGTATTTTTCAATATGATGAACTACAGTGAGGAGGAAGCCCGGACTATCGATCTGTTCGACAGTTTTCACCGTCCGCTGGACATCATCATGAATTTCGATATCGATTTTTATGCGTATGAATACACTAACGGGCTGGAATTTCACTGCATGTACAAGCAGGAACTGTTCAGCAGGGAAACGATATCTTATCTGGTAGAAGAATATATAAACCTACTCTCCCATGCAATACAATCACCCTTAACGCCCGTAGGGCAGTTAAACGGCCTGGCTCCGGTGAAAAATACACAAGCTACCGGTATACCAGAACTGCCATATGAGCCCATTTTGAAAGTAGAGGGTACACTAGTCAGCCATTTTGAGGAGTTTGCGGCAGCTACACCAAATGCCATCGCACTGTCTATGGACGGCAGCCGCATGACCTATAAGGAACTGAATGAAGCCGCTAACCGGCTGGCTTATCATATTCAGGAAAACGAAGTGGGGCAGCAAAAAACCATTGCCCTGCTAGTAGGGCATTCTATAGAGATGATAGTCGCCTTACTGGCTGTCTTAAAATCCGGTAATGCCTATGTTCCCCTGGATCCGATGCACCCTGCATCCAGATTAAAGTTTATCTTGTCCGATGCAGAATGTGAGGGCATTATATCTGACGATCAGCATAATGAATACGCCCTGCAGATAGGTGGCGGTTTGCCGGTATGGAACATAAAGGATGTGCCACCATCCACACCCTCAGCTAATCCCGGCATCGATATTAGCAGGGAAAGCAGGGCTTACATCCTGTATACTTCCGGTAGCACAGGTACCCCCAAGGGTGTAGTGCAGTGGCACCGCAATGTGCTTCATTTCATATCCGCTTATACAAATAACCTAAGGATAAGCTCTGCTGATAGGCTAAGTCTGCTACCCGTCTACTCCTTTGATGCAGCCGTGATGGATATTTGCGCCGCTTTACTAAATGGTGCGACCCTCTGCCCCTATGATATGCGGGGAGGAGAAGGCCTGTACGGGCTAAGCGATTTCCTCCAAGTAGAAAAGATAACCGTTCTCCATATGGTCCCCACCCTTTTTCGTCAGTGGGCCGGGGAAAATGCTGCCTCTGCGGCATGCGAAACGGTGAGGCTGGTCGTATTGGGAGGTGAGGCTTGTCTTAAAACGGATTTTGATTATTTCAGAAGCTTTTTCCCCCGGACAGCCTACTTTGTCAACGGCCTAGGGCCTACGGAGAGTACGGTGACTCTGCAGTACATAGTGCCCTATGATACGACGATTACACTCCCCAAGATGCCGGTTGGTTACCCTGTGGAGGATACCATTGCAGCGGTAATAAGAGAAGATGGAAGCGAAGCCTGCACCTACGAATCCGGCGAATTGGTTTTCAAAAGTCATTACCTTTCACCCGGTTATCAGAATGCATCTGAGCTCACTGCTGCTGCATTTACTCATCAGGAAAATGGCCTGCGCACCTATCGGACAGGCGACTTCGCAAAAAAGCTTCCCGATGGCAAAATCATCTTCGAAGGAAGAAAAGATAAACAGCTTAAGGTAAACGGTAATCGTGTAGAAGCGGGAGAGGTGGAAGCAGCAATCCGGCGGTACCTGCCAGCTTGTAAAGATTGCGTCTTTACGGTAGACAATAAGGGAGGTAGTGACCGGCTCATCGCCTATTTGGTAGCGGATGGAGTAAACACCTCCGTGCTACAGGGCCGTTTGCGTGAAGCTTTACCTCCTTATATGATCCCTGCACTGTTTATTTTCCTGGATAAGTTACCCGTAAACCTCAACGGAAAGGTGGACCACAAAAAGCTGCCTGAACCTGCTACCGTGGCTGCAGCAGAAGGAGGGCATATAGCCCCTGTGACGGATATGGAAAAAAGAGTGGCGGCTCTTTTCGCAAGCCTTACCGGCAAAGAAAAAGCAGGCGCAACCGATAGCTTTTTCGCTATAGGCGGAGATTCTTTAAAAGCAATGAAGCTCGTTTCCAGGCTACGGAAGGAACTGGAAGCAGACATTGACCTGAAGGAGATCTTTACCCACCCGGAGGTCCGTTCCCTTGCAGCCTATCTTGAATCTGCAGGCAAAGGCCGGTTTGTAATAGACCCTGCCCCTGAAAGAGCGCTGTATCCCGTGGTGCCCGAGCAAAAGAGCATCTGGCTGGAAGACCGGCTTAAGGCAGGCCAGTATGTCAATCATCTGATGCGCATATTTCACTTTGAGGGTGATATAGACATGAGCCTTTTTAATAAGGCCCTTAAAGCAGTGGTCGACCGGCATGAAATCTTACGAACCACCTTTGTCTTCCGGGATAATGAATTATACCAAAAAATTCATCCAACGGAAGCCCCTTTGGACGTGCTTAGCCAAGTTGATCTGAGGAGTAAGGAAGATGATTTGGATGCTGTAGTAGGCGCTGCATTTCATGAAAGAATGGACATGGAAACCGGCCCCTTATGGCGTATTGTCATTATCAGGCTGGATGCTCAGCGTTTTGTAATCGTCCTTGTCCTGCATCACATTATAGCTGACCGTAAGTCTATAGAAATCCTTTTTGAAGAGCTATCCACCTCTTATCTGAAGATGAAAGAGGGAACACAAATGCCTTTAAAGCCTCTGGATATTCAGTTTAAGGACTATGTAGAGTGGTATAGCCGCCAGGTAAGCGGGGCAAAAGGAGAGTCGATGAAGAACTTCTGGAGGCAGTACCTGGGTGACGAACCGGATGGCAGAAACAACCTGGCTGACCGTAGCCCTTCCTCTCCGCATGAATACGTCACTAAGAGTGTGCAAATAGTTCTGCCCCGTAAAGTGGCTGAGGACATCAATGGATTAAGTGGTAAAATGGGGTGTGGACCCTTTACACTACTCCTTACGGCGGTTAAAGTGGTGCTGTATCGTTACACAGGCAGGAAAAACATCACCATTGGCACCCCCATTTCTCTGAGAACCATGCCCGGGCTGGAAGACCAGATAGGCCTTTATGTCAATAATCCTCCCTGCAGGACTATGATAAGAGGAGAGCTGAACATGACGGAGGCCATCATGAATGTTCATCATAGTCTATTGCAGGTATATAAACACCAGTATTACCCTTTCAGCCAAATATTGGATGCGGTGAGGGCCGACAGGACTCCTGGCAAGTTCCCGCTATATAATACGATAGTCCTATATAATGCAGTTGATAATGATGAGAAACCCGGTGAGGCACAAGATGAACAGCAGACTGTGAATGATATTGATATCACTATCAATAATACCATAATAGACCTACGTATAGTATTTACCGCTTTCGAAGGCGGGCTACATGTGAATATAGATTATAATAATGCCCTGTTTAGCGAGGAACTGATGACAGGGTTTAAAGACGCTATAGAGTATGTCATTGGCAGTATTCTGGCCGACCCATATATCACTATTAATAATCTTGAACTCGGCAGTCAGGCAGAGCAACCTGCTCCGGCAGAAGGTGAATTTGAAGACCAGTTTGACTTTGACTTTTAGCGAAGTATACATACCAGCTATACCCTTAAAACACTGATAAAGAAGTTTAATGAGTATAACCGATAAGATAACCCTGACAGGCAGTAAGTACGAAGAGCACAGGCAGTACTGGCAGAAACACCTGTCAGAAGGAGAGGCTTTTTCATTCCGGCAGGATACCAAGTCAGGTGCCGGCCTGAATAATGAGGCATACCGGGAGCTTACTTATAACCTTGATGGTGATATAGTTGCTCTGCTGTATAAGCTTTCGGCTGGGAATACTATGGCTATGTGGGTAATGCTCCTGGGCGGTGTTGGAATTGTCTTCAGGAAATACGCAAGGACAGATAAAGTAATGGTAGAATCCCCGCTTTTAGGCCGGGTAAAAGATGTTATTGAGCCATATGTGCGCTTGTCTTTAAGCTCCGCAAGTGATGATACGGTTCGAGAATACCTCAATTCGATAAAATCAGAGATAAAAGAGGCCTACAAATACCAGAACTACCCATATGATCTGGTTTCGCAGGAAATGTCAGGTTCTGATATCTATGTGGCCTATGATGGTATTCACCAGTACTTCCACACTTATACCCCGCACTTGTTCAGTATATTTTTCTCTGAAAAGAAGGGGGTGTCTTTTAAAATCAGGTATGCCGAAAAACACTATACAGAGAGGTTTATAAAGCAGTTTACAGGGCATCTTTCAAAAGCACTGCAGTCACTTGCAGGGCTTTCCGAAGAGATTAGAAAAATCGATCTCCTTACGGAAGGTGAAAAACAGTGGCTTAATGAGAACCAACCCGCTTCTTCTGTGAAGGGTGCTCCCTCCACTCTGATCGAAGGGTTTGAAGCGATGGTTAGCCAAAACCCAAACCACCTATGCCTGGTCACTGAAGAAACGCAGCTTACCTATGCACAGGTAAATGAGCAGGCTAATGCCTATGCTTTTTACTTGCAGAAGCAGTTTGGGATCGGGAGAGGCTCTATTGTTGCATTGATGCTGGAAAGATCAGAGTGTATGATCATATCCATGCTGGCGGTTATGAAGGCAGGTGCTGCTTATCTTCCGTTAAACCCCAAAGACCCTTCTGACCGGCTTAAAAATATTATGGAAAGTAGTCATGCCGGTCTTTTAATCACCCATGATGACCTCTACAAGGCCAGTGAATTCTACACAGGCAAGGTCAGCATAGTTCATACAGAACTGCCCCGTTTATCTCCGGAGAGTAAGCTGGAAAATCAGGCCGGGCAGGAAGATATTGCCTATGTTATCTATACTTCAGGCTCCACCGGTACCCCTAAGGGGGTGGCGGTAAGGCATGTTGGGGTCGCTAATATGGCCGCATATGCAGGGCGGATGTTTGAGCTTACACCTGCCGATACGGTACTTCAGTTTGCCTCCTATACATTTGATGCCAGCGTCTTTGAGATATATACGACCTTACTGAGTGGCGGTACCCTCCGGTTAGTCACGGAAGAAAATATAAGGGATAAGCAGGCGATGGAAGATTTGCTGGAAGGTGGTGAGATTACGGTATTCAGTACCACGCCTTCCTATTTGAACCTGATGAACCTCTCGAAGCTTAAAAACCTCCGAGTGGTCGTCACCGCAGGGGAGGAGGCCAATCCTGATAGCGTGAATAGGCTTCCCGGCGGCGTACGTTACTTCAACGGATACGGCCCTACAGAATGCTCAGTAGCCATTTCGTTTTATGAGGTGCATGAAAATGAAAAGCCCTTACAAAAAATCCCGGTCGGGCGGCCTCTAATTGGCTTAAAAGCTTATATCCTGGATCAGGATGGCCAGCTTGCCCCCCCGGGAGTGCCCGGAGAGCTATTTGTATCCGGAACGGGGTTGGCCGCCGGTTATCTGAATGATACGGCTCAAAATGAAAAACGATTTGTGTACCTGCATGACATAGCCGGAGAGGAAAGGCTCTATCGAACAGGAGATATCTGCCAATGGGAAGAGCAGGGCAACCTGGTATTTACCGGGAGAGAAGATGAACAGTTCAAGATCAGGGGCTTCCGTGTAGAAACCGGTGAAATTAGCCAGGCCCTGAAACTCCATCCTTCCGTAACAGACGCCGCCATTGCGGTTTGGGGTTTTGATGGCAGGGAATATTTAGCGGCTTACTATGTGTCTGATGAAGAACTGGAGGAAGAGGAACTCTCTGAATTTATGCAACAAAAGGTTCCTGAATACATGGTGCCGGTCAGTTTTTCATCCCTGGAAAAAATACCTTTAACCCCTAGTAATAAACTTGATAAACGGAATTTGCCCGAGCCACGAAAGGGATATAAAGGGGCAAAAATTTCACCCCGAAACGAAACAGAGGGTAAGATTGCTGAGATATGGCAGCAGGAGTTAGGAGATATAATTATAGGAGTTGATGATAACTTCTTTCAGTTGGGAGGTAATTCTCTGAAGGCGATATCGGTTATCAATAATTTGCAAGAGGCTTTCACCAAAGAGTTATCGTTTGATCATTTTTTCGATGCTCCCACTGTAAGGTCTCTGGCAGCTTACTTAGATACGGCTGAATCGTCACTCTCAGAAATACAGATTCCTAAGGCGCCACCGCAGACGTATTACAGGCTTCCTTTTCAGCAGGCCGGAATGTGGGTTCGCTATGAGTTTCAGGAGGTAGGACGCATTCCCTTTAATTCCAGCGGAGTAAATGAGTGGCCCGGGCTGGATCTACGCCTGTTGCCTAAGGCACTCCTGCAGGTCATTGATAAACATGAGGTTCTGCGGAGCTCCTTTCATACGGTAGATAATGTGGCTTGCCAGAAGATCCATCCTGCCGAAGAAGCTGCCCCGGAGATAGAATATTATGACTTTACAGAAAGCCAGGACGAAAAAGCGGCTATAGAAAAAATCATTAGCGAAGGCCATCAGACCATGATGGACCTGGAAACGCCGGGTCTGATGCGGGTGATTGTCATCAGAAACCGTGAGGGCGGATACATTATACAGATCGTCATACCTCATTTTATAGTAGACGGCTGGTCGCGTGGCATATTTGAAAGAGACCTGGAAGCAGCCTACACAGCTTTGGAAGCCGGGAAAAATAGCGAGTTAGAGCCGCTCAGGGTACAGTCCGCAGATTATGCTGAGTGGTACTATGATCTGCTGGAGTCAGACAGAGGGGCGGAATTAAAAAAGTATTGGGATGATAAACTCAGGCCTGTCTCCTTATTTCAGCTAAAGGATTATTACCGGAAAGATAGCCCGCCCGAGTTAGTTTACTCTCACAGGGAAAAGCTTGAGAGGGAAATGTCTGCAAACTTTTATCCAATGGATGATGTGGATAAAGAGCGGGCTTTCAGGCACATAGCCTCCGCCCAGACCTATGCTGGGGCCGGTTATGCCCATCATATCGATACTGAGCTGTTCGAAAGAATCCGCGAGATGGCAGAGGAGCATGAATCAGGCGTGTTTTCTATCCTGGTAGCAGGGCTGGCGCGTTGCCTCTGGCTATTTACCAGAGAAAAATTCATCACCATAGGCAGTGTAACGGCTCTGCGTAATCATCCTGACCTTCAGTCCCTAATAGGCTCATTTACAAACATAGTACTCTATCGGCTTCAGCCTGAAAAATTCGAATCAGTTGAGGAATATCTCGAATCTGTGAAGAATGAAGTAAGGGCCTCCGATGCCCACAAGCTTTATCCATTTGAGTATATGCTTAATGATACCGATTATTCTCTGGATGCATTAGGAGAATTATGGCTGAATTTTGATACGGTAGACCACCCTATGGCTGATGCCCTGCAGTCATACAACAGGGAACACCGGAGCCAGACATATCCGTATTTCAATCTTAACCTGACCTTCACCGAATACACCGATGGGGTCACCATGGATATAACCTATAAAACAGCCTACTTTGAGGCTCAATTTATAGAGCAGTTATTAGATGAATACATTTCTGAACTAAAGAAGATGGTTTTAGAAGTGAATAAGGTCCTTACCTGAACTAGTGGCTTTAGCCAGCCCTCTAATTCAATCAAATGAAAGAAAAAGAACTAAACATATTTACCGTACTCCAAAATAAGTCCCGGTGGTTTTACGTGTCTCTCTGCGCCCTGGGGGGAGTCAGTAGTTTGCTTTTCAGTGGTATGCTGTATATAATCAACAGCAAGATCACGGGAGAGCCTTTACCTTACTTTCCGGAGTACACCTGGCAGGTATTTGCGCTGCTGATCGTATTATCGATAATCAGTAACAAGGCTCTGCAGACCTATATGGTAAAGCTTACCAACAGTGTGCTGCTGGATGCCCAGGTATCTATTCTGGAAAAGCTGCAATACGCTTCCTACCAGTCCTTTGAGCGGTTAGGCCGGGAGAAGGTCTACACTGCTATTCAGGATGCCAGTGTACTGGGAAGTGTGCCCGATGTATTAGTTAATACCATCAACTCCGGGGTAATTATCTTATGTTGTACAATATATTTCTTTTGGCTTGCCCCTCTGGGAGGGCTACTGGTACTGGTGTCCATGGGATTATTGCTAGGCTTTTATCTGCTTAGAAACAAGAAAATTGAAAGGGATCTAAACAAGCTACGTGACATTCAGAATGACTTTTACCGGTACCTGGACGATCTGCTGAAAGGCTTCAGAGAGGTGAAGATGAGCCGGACACGGAATCAGACTATTTTCAAAAAATTCCTCATTCATAACCGTACATGGAGTAAAGACCTCGTTGAAGATACCAGCATAAAATACATGCACAACGAGCTGGTGGGAAGCTATAGCTGGTATGTGATTATTGGTATCTGCCTATTTGCATTGCCTGCTGTTATTGATCTTAGCATGCCCGAGATCATCACCCTCGTAGTGACCATTATGTACCTGATAGGGCCTGTAGGCGGCATGCTAGGGTTAGTGCCGTTTTATACACGGGCTAAGATTGCCTTGAACCGGCTGAACCGGTTTGAAACACAGCTTGATAAGCTGGTGGAGCGGGATAACCATGACAGCCAGCCTTATACCAAACTTGCGGCTTTTGACAAGCTCGATTTCAGCGGAATACAATTTACCTATCCTTCTAATAACTATGGGCCGGGTTTTAATGTAGGACCTCTCGATCTCACGGTAAATAAGGGTGAAGTAATCTTTATTACCGGAGGTAACGGCAGTGGTAAGAGTACCTTTATCAATATCCTTACCGGATTATACTCTCCCGATGAAGGAAGCATCCGGATTGACGGAAAAGATGTAGGCCTCAAAGAGTACCAGGGTATGGGCTATGAGATGTCCGCTATTTTTACCGATAATCATCTGTTTACCGAAAATTACGATGGGTTCGAGATTGAGCCATCCAGCCATCCGCTTGCCGCGTATCTGGACATAGTTCAACTCAGAGAGGTAGTAAAGATAGACAAGGAAAGAGGGGTTATCGATCCGGATATGTCCAAAGGACAGCGCAAAAGGCTGGCCCTTGTCTATACCCTTATGGAAGACAAGCAAATCATTGTAATGGATGAATGGGCTGCCGACCAGGACCCACACTTTCGAAAGAAATTCTATACGGAAATACTTCCTTATCTGAAGGATAAAGGAAAGACCGTAATAGCGGTTACCCATGATGATAATTACTATCATTGTGCCGACCGGATAATTAAGTTCAATTTTGGTCGTATAGTAAGCGACGAGACCATTCAGCGTACCGAAACAGTCCGCTGATAAATAACCTGTGAAAAACCATCTTATGATCGAAAAACTGCAAAGGATCTCTTCTTTGATAGGCAATACACCTTTGCTGCGCCTGAATTACGAGCCTGCCGGACTGTATACAAAACTAGAGTACACTAACTTCTCCGGAAGCGTAAAGGACAGGGCAGCGTACAATATTATCTATCAAGGGATTATCAATAACCGGATCAATAAAGATACGGTCATCGTGGAGTCCAGCTCCGGTAACTTCGCCCTGGCACTTGCACACATCACCCGGATATTAGGGTTACAATTCATTCCGGTAATAGACCCTAACATAAACCATAGCTATGAGACTCAGCTCAAACTTATGGTAGACCGCGTCGTAAAGGTAACCGAACAGGACGCCACCGGGGGGCATCTGCTCACCCGACTTGAGAAAGTACGGCAGATTTGTGAAGAAGAGCCGAACTCATTCTGGACCAACCAATACGAAAATCCGGACAACTATTTGGGGTATTATCACAGTCTAGGCAATGAGATTTGCAATGACTTTGACCGGCTCGATTATGTATTTATCGGCGTAAGCTCAGGCGGTACCATCACCGGCGTTTCTCAGCGTATCAAGGAGAAGTTTCCTAATGTAAAGGTAGTGGCCGTGGATGTGGAAGGATCCGTTATTTTCGGCTGCCAGCCCCGCAAGCGGTTCGTGTCTGGCATAGGGTCCAGTAAAGTGCCCGGTTTGCTGGCCAGTGCACAGATTGACGATGTAGTACACGTCTCTTTTGATGAATTGGTCATGGGCTGCCACGAACTGCTAAAGGAGCAAATGATTTTCTGCGGAGGTTCTTCCGGAGCCTCTTATGCTGCAGCAAAGAAATACCTGAAGCAGCACCAGGTACCGGCTGATGCAAATGCCCTATTCATATGTCCTGATAAAGGTACAGCCTATCTTGATACAGTTTATAACGACCAATGGGCCAGGGAAAAAAGCGCACAGTGTATGCCTTTGAGCAAATCCTTAGCCCTTTAGTCAGTCACTTATTTCTTAACTCAGCACATTACATATTCCTATGATCTACTTGAACCAGGAACATCTGGAACAGCTCGGCCTTGCCTGGAATGAAATTTTTGATGCCCTTAAAGACGGTGTCCATGCATTGAAAGAAGAAGATTTCTCTCAACCGGTAAAACCTTACCTGAGGTATAGAAACCCGCTTAACAGGATCATCGCCATGCCTGCTTTTCTGGGAGGAGAAACTAATATGGCGGGACTGAAATGGATTGCCAGTTTTCCTGAAAACATAGGGAATGGTATTCCCCGTGCTCATTCAGTTACCATCCTCAATGAAGCAGAGACGGGTAAGCCTCTTAGCATAATAAATACCGCCTATGCCAGTGTGATACGTACTACCGGGGTGACGGGGCTTTTTATTGACGAATATATCCGCAAAAAGAACCTCAGTGCCGAAGGTAAGCTCAAAGTCGGTATGACAGGATTCGGACCCATAGGCAGGATGCATGCACAAATGATCCATGAGGTATTTGGTGACTACATTGAGAGCATTAAGGTTTACGACCTGAAATTTGACCAGGGAGAGAAGCCGGACGCTGCCTATAGTGAATACCTGACGGCTTGTAACTCATGGGAGGAAGTCTTCGATGGGGCGGACATCTTCGTTACCTGTACCGTTTCGAAGGCACCTTATATTGACAGAAAACCCAAGAAAGGGTCACTGCACCTGAATGTCTCGTTAAGAGATTACAAGCCTTCTTTCAGGGAACATGTGGACCTGATGATAGTCGATGACTGGGAGGAGATATGCCGTGAGAATACGGACGTGGAAAATATGCACAAGGAGGGACTGCTAAATGAAGATGATACCCATAACATAGCTGCATATATCACCAGTAACAATCTGAATACCATACCTGCTGATCAGACTGTCATGTTCAACCCTATGGGCATGGCCATTTTCGATATTGCTACCGGTGGGTACCTGTACCGGAAAGCCAGAGAAAACAAGGTAGGCGTAGAGCTGACCTGATAAAAACTCCAGAAGATACAGACCTATGAATATAATCGGAATTTCCGCTCTTTACCATGATTCTGCCTGCTGTATTCTGCAGAATGGTAAACTGACAGCCGCTGCTCAGGAGGAGCGATTCACCCGTCAAAAGAACGACTCATCCATGCCTCTGCATGCTTTCAGGTACTGCCTGGAAGAAGCAGGACTTACACTGAATGACATAGACAGGCTTGCCTATTATGAGGACCCCGTCATGAAGCTTGCCAGGCAGATTTGGAGCGGGCATGATCCCCTGGCTCCTCATTTGCAGGAAAAGCTTGACCCCCGGAGGGCAGAGAGGGAGATAAGAGAGCTGTTAGGGTATGAAGGACCTGTAGACTTTCATCAGCACCACGAGTCACATGCTGCCAGTACATTCTTTTTCTCCGGGTTTGACTCTGCCGCCATCATGACTTTCGATGGGGTAGGAGAGTGGGCTTCTACTACCTATGGCACTGGTAAGGGCAGCATCATAGAATTGTTCGAAGAAGTGCATTTTCCCGATTCCATCGGGCTGCTATACAGTACCATTACCAGCTACCTGGGCTTTAAAGTCAATAATGGCGAGTATAAGGTAATGGGCCTGGCTCCGTACGGAAAACCTGTATATAGACAGCAGATCGAAGAACTGTTTGAGTGGCGCAAAGATGGGCAGTTTCGCTTGAATATGAAGTACTTCGACTTTATAGGCGGCGAGCGCATGTATTCAGATGAGCTTGTAGACCTCTTTGGCATGCAGCCCCGTGTACGGGAGTCCAAAATGGATCAAAACCACATGGACGTGGCCCGTAGCCTGCAGGTCGTACTCGAGGAGCTTCTGCTTGAAAAAGCCGCCTACCTCCACGAGAAGACAGGAGAAGAGAATTTGTGCATGGCAGGGGGCGTAGCTCTCAACTGTGTGGCCAACGGCCGCATCTTACGCGAAGGCCCTTTCAAAAAACTGTTTGTACAGCCTGCTTCCAATGATTCGGGTTGTGCCCTGGGAGCGGCCGCTCTGTCGCATATGAAATACAGCGAAGACAAAAAGATCGCTCCTATGCCACATGCCTATTACGGGCCGGCGTTTTCAGATGCTGAGATCCGGCGAATGCTTGAGGCGACCGATCTTAAGTGGTCGGGTTTTGAAGGAAATGAAGATGAGCTTATCGATGCCACTGCTCAGAAGATAGCTGATGGCAACGTAGTCGGCTGGTTTCAGGGAAAGATGGAGTTTGGTCCCAGGGCCCTGGGGTGCCGCTCCATACTGGGTGACCCGCGAGATCCCGGTATGAGGGACAAGATCAACCTGATGGTAAAAAAGCGTGAAGGATTCAGGCCATTTGCTCCTGCCGTGCTGCTATCAGAGGCACAAAACCACTTTAAGCTGGATCACCCCTCGCCCTTTATGCTGGAAACCTGCCAGGTAGACTCTCCGCTCGATCTGCCTGCTATTACCCACGTGGATAATTCGGCGAGGGTCCAGACTGTTACAGAAGAGACCAATCCCCTTTTTGCCGCACTGCTCACTGAATTTAATAACAAAACAGGGTCTCCGATTATCCTCAATACATCATTTAATGTAAGAGGGGAACCGATCGTTTGTACCCCTGTGGATGCGCTGGAGTGTTTTATTCTTACCGAAATAGACTGCCTGGTAGTAGGTTCCTTTATGATCAGCCGGAAAGATAACGACCTTACCTTCCTGGAAGATACCCTGAAGGAAGTACGCACTTCTAACCGTTCTGCTATCAGTACGGACGTATATACTTTTATCTGATATGAGTGACTCTCAGGCTAATTCTATTTCATCAGAGCCTTTAGTGCCATTCACACTTTCCACAGCTCACGGCCACGAAGAGGTGGTACACCCCGGCAGGCTTGCCTCCTTCTTGAGGGGCAGGCATGTAACGGTTAGCGGAAAGCGTAAATCAGGTAAAACAAGCTTACTGAAAGCGCTGGCCCGGGATGCAGAGGCATCCGGGAAAAAGGTTTGCTGGATTGATCTGGAGGCGAACATCGACCCCAACCTGGTAAAAAGCCAGGTCAGTGAGTGGCTTGAAGAAAATGCCAGTGGAGTATTTTTTTTCGACGGCATTCATAGCCTCTTTCCCAATGAGAAACAGCTTATTCTTTCCCTGGTAAAGGATTTGGCGAAAACCAGTCCTCAGACGGAGATATATGTAACGCTTACCGGACCTTCAGGCAATGGGGATCTGCCTGGGTTTGAATGGTATTATATTGAAGACTGGAGTCTGGAACAGGCCACCCAGTACCTGTACCAGCTCGAGGAAAGATACGGTGAGGAAGTAGGAGAGGCTATTGCAGGCATGCTGGCCGAGGCGCCGGAACAACTTGAAGAATACTATAGCCGGCCCTATTTCCTGGAAAAAGTCTACCTGGCCGTAGCCGACTACCGTGATTTTGAGGATCCCGCCTACCTGTTCAGAATTGGCAAGGAAATAGACTTTGCCATTTTGGAAGAAGTAAAAAGGCCTTTAGTCGATAAGCCGGTGATGATCGTTTCCGGGGCCAATACTGAATATGAAATAAACAAGCCGGTAGTGACAGCAGGGGAGAAAGACCTGGTCATTACCCCCTATTATCCCGGCTTAGGCGATCTGCTCATGCTCAGTCATATTCCGCGGATAGCCAAAGAAAGTGGAAAGTACGAACGTGTTTTAGTTACCCTGAGCGGCACTTATCGCGATGACTTGTATCAGTATTTTATCTGGGAGACAAACCCTTTTGTAGACGGCTATTGCCATGAGCAAAACCCTGGCTGCGGGCGTATCGAGGAACAGGCTACGGACCTCTCTATGGCTGAGAGTAAGCGACTCAATTTTCTCGATGCCATGATGCTCGGCTACGGGCTGGATGACAAGCGCCGCTTTCATGAGCCGGAACTCTACTACCAGGCCGAAGCTATCCCCGGTTTGCAGAATGCGGTAGTCTATGACCCGAACTTTATGACAGACAGCCGGATAGATCAGACCGATTTTTTTCTGGTAGAACAGTACTTTCTCGAAAACGGCCTGAGCCCTGACTTTCAGTTATCGATAATGAGTGATATAAAAGGTAAGGAAGGCTATCGCAGTATCCCGGTCACGCATTTTGGTGAGTTTCTTAAAGCCTCTTCCTTTCAGGATTACTGCAACATTATTTACTCGGCCCGCGAAGTGTACTGCCTTACCACCGGTACGGCTACCCTGGCGGCTGCTATGGGCAAACAGGCCAACGTGTTACTGGGACAGGATACCACCTGGTGCCATCACTCGCGGATAAACCGGTATATCGATCTGCGACCCTGCGGCAGCATGGTGAACCGGTCCTAAACTTGTGAAAACCCGCTATTTATAGTGGATGGAAATTCTAAACATGCCAAAAAAACCAATATATATTCTCGGAACCGGCCTGTCTCACGATGGGTCATCCTGCCTGTTAAAAGATGGCAAGGTGTGTGTTGCTATTGAGAAAGAACGTATTACCCGCCAAAAACATGACGGGGGTAATGACAACGCCGCCATCGAGTATTGCCTGAGGGCAGAGGGCATTACCATTGATGATGTTTCGCTGATAGTACAAAATGCCACACTCGGCAATTTTAAATACGGTAGTGACTACTATGATGGAGAAAGGTTGTTTTCTGAAAAAGGCAGCATCCCTATCGTTACTATTTCCCACCACCTGGCCCATGCCTACAGTTGCATAGGTACGTCCGGGTTTGATAACTGTAATATCCTGATAGTAGATGGCATGGGGAACCCCTATGACGAATGCATGGATCTGCAGGATGCCTTTATTCCGGACAGGGAGGTTATAGAAAAAACAGGCCTGGCTCACCTTTTCTGGGAAAAAGACAGCTATTATGCCTACGATGGCAAGGCCTGCACCGGTCTTTATAAGGACTTCTCCGATGCTGCCTACTATCGTCGTAACTACCCGATGTATCCCGATGGGTCACGCCATAGTATCGGGAATGTGTATAACGCCGCCAGTAACTACTGCTTCGGTAATATGATGGATGTAGGCAAGCTTATGGGCTTAGGTCCATACGGCAGACCGGGTATCTATTATGATGAAATATATGAGCTTAAAGATGGGCGGGTATTCGTGAATTATGACTGGATGGGCAAGTTTAAGCGCCCGGCCCGAAGCTATGCCGAGTTCAGAGAGAACTTTCAATATTACGCTGATATAGCCTATTGGGTACAGCGTGAGACCGAGCGGGCTCTTATTTACCTGGTCAATGCCCGCTATGAGTACAATGGCCATGAAAATCTTTGCTATGCAGGAGGGGTGGCCCTCAATGCGGTGGCCAATGCCCGTATCATCCGGGAAACCCCCATTAAAAACCTGTATATGCAGCCTGCAGCCGGTGATAATGGTATCGCGCTTGGCTGTGCCTATTATGGCTGGCTCGAGGTTATGAAAGAGGAGCGGCAGGAGCATGATGGCTCTACCTGTTTTGGTATTTCCTACCCCCTGGAAGAGGTGCAGGAAGCTCTCGACAACTACCTTCCAAAACATGACCCTGGCCTTCGTAAAGACATCCTCGATCAGTTTTTTAAACTATTGCCATCCTATACCCGCCAGGCGAATGTGGCAGTAAGTTTCAATGTATCAGACTATGGATTCCGGCAGGTAGTGGTGAGTGAAAACGAGGTGGCTGTCTTGGAAAAAGCTGATTCCCTGTCACATACCTCGGTGACTGTGTCCGAAAAAGACCTTTATCTGGGAGTGCTGCGGCCATACCTTTTCCAGGACGATGATTTTCAGTACAGATTCACTGTAAATAATGAAGAGGCCTTGGAGCAGTTTATGATGTCTGTAGATTGGGCGGGCCTGAGTGAGGCACTTCAGCAGGGATTACAAAGTTACCGGGTCTCATTTGTACAGGATGAGGATTACCTCCGTACGGCTGCCCGTCTGATCGCCGAAGGAAATGTACTGGGATGGTTTCAGCAAGGCTGCGAGTTCGGGCCCCGTGCCCTTGGGCGCAGAAGCATTCTGGCCGACCCCAGAGACCCGGCCAAAAGAGATTTTATCAATGCCCGCATAAAGTTCAGAGAAGATTTCCGGCCCTTTGCTCCCTCCGTGCCTGCTGAAGATGTAGCTGAGTATTTTAAATACGGATACGAAAGCCCCTACATGATACTGGTAGATCAGATCAGGGATGAATACCGTGATAAGCTAAAAAGCATTGTACACAAAGATAATAGCTGCAGAGTGCAAACGGTTACCCCCGACTGGAGCCCAAGGTATTATGGTTTGCTCCGGGCCTTCAAGGAAGAGACCGGCGTGTCAGTGATGCTCAATACCTCTTTTAACAAAAAAGGCATGCCCATAGTAGAGCGGCCCGAAGAAGCGCTTGACCTTTTTTATGAAACGGAAATGGACTACCTCGTGATAGAGAATTTTATCATTTCCAAGTCAAAAGATAAAGAGGCTACGGCGGGGGAATCAATTAAAGAACTTGAAAATCAGGTGCAGTAATGGCGGAAAGACCCCAAAACGCTAATAAAGAACAGGCGGGAAGACTGGCTGATTTGTTGTACAGGGAGCAGTATGGTGAAGCCACCTCGCTGTACCGGCAATTATTTCCCGAAGTGCCTCAACCTGAGGAAGAAATAGAGGCCAGGGATGAGGATACAGCCGAAAGCCCCTTTCAGCTTGGCGTGTGGCAACAGCAGGGTGACCAAATGGTAAGAAACCCGGATTGGAACAGGCAATTCCATATGTGGCATGATATGGAAAGTTTCCCGCTGACTTCAAATAAGAAGCGTATCCTTTTTATCGGAGAATCAGTGGCAAGCGGCTTCCTTTTCGACAGGCATTATCGTCCTGCTTACGTACTACAGGGAATTCTCGATGCCGAAGCAAAGGACCTGGAAGTACTGGACCTGGCCAGGCTAGGCCTCGGGCTGGATGAACTGATCGAACTGCTCGAGAAAAGCCCCCGGTTATCGCCTGATGCGGTGGTCGTATTTGCCGGAAATAACTGGCTGCCTCAGGCTCATGCAAGCCTGAGTGAAACTGAGCTTTTGGAGATTGTCCATGCGCTGAATGAGCCGGACAAATACCATAGGATCAAAAAGGTGGTAGAAGGCAGGCTCACAGATATGGCCTCTGCACTGGTGAGCCAGATGGAGAAGGTAAGTAAAGCCGGTGTGCCCGTCACATATATACTTCCCGGCTATAACCTGAAGGACTGGGAGGGTGAAATCAAGCGTGATAACCTGCTCTGGCCCACTACGGAAACAGAAGAATGGAACAAGCTAATAAGGAAGTTAAAAAGTATAGACGACGAGCCTGTCCAGGCATCTGAAATAGCTAGGCAGCTTATTGAAATTCAGCCTATTCACCCTTTTGGCTACGAGCTCGCCGGTCAGTGTGCCATGAGAGAAGGTAATGCCGCCCGGGCCATAGAATGGTTTGATCAGGCCAGGGAAACAGGTATGTGCCGGTTTACCTCCTCAGCCAGGATATTCAACTGCATTGAAAAGACGATCAGACAGGACGCCGAAGCTGTACAGATCATTTCGCTACCCGATATATTGGTCCGGTGGAGCGAGTCCGGTGTACCGGGAAAAGAACTCTTCGTAGACTATTGTCACCTTTCGCCTAAAGGCATCCGAATTGCTATGAGTGCGGTAGCCAGACAGGTTTTGCATACGATAGCCGGCAAAGAAACCGATGTGGATACGCTATACGCATCCAGCCCCCTGCCCACGGCTGAAGAAGAAGGAACAGGCCATCTGTTAGCAGCCATTCTTAACGCCCATTTTGATCAGTCGCATGAAGTCATCTCCTATCATTGCCAAATAGCGGCTGAATTATCGGCCTCTGCCAGGGAGTTTATGAAGGGCTATATTAATATGACCTTTTGTCCGGTGCCCAAGTACCTCACCTCATGGTTCAAAAGGCTAAATCAGATTGAGACATTCAAACCCTATATTTACTGGCATGACTACCATGAGAGCATAAAAGATATTGACCTCCTTTATGCCATGCGTGATGCGCTGGATAAGGCCGGCGAGCACTACCACGGGGAGGTATTGGTAGCTGAGGCCAAAGGACTGGAGATACTGGAAGATGAGTACGACCTGATGGACTCGCAGTATTTTGATTCGTCCTTCAGTCCATTTGAGGCAGATAATGGGTACGCAGCCATATCCGGAGAGTCTGTTTTTTATTTCTTACAGGATGTGTTCACGGAAGCATCCGACCGCTTTACCCTCAAAGTTTGCCTGCGTGCAGAGAAGGAAGCGGAAACGGCCTCTGTCTTTATCATCAAACTAAACGGTAAGGAAATAGCGAGTCACCCTGCCACCACCACATGGACTACTCTGAAGGTACCCTTGGATCCGGGCCTGATTGAGAGCAACTATAACGCCATATCGATTGAGTGGCCCACGAATCTGCATTTCACTTACCGAACGGACCTGTCTGATGGGTTAGAGGCGCAAAATTACCTCTCAGAATCCTTCATAGCCCGATTCGGTACCATAGACAGTATACGCCTGTACCGCCGGAGAGACTATCCCTGCCAAACGAAACCCCAACTTAGTAAAGAAGAACTACAGTCATGAGTAAGAGACCCCAGGAAGACTTAAAAAGCGTGGCTGCTGAGTATGCCCAAAACCTTTACCGCTCTGCATCTATGGATGAGGCAAAAGGTAAGTCGCTCCGCGAAAAGCTGAATTTTGCGGAATCGGCCGAGGCAGGCTCTTTGCCGTATGACGAGGCTCAATCGGAGAACGGACACATCGGTATCTGGAAAGAAATTATTGCTGACGGGGAGGTATACTTTCAGCGTGATGAAAGTATGAGGAACGATTTCGATACCTGGATCGACCGGGATATCATCAGGCCAAAGCATACTGATAAAAGAGTGGTCTATCTGGGCGAATCAGTCGCAAGCGGCTTTTTCTATGAACACCATTACCGCCCGGCTTTGCTGGCGGAGCAAGCGGTGAATAAGCTACTTGGTAAAGACAGCCTGGAGATAGTAGACCTGTCCAAGATCGGTATCGATATTCATGAACTACGTCAGGTGACCCGGGCCAGCCTGCGGTTAAGCCCGGATGCTCTTGTAGTTTTTGCCGGTAACAACTGGCTATCAGGCTTTCAGATGCAACTAAGTGAGGAAGACATCCGCGCCATATACAAGGCAGTGACGGAGGGCAAAAGGTTCGATGAGATCGATCCTATTTTTCAAAGTAAGATCAGGGAGATAGCCTACGATTACTTGTTGCTTCTCAAGGAACTGGAACTTCCCATAATATTTGTCATCCCGGAATTTAACCTCAAAGACTGGCACCTGGACATAAACGGACAGGGCCTGCTGTGGCCCCGGGGTGAGACCGAACAGTGGATGCAACTGAAAGAGGTGGCCGAAAAAGCGCTGGCACAAAATAAGGTGAAGGAAGCCCGGGAGGCCGCTACAGAACTAATATCCCTGAACAAGTCCAATACGGCAGGCTACAGGGTATTGGCGGAGAGTTACTTAATAGAAGAAAAGCACGAAGAAGCGCTGCAGGCCCTGCTCGATGGCCGCGATACCATCATGTATCGTATGTCACCTGTACCCGGCACGCACACCGTATTGCGCGAACAGGTGCTTGAACTGGGGCAGAAGGAAAACTTTACCCTTATTGATCTGCCTGCATTGCTAAAAATGCATTTTCCCGGTAACATGCCCGACCGGAGTATTTTCCTTGACTACTGCCACTTCGATGATAACGCCCTTCGTCTGGTAGCGGCTCATTTATCTAAAGAAGTCATTCGCACCTTATACGATAAAGAGGTTTCTTACGAACAAGCCTTTGAGATCATTCCTCGCTCCGAATCCCGGTATAAGGGTATTGCTCACCTTATGTCTGCTATGTACAATGCCCACCTGGACCAGTCTCCTGAAGTGATCCGGTACCATACCGCACAGGCCATAAAGCATTTTGATCGTGCAGAAGAGTTTATGACCCAATACGTGGACATGGTAAACAGAAATATGCCTAAATACCTCACCTCGGCATACCGTAAGATCAAGAGCATAGAAGAACTCAATATATATTTCGGACGGATACTGGTGGAAGAAAAGGTCCTGGACCTGAAGCTGGTGCAAGCTATGCTTGATGAACTAAAAGTAAAGGGCAAGGACCTGGAAGATCATATCAAAACCCTCAGGCTGCGGGAGCATAGTTTTAAAAACGGACGCATAGATTTACTTGACCCTTATCTTTTCAGAGAGTCTTATTTGACGGCCACCCTCGATGGGCAAGCCTATACCTCACGCGAGAAGCACACCCGGTTTTATGCCGTCACTACCGGGCATGAAAGTGCCTCAGCCTCCATTACCCTCAAACTGCCGGAAGGCATTGCCGGTACAGTCCGTGTATTGGTCAATGGAAATCCCGTTGCTGCCTTCGATGCTGAGGAGTGCTGGTCCACCCATCGCTTTGATATACCTGCTGACGTGTTTGTCCCCGATGTAAGCGTTATTTCTATAGAGTGGCCAGCCTATCGATATACCCCTCAGTATGAAGGTGATGATGTGGAAGCAATGTCTGAATGGCTAATGGATAACCTGCACCCTCTGTATGGTAAGATTCACCAGTTTACACTAGAGCAAAAGTAATTCTGCAATGGCTCATATCGTATTTATCATGTTTTCCGAAAATAGTGCCTACCGCGCCAGCTTAGGGGCGGCAAGCCTGCTGAGGGAGGCCGGTCATGATATAACCTACCTGGGGATAGAACCCTACCGCCAACTGGTGGAAAAGTGGGGGTTTCGCTTCCAGGTTTTTGGGTATGATGAAGCATTGGAAGCAAGCCTGCAAAAGGAAAATGAGGCCCGGGTACAAAAGGCACAGCAGAAAATGAAAATGCTGAAGCCGCTCAGGCTTATCCGGCTCAGGATGAAGCTGGATAATGAGGCCCATCAGCGGCTGGAACAAAAAATGAAGGAGGACCTTGCCGCCTGGGTATGCCGGGAAAGTCCTGATCTCATATTCCTGGACCAGCTATTCATGTGGGCTTATGCCTTGCCTTTACTAGAGGCAGATGTGCCTCTGGCAGGTATCAATTGTATACTTTCTGATGAGGCTGTGGCTGGTATACCTCCGGTAACCACCGATTATATCCCTGCAGATCCGCCATCCCGACAGGATGAAAAGGAGGCGAAAAAGAAGTGGAACCGAATGTATCGTAAACGACTATGGGACTATTGGTTTTCAGACAGCCGTAAACTGCGAAAACAGATTGCCGGGACGGGTACCGAACTCAGGTGGCAGGAGTTTGGCTATAAGCTTTCTATCCCTGAAGTAGTTCTCTTCCCCCCGGAATTTGAATTCAGTTCTAAAGGGGAAACGGGTCAGCGCCGGTATGTGGGTGGATTTACCGGAAAGTCGCACCACCACTCGGAAAGCAACCACTTTTCAGAGAAATATACAGGAGAGAAAAAGCTCATCTATATGTCATTCGGTAACATAGTTACCGGAGAGCGGTATGCTGCCGAAAGGGAAAGGCTCTGTCAAGCCTTTCTGAGTCTCATGAAAACCAGGCCGGAGCTATATGGCATCATGCAGGTTTCTGATAAGGATGAGGCCGGCCGCTACCAAAAGCAGGCAGGTGAAAATGTAGAAGTTGTGCACTGGGTTGATCAGGTAGCAGTCCTTCGTTCAGCCTCACTGTTTATAAGCCATTGCGGATGTAGCTCTATTCGTGAGGCCATGCATTTCAGTGTTCCCGTCTTTGGGATTCCTTTCGATCTGGACCAGCCGGGAAATGCCGCCAGGCTACAATATCATGGTGCCGGGGTAATGCGGAATCCTGCCGGCATGACTTCGGAAGAGTTTGAAGATACCGTCCTTCATATGCTGAAGGACCCTGCATTCCGTCGTAAGGCTAAAATGATGCAAAAAGCCTTTGATCGCCCGGAAAATGAAGAAAAGCTCCTGGAGTTTGTGAATCGATACGTGAAAAAAGAAAAAGCAGACAATGAACCGATCAGCTCATAAAAAGGAAAAAATCAGGTTGCTCATGCTACAGGGTGGGGGAGATATTTTGCTCGCTACCCCTGCGATAAGGGCTATGAAAAATGAAAATCCTGACGCGAGAATTATAGTATATGTTCTGTTTGATATATTCCGTGATATACTAAAGCATAATCCTTATATAGACGATATACGCAGTACACGCTTTATCGAAAATCCGCTTGAGTTCATTAAGTATAAATTGAGCAAAGGCAGGTTTTATGTGCCCGTATTTACCCGGTCGTTGTATGCCTATCGGTTACATGCTACGGAAATGATGGGGCAAATAATGGACACGGAGGTTACAGACAAGCAGATAGAGGTCCATCTGACCCAAGGTGAAACTGAAGCTGCACAGCAGAGACTTGCCGACTATGATAATACCGTAGCCATCAATATTACCTCCCGCTGCTCTGTAAACCAGATGTGGACTATAGACAAGTGGAACCGGCTGGTGAAAGAAATGCCTGACCATACATTTGTTCAGTTAGGACTGGGCGACGAGCAGCTTGTAGAAGGGGCAGTGGATCTGCGCGGAAAAACCGATGTGCGGCAGGCAATGGCTATTGTAAATGCCTGTGATAAATTTGTAGGCGTAGACTCCTTTCTGGCTCATGTGAGTAGTGCTGTGCATACACCGGGTGTCGTATTATTCGGCGATTCTTCTCCTGGTATTTTCGGTCATGCGAACAATATCAATATTTCTAAAAACCTTCCCTGCGCGCCCTGCAACGAGTTTTTGGATGGAAAGTCATGCCCCTACAATATCGAATGCATGACCTCTATTGAAGTAGATGAGGTGAAAAGCGCTCTTCTGAGCCTCGAAACCAATGAAGTATCTGTAAGCCCCACAAGCCTAGCCTGACCTATGAAATCTCCCGACCAACTGAAAGGAAAACTCGAGCACCTGCAGGGAAAACTCATGCAGGTGGAAAAGGCCATAGATCAGCATATGGAAAAACCCTGGTATATGCGCGATAAGGTAGAAATGCGTTTTTTACTCGACGAGAAAAAAGCCTGGCGGCGGGCCATCGAATGCCTGCGCTGGGCGATAGAAGACTAAATCTTTGTTCCAATGACGCCTACTAACTCCTTTTTACATTGAAAATCGTACAAAGCTTCTGGTCTAAACCCTTTTTTCGGCCTGATGGCACCCGCTTACACGGAGGCTGGCCTCATCGCCGATATAATTATATTTCATGGGCCCTCAGTTGCCTGCTACTCAGCGAACATTACGAAAAGCTGGAGATAGTAACTGATGAAATGGGTAAGGAAATCCTGATAGATAAACTGGGCTTACCCTACCGTTCAGTGCGGGTGGTGTTGGATGAGCTTAATGAGTATCACCCGGACCTGTGGGCGCTGGGTAAGCTGTATGCCTACAGTATACAATCCGAGCCTTTCCTACATGTGGACAGTGACATTTTTATCTGGAAGCCATTTGATGCACGGCTTACGAATGCGCCACTGATAGCTCAAAACAGAGAGTCCTATACCTCACACTATACCTTTCAGTATAGTGAAGTATATAAATATTTTGAAGTCATTCCTGCCTATCTACAGGGGTTAAATGAGCAATTTGAGTTTATACCGGCCATCAATGCCGGTATTCTCGGGGGTAATGACCTCGAGTTTTTTAAGACCTACACCAGCGAAGCTTTTAATTTTGTCAATGCGAATAGCCAAACTATACCCAAACTCACCGATATCGGAGGTTTCAATTCTGTCTACGAACAGTCTTTATTCCGCTTTCTGAGTCAGGACCAGGGAAAGGGGATCACCTTCATGTTTCCAGATAGTCCCGATACGCCAGAACAGGTCGGATTCATACATGAAGCGTCCGTCCACGATGATTTCGTTCATTGCGTAGGCGGGTTTAAGAGGCAGTACATGGTGTATGCCCTCATGGAAAGCCGGATGAAAGCTCTCTATCCCGATCACTATGCGCTAATTGATGAATTAATTGACACCTCTGAGCTTTAAAATCATATGCGGGGATATCAAGCATCGAATACCGAAACCACAGCGAAAGACTTTATGACGGGGTTGCTAAAAGGGGTGGTTAGTCAATGCCGAAAGGCTATTCAGGATAAAGAATTTTCAATGCTGCCATTGAAGCAGCAGATACAGCTCCTGGCAGACCTGGCTGCATTACAATCTCATACCGGGCAGGAGGGCTTGTATGAAACACTCGATGCCTTAACATCAGGATCCAGGGCGCTATCCTCGAACCACTACGGTGTGCGCGATGGAAAGGGCAGGCTGCTTGCCTTATACAAGCAGCTCTACGGGGGGACCGGCGATGAGAAGTACCTCAGGGAAGCTATCAGGATAGGAGGGGAGCAGGTAAGTAATAAGTTTATCCGCCACAGAGCGGTAGGGGACTACTCCCTGTACCGGGGTCAGGCCGGCCGTATACTTAACCTGCTTGCTCTGCCCGGAGAGAATATCGATACAGCCAATTCGGCACCGATTACCAGCATGATAGAGGACCTGCTGGGCAGTGCCTGGTTGGGCACGGAGGGAATCCTGTGGCCACCTGCTACGGATGAACGCCAGGGAAGTATCAGTCTGGCGTATGGAACTTCAGGAATTGCCTATGTATTGTGCTCAGCTTTAGAGTCCGATGGCTGCAGGGAGATTCTACCGCAGATATTCGCCTATGAAGATAGTGTATATGATGAGGAAACAAGTACCTGGCCGGACTATAGGAACCTGACTACAGAAGAAGGGTATGGAAACTATGGATTTGAGACCGGAGCAAGCGGCATTGTCTGGGTCAGACTGCAGGCTTACAAGTTACTTGGAGATGATGAGCTATTGATAAAGCCCCTGGAGGTGGCCAGGCAGATTACTCAAATCCTGGCCAGTGAGGGACCGGCTCACTCACTATCTTTTGCGTCCGGCCTGACGGGGTATGGCTATTTCTTTAAGGAACTTTATCTCTGCACGGGCGATAAACAGTGGCATGCAATGGCAGAAAAAGTGGCGGACTACCTTATCCGCAGACTGGGCCGGGATACGGCTCTAACGGACGCTAACCGGTTAAGGCACCACATGGAAGCAGCCACTTTTCTGGCAGATTTTCAGCAGCACGAAGAGAACCATACGAATATATCTCCTGTGCCCCATATACGGCTCGGCGCTTCTGGCGCGGATAAGCCATCGGGCAGAATAGCCTCCTTCGGCTCCGGACAGCTAGCTGACGTCTGGCTACAAAAGGAGTTTAAGGTAACGGTGGATTTATTAAAGGCACATTCACCGGAAGTGTATCAGGACTGCCTGCTATGGACTGGTGAAATAAGTCTCTTTAAACGGCTTGAAAAATCTGTCACTCAATTGCTTACCGACCAGGCTGATACTGCAGAGCTTCACCATCAATTTCAAAGAGAGAAATTCCTGTTTGAGACGAAAAGGCAGGTGGATTATTACCGTCTGGCTCAGGAGGAACTGACCATAGCAGAGAGCACCGAAAGCTTAATTGGCAGACCGGATGATGCGTTTGAAGAGCTTACCGCCCGTCACTTCCCATACCTTTTTATGGATAGCTACGAAGAGGCTCCGGCACCGGGTAGAAAATTCACCGAAGAGGAGTTCGGGGAGTTTTTATTCAGCTATGGTAATAGAACCTATCTCTATCGTATTTTTCCGGAAGGAAATGTCAGGAAATTTAGCGTAGGGGTATACCGGATAGTGCTTGATGCTTTCAATAATTCCCGCCCGGTTAAAGATGGCCTGAATGATATGGTGGCTATTTTCAGGGCGCAGTATCCACATGTGCTTAGCATTTTCAGTCAGTACCTGGAGGAAGAGCTGGGGATAAAGTTCCAATCCGAAGAAGAGGTATTTCAGGCAGTGCGTACCCTTTTATTGAACAAGATAAAAGAGTTTGCCATAGAAGGGATGCTTCATGTATCCTGCTAACCTTGTTTTTGAACATACCTGTTATCCTCGTGAGTTAAATTTTATTGCAGACAATTTTTCCGAAATTATGGGATTAATAGTTTGTGATTTATCAGTTAAAACGCCCAATTAGTTATTCATGCTAAGTAATAATATCAGACTCTGGTTACGGTTTACCTTTAAAAATAAACTGATTATGTTTATAAACATATTCGGTCTTATTTGCGGAGTCGTTTCCTTTCTGCTGATCATAAATTACGTTCACTATCAGTTGAGCTTCGATACGTTTTCAGAAGATAGTGACCGGCTATATCGTATTTCCCTTGCAAAGAGCCGTGAAGGTGTGGTAGAGAGTGAGACTGCCTATACAGACGTGCCTCTGGGGAGTCATCTTCATGACAATGTAGCTGGTATCGAAGAGTACTTCAGGCTTCATTTTACAGTAGGAGAGTTTCTTCTTTCTCCGGATCAGGGTCCCGGAAGTCCTGTTTTTAAGGAGAGTAAGGCATACTTTGCCGATAAGCCGGCCCTCGACTACCTGGACATTCAGTTACTCAGAGGGAATAGTAGCACTGCACTGGGTGAGCCCAGCACTATCCTCATTTCTGAGCATGCGGCAGAAAAATATTATGGTAGTGGCTGGAAACAAAAAGACATAATCGGCCAAACGTTGGTGTATACCGGTGATAATGCCGAGCATCTTTTTCGGATAGACGGTGTATTTGAAGATTATCCCGATAACGCTCACCTGGAGTTTGATTTCCTCTTTTCTCATGAATCTCTCTACAGCATTTTCGGGGGAGGGGAGATGCCTCCGGAAATGGTAGCGGGTATGATGGAGAATATGTGGGGGCATCCGCAGTGGTATACCTACCTGGCCCTGTCACCCGGTACAGATCCTGCTGACGTGGAACTGAATATCAATTATTACATTCAGGAACTGCGTGGTGAACAACTGGAAAAGGAGGGGATAGCTGAGGCGTATAAGTTACAGCCCATAGAAAAAATCCACCTGTATTCTGACCTGACAAATGAACCGCGCGCTAATGGGGATATCAGGATTGTGCTACTGCTGGCAGGAGTGGCCATACTGATCCTTGCCCTGGCCTGGACCAATTATGTAAATCTTTCCATCATTCTATCTACAGAAAGGGTCAAAGAGATAGGCTTACGTAAAACAGTAGGGGCCGAAAGGAATAGCCTGGCAGGGCAATTTGCCATGGAGTCCTTCATGCTGAACATTATTGTAGTGGCTTTGGCTATTGCCATTTACGCCGTGCTGCTTCCCTTGTTTTCAGCGTTTTTGTCAGTCAGTATTATTACAGACTGGCATTTGAAGCCCTTCTTCTGGATAGAGGTCGCCCTAATCGTTATACTCGGTACCTTCTTTACCGGCTTCCATTCTTCCATAGTACTGTCCGGTATTAATCCGCGTGAAGCCCTGAGTGGTAAGCTCCGTTCCGGTATAAGTGGAGGGCGTTTTAAGAAGGTGCTCGTAGGCACCCAGTTTGTGATAACCATTGTATTAGTGATGTCTGCTCTCATCATCTACAGGCAGATCGACTTTATGCAGGATAAGGATCTTGGCATACGAATTTCGGGTAAACTCGTCATAACCGCCCCAAAAAAGGCTTCAGACCATACCCAGTTCATTAACTATCTGAATACATTTCGAGACAGGCTGTCTGATAACTCTGCTATTACGGCCGTTTCAGCTACTACCTTCATACCCGGCCAGCGCAATTTGTGGCAAAAAAAGATGGTTCGAATGGGACAAAAAGCTGCAGAAGGTAAGGATGTAAAGGAAATAGGGGTTGAGCCGGGCTACCTGGAACAACTCGATGTGGAGTTTCTGAGAGGAAGCAGCTTCTCGGCTAATGAGGAATATAGTGCCCGCCAGGTTGTGCTCAATGAGGAGGCGGTTCGTCTGCTGGGGTATCAAACCCCTGACCAGGCAATCTCTGAAAAGGTAGGTGTAATATATGGCGGGGGGAATGTGGCCGAATACGAAGTGGCAGGCGTGTTAAAAGACTTCCATCATAGTACACCAAAGGCCGGGTATGAGCCACTGGCCTTTTTCACTGACATACGCACCGGCTACTTTATAGTAGAAAGTAACCAGGCCGGACAGGGGGACTTAGTAGAAAGTGTACGCGCTCAATGGCAAAGTCTTTTTCCCGACGAGCCATTTGAGTACTTCTTCCTGAAGGATTATTATGCCAATCAGTATGCCAGCGATCAGCAATTCATCAGGATATTCTCCGTTTTTACATTCATAGCCATACTGGTGGCCTCACTAGGGGTATTTGGACTGACCAAGTTTATGGCCCAGAAGAAAGCCCGTGAGATAAGTATCAGAAAGGTATATGGCGCCACTATAGGAAATATTTCTACGCTTTTTGCAAAGTACTTTCTGCAACTCGTAATTGTAGCCAGTATTATAGGTATCCCCATTGCCTATTTCATTACAGATGAATGGTTGGAAAGCTATGCGTTCAAGCAAAAAATGTATTGGTGGCTTTTCCTTCTGCCCATTCTATTTATTATAACGATTGCCGGCATAAGTTCATGCTATGGTACGCTGAAAGCAGCTCTCAGAAACCCTATTCATGCTATGAGAAATGAATAATATGAAGCAGTTTTTTTTTAAATATTACTCAGGAGCAGCCGGCAATAATATAGTATGGCCTTATTTTGATCACTGCTTTAGGCTCCGGTATTAATTAGAAAAAGTACTTTTAAACTTAAAGGAAGTTCTGATAAGATCTATCAAGAAATGCTCCCGTACTCATAACTGGTATCATTTCCTTTTATTAATCGAATTAAAACCACCGTCTTAGACGGTGGTCATGTTTGAGGGCTATGCCAGTAGGGGTATATTGTGGAATGAGCAAGTATCGTAAGCTATCGCATAGCTTTTACTATTGTGTCTATCATGTAGTATGGACCCCGAAGTACCGCCACCGTATACTTCGTGATATTGTTGCAGATACGTTGGAGAATAAGATAAAGACGATATGTGAATGGAAGGAGGTCAAGGTAGAAGAGTTGAACATTCAGCCAGATCACGTTCATTTGGTATGTAGTATACCTCCGAAACTTAGTGTATCAGACTTCATGGGTATTCTCAAGGGTAAGACAGCGATCATGATGTTTAAGAACTTCAAGAGTCTTCGCAGAAAACCCTATTGGGGCAATCATTTTTGGTCACGAGGCTATTTTGTAAGTACGGTAGGCATAGATGAAGAAAAGATAAAGCGGTATGTTAAGTATCAGGAGAAGGAAGATAAGAAAGAGGATGGGGATATAGATATCCCGCTATTCGATAACTGCCTATCCCCCTTTGGGGGTAATAACCATTGAAAACCCCCTCCTTTGGTGGGGGTAATTTATATATTTCACACTATCGAGGGTCATTTTCAACCGGCAATTGGCCTTGTCTACTGAAGACTTCCCAGGTTCGTGAATGTACTTTGGAAGCTGGCCAACAGCTTTGATAGAAAACAGATCGAGCCCTGATTGGGTGAGGTGCCGACTGAAGTATCTGAATTAATCCTGCCCTCAGAGGCCGGGCCTGTGTACTGGCAGAAGGCAGCCGAAAAAACTGAAGGACGGGTCTACCCTGAAAGCAGAAAGGACTGAACCAGTCCTGCCTGAGTTGCTGACCTTCAGTGATAAGAATAAGCCTCCCAACATCAGGCGGGCATTTTGGAGTCTTTCAAAAAAGAATACCTTCCCCGAATGGCTCTCTGGCTTTCATCCAAAAAACAGCCAGGAAAGATATGAATCTTACTTATTTTCTGCTTTTACCAGTTCATCGTCTTTCCAAATGCCATCAGCCACTATCTCTCCCTCTTTTCCGTAAAAGGTGCCTTCTCCATTTCGCTCGTTGTTTTCCCAGCTACCGGTATACTTCTCTCCGTTGGGCCAGTAGTATGTTCCTTGCCCGTGGCGCTGATCGTTTTTGTACTCGCCTGAGTAATACTCTCCATCGGGCCAGTAAAAGATGCCTTTTCCATGGCGCATGTTGTTTTTCCACTCACCTTCATACCTGCTTCCGGTGCTGAAGAGGGCTACGCCTCTTCCGTTTGCCTTCCCATTTTCGACTTTCCCTACATAATCTACTTTATTCCCTTTGCTGCTGGTAAAGGTAAGGTATTCGCCAAAAGACCTTTGTACGAACTGGCGTTCCAGGTTTTCGACCTGGGCCTTTGCTTTTGTGAGGGCAAAGCTCAGTGAGTCTAATTGCCTGACCCGATCGGCCGCGGCTGCATCCTCTGTCTGAAGGGTATCGCTGGAATCCATCGCATACCTGTCCCTTGAATTCAAAGCCCTTACCTCTTCCTGCAAGGTGATGAGCCTTTGAGCAAGCTCAATGCGCAGGTCAATAAAGGCATTGGTGGTTCCTTTTTCGCTGGTCTGAAGGGCTTTATAGGCTGTAAGGGCTTCATCGTGTTTTCCGGCAAGCAGCAGCGAGTCTATGCCAAGTACTTTCTTCTGCGCTACCAGTTCATCTTCGGCTATTTCGGCTCGTTCACGGCTCTGGAGAAGGTCATTTTGGAGAGATTTTACCTGAAAGAAATAGAATATCCCTACGCCGACAGCGACGGCTAGTAACACAGAGGTGATGGTGATTTTACTGTATTTTTTCATGCTCGATAGCTATCCTTAATCATTCATATGAATTGATGGTAGCCTATTCTTGACCTTTCTGAAATCGGGGGCAAAATAGACATGGAGGCGCGTAGTCCATTTTTGGTTATAGAAAGCTCCGTCAGCAAGCTCCTGGCCTTGTGAGTACATCACCCCTGCGGCCACGGTAAGGCGTGGGGTTAGGATGTACCCGAATGAGGTATGCAATCTCAGGTCTTCCATAGGGCTATCTACCACCGGTTCGCCACTTTGCATGATCAGTTCGGCCTCAGGTGCGATGTAAAACGTTTTGGGAGAAAGCACCGGCTTGTTTACGGGAATCTTTACCGTCAGCATATAGCGCCACCTGTTTCTGAAAATGTATTCACTGCCTTCCGCAAAGCCCTTTGACCAGCGATGCTCAAGCCGGATACGATGATAGACCATGAGTCGCTCTAATGGCATGGCAAACTGATACTCGTGCCAGATACGCCACTCGGGAACAGACCTTTTGCCGCTTGGTGAATCCTGCGTGTTAAAATTGACTCGCAGCACCCCGCCCACACTCATATTAAAGGACTTGGATAACAGGTAACTGATCGCGTGGCGGTTATAGACCTGTGCAATCTGACCTGCAAAGGGCGTATCACCCTTCTCCTGGAACCGGAAGTGGGTCTGAGCGATCCAAAACAGCCTTTTGGATAAACGAAAGTTTCCATAGGTGTTAATCCATAACCGCGTGACCGGCTCTTTATATTCAGACTGTTCCGGTGGCTGGGAGTCTTGCGCCTGAGCCTGTAATCCGGCACAGGTAATAAGAAGGGCCAGCACTAATTGAAATTTATAAATGGGGCGCTTCATTCGTCAATCTTCTCCATGTATGATGGAACGTCAAACAACTGTAGTACTTCCTGAGGGTCTCGCTCTCTTTTGAGCTTTCGCTCTACTTTTCCTGTACCTTCATCTTTCATATCCAGCGTTCGCTGATAGATGGCCTCATTATACCGGAGCAGTGTCTCAGCGTTATCGCAGGAAAGGTTAGTGCTTATCTTTTCGAGTAAATAGGGAACGAGTATGTTTTGATAGGCAGACGTAATAGGCTTCTTGGTCTTCTCATTCATATACGTGAAGGTGAAGGGGTTCCAGACCTCTTTTGTATATGCCTGCTGTATTTCCTCCTCTCGGGCAGGGAGCGTTGAAACGGCGATGGCCAGCTCATCCATTTGGCTTAGACAGGTGAGTAACAGGTCTGCCTGCTGGCTATCAGGGTTTGCATCTTTCATCTCAGAATAGCGCTTAAGGATGCCATTGGCTGTAGCTTTTATGCTCTGGAGTGCATTTTGATACGGACCGGAAACGACATTGCTCAGGGAATCCACGAACCCGCTTAAATGTGTCATTTCGGCGATCATTCTTTCTTCGGTATCCTCCAGGTCTTTTCGTCGATCCTGGTGCATCAACTTCTTATCTAGTGCCCGCCGGATGGAGTCGATACTTTGAAAGGTGTATTGAGCCAGTTGGTTTACATTAGAAAGATCGTAAGTGTCGAAAGTAAAGTCATCTGCCCCGGGGCCGGTGAACGTTCGCGTAATCGTATCATTGCCGTTATTATAGGTGACCTCAATAGCGGCAGGTTTGGCCTGAGGCCATAGTGCCTTCAGAACATTATCCTTTTGTACAAACTGGAGGATGTCTTCCTCATAATAGGTGATAAGCTGGCTTATGGGAGCCTGAAGTTCTTCATTTAAGCTTTTGACCGATGACAGCAGATACAGGACTTCCTCATCGGTAAGTTTAATGAGCTGAAGCTGCGTATTGCTGAGTAGCTCGTTGCTTATTGCTTCTGCTTTTTTCAAATTCGCCCTGATCTCATCCAACTGCTTCTTTTGCGCCTTATCGAGCGGGAAGTGAGCCACTTGCACCTTAAAGGCAGAAATGAAAACCGGCTTTCCTAATGCAGTATATACATTATCCAGCTTCTGATAATTAGCGGCATTTTCGGTGAGTAAACCGATGGTACTGCTTTCGGGTCCCTCATCGGTAGCGTAACGCAGGGCCAGGATCCTGGCATAGCGTTCATCCAGATCAATGGTTTGGGCGTTTTCGATGTTACTGCCAAATATTTCCAAAGATTCGGACTCACCGTTTCGACTGCTTACAATTTTTTCCAGCCTCCCCTCATTAAAGTGCCAGTACTCTATGGGGTCCGGAACCTTCTTATCATATAGTTCCCATACATCATGGGCCAGTCCGTCTCTGAGTACGCGCCCCAATAGCACCTTCTCATCATCTTCAATACGAAAGCTCTTTTGCGGATATCCGTCCTTAAACTGTATGGTGCTGAGGAAAAGGGTGGTATCTACGTTTGAATTTTCTAATCGCTTAACCGTTTGCGTCCACTCCCCCTGAAACTTGCCATTGCCAACCTCCCCGGAAACCTCGAGCAGGGCGCCTTTTACCTTTACGTTGTACTGATAATCAACGAGTGATGCATTTTCAGTGGCTTGAAAATCCCCGAACTGGAATTGCCAGTTGCCAATAGGTAAGTCGTTTTTATAGCCGCCTTTGAATGAAAAATACTGGCTTCCTTCGGTCAGGAGAGGGTCAAGGTCTGAGCGCTGTAGCTGAAAGGGACCTTCCAGGATGGTGTCATTTTCCTGTATGTAGTACCCAAAATCAGCTTTTCCTGAATAATCTTCTGCCTGAAAGGGCCCCGTGTAGCGCCTGACGTCCTGCCCGTACGACGAAAGCGGAAAGACCAGACATACGGCCAACAAGATCGCACAGTGTGGTAATATTGATTTAAATGAGCGCATTGCTGCAAAGAAAGTGAATTTAAAAGAGATGTAGCAACCCATGAGTAAAAAGTGCCAATTAGCGGTTATGGCGTATCCTGCGTAAATGGATACCCGGCTATCCATTGCGCAACTACCCCTGTCATCTTCTTGTTCGGCAGGGAATCACGAAAAATAAAAAACGGTACGAAAGACAGGAGTATGTCCTTGTACCGTTTGGTTTCCCCACGAGGTACCATTGTCCTTCCATTTTCAAAAGCTTATCCATGCTGTTTAGGTGATGAGGGATTGGGCACCTGAAAGATGAACGCTTAAGGCGGGAAAAGTCAGTTTTATTCAGATACTCATGTGGCTAGCGCTCTATTGGATATGTACAATAACGGCCAAGGCCTGCCTTAGACGAACCTATACCGAAGGATAGCTATAGAATTAACGGAGTTGCAACGGAGAAGCAACGGACCAGCGACGGAGAAGAAGGAGGTTGATTTTCCTGAAAAGGAAGGGGGAGTAGAAGCTGCAAAGAAATGAGGCTCTTAAAAATGTTCAATTTTTGAATAGCTTCTAGCCTGATACGAATATACTAAAAGTATTCTGTTCGTGCCAGGGGAAATTAAGATGGTTACGGGGTGGGGTTTGTCAATATCGTTGAGTAACCGTTTCGAGCGAACAGCCCTGAGCGACCACACTCAAAGGCCGGACCAGGCGTCCCCGAAATGGCGCATTAAGTTGGCGGTTGTTTATAGCACTTATCCCCGGTTTCGACGAAGGAGAATACCGTGGGCACTCTGCAGGAGGGCGCCATGCAATGGTCCCCATCGAATAGCAGATAAGCTATCCACCCGCCACTGCTTTTAGCAGACTGTCTGCTAAACGGGTGGGGACTCTTTAAGCCAGCAGAGTGCAAGTAGCAAACGGATCCCGGGTCTGGGCGGCCCCGGTTTCGTCTGGGGACGGAGCATTAAGTTGGCGGTTGTTTAAAGCACTTATCCCCGGGCTTAATACATGGCCGCTCTTTAAGAAGATGCCATGCAATTGGATACTCTGTAGCAGGTACTTTTACATCTCCGCTAACGGGGCCTTTACTATTTGCGAGGTTGGTTACGCTTTCATGCGTCTATTGAATATAATAGAGTGTAACTTTGGAATAATAGTTTAAATTTTCAATTATTATTCTATTTTGTATGGAAAAATACATTATGATTAAATTCAACCAAACTTTATTTATTCTATTTTTTGCATTCATTTCTTTCTCATTTACCGGGAGTTCAGCCAATGCAAGCGTTGAACAAAACACCTGTTATTTGACCCCTGTATTATTGGCTGAAAGTCAATGCACTGGCTCAACTAATCAATACAAATATTCAGTTTATGTGTCTTCCGGGGGGCATACGACTTCCTTTGATCGTGTTATTGAAGTCTGGGTTATACATGATCAATCTATTGTAGATTTTGCCGTTGTCACTATTTCTGCCAATGAGTACCACTCTGATAATGCCGTTGTGTTTCAATATGCAAATGAAAATTATGGCCAGGTCACTTTAAAAATAGCTAACGTTAATGGTCAATCACAATCGATTTGTACCTGGAGAGAACAAACACAAAATGCAAATAATTGCTATTCCAGTGGTGGAGGTGGCTTCGGCAGGTAGTATATGGTATATGCTTGATGTGAGCAATACTATACAGCTATAAGTACAAATTTTTATAAAAGACCTGAAGGCATGTAGCTTCCAGGTTTTTTTAATGTTCTAATGGTTTTAATGACACGGTCACACCTGTCCTAAATAAATACTAGAGAGGGAAAAAAGACTGGAAGGCAACCGCAGTTGCCTTATATTATAGGTAGTGAATCAATAATATATCCAGTCATGTCAAAAGTAACACTTTTCAGTCAGATAATCAGCCTTCTTCCCACGGCTAACTTTAGAAGAATAATCCAACATCATCATTCGGACAAGCACAGCAAAGGTTTGAGCACTCGTCACCACCTTATATCGATGCTGTTTTGCCATCTGGCAAAAGCAGACTCAATTAGAGATGTGGTGCAGGGCATGAAAGCTATGTCAAAAAACATCGTTCATTTGGGTATTGATCGAGTCCCCAGTAAGTCCTCTATTGCTTACATGAACAAGCATCGGTCCTGGGAGGTCTTCCGAGACTTTTACTATGAGTTGCAGACACACCTTCAGTCCAGACAGCCCTTCGAACGGACTGGTATGAAACGCCTGAAGCGTAAGGTGTTTATTTTGGACAGCACTACAGTTCCCTTATCGCTGCAGGCCTTTGACTGGGCCCATTTCCGCAGTAGAAAAGGGGCTGTCAAGCTACACACCTTACTGGACTATGACGGCTGTCTTCCTGCCTTTATCGACATGACAGAAGGCAAACAGCATGATATTCAGGCTGCAAGGACAGTAAATATACCCAGTGGTAGTGTATTGGTAGCAGACCGGGCTTACCTGGACTTCAAGTGGTTAAACGATTTGGACAGCACCAGGGTGTATTTTGTGATCAGAGCCAAAAGTAACCTGAAAGCACAACTGATAGCTGATTATGCCATCAATGGTTACAAGGCTACAGACATCATCAGTGACCGGGATATTTGCCTTAAAAGTCCCCGGTCGGCAGAAGCGTATCCGGGTAAACTCAGGCTGGTACGTGTTTGGGACAGCATACAGCAAAAGGAGCTCACCTTCCTGACCAATAACTTCGACTGGCAAGCAAAAACAGTTGCTGATTTGTATAAAAGCCGATGGGAGATCGAGGTGTTCTTTAAGCAGGTGAAGCAAAACCTGAAGATAAAGTCATTTATAGGCACCAGCCCCAACGCTGTGCTCATTCAGGTATGGACGGCTATGATCGTGATATTACTACTCAAATATCTGAAACAGAAAGCAGCATTCAACTGGCATCTGTCCAATTTGGTCACCTTCCTTAGAGTAAGCTTGTTCCTTAAATTAGACCTATATAAATGGCTGGACAGGCCAAGCTTTAGGGAAGACACACCTGCAGAAATACAATTAAGCTTATTTACGTCTAATAATATTAGGGGGGCTTGATTTTGAAATCAGCAAAAAATCAGCGAATAGGAACCAAAAAGAATGATTTATACCTCATTTCAAATCGTTTAGGACGGGTGTGGACACGGTTATTAATTTCTGAGCAAATGTGAATTCAAGACCTCCCTGCCATTCTGCCGGGGCCTCTTTAAGGCAGCAGGGTGCAAATAGCCAACGGGTCCGCCAGTAGTCGGATTTTCAACCCCGGTGGATCATGCCCGGGGACGGAGCATTAAGTTTGCTTTTGCGCTGCCTCTAAACACCAAAGTAAGTCCCCCTTCCGGCCTGGGAAGGTAAATTTGGAATACGAAAGACTATGCGAAAGTGGCCCGACATTCGGTGGTCCGACATTCGGTGGTACCGCATACGGGAACGGCGTAGAACAATGCCTATAATACACCACCGTACCGTGCGCTTACCAGCGTATGTCCCGCCCGCAGCACGCCACAAACCGACCTCCGGATGTATACCGCAGCACAGGCCGAGGCTCTGTCGGGGCTACCTTGATGCTCTATTGGAGCTGTTCTGCTATTCACTTGAAATTTCAACGAACAATAAGCAATGAACACCTGACACTAACACCTTCTGACTTTGCTAGAGGTGTTTCTAATTAGTGGAACTGACATTCCATTTTGGAATAACCTGTTGCATTTTTAGATTAGAGTTTTTAAGACCAACCTCTAATTTTTTGAGGCTTTCGCTTTTATTTGTATTTCCATCTTTTAAAGAAAATATTAGAGTTATGATTATTGGATAGGAGTTTTTTCTGAATTTTTTTAATACTTGTTCAAGTGATTTATTAGACCTATCAGAATTAACAAGGTCTTTATAGGCCTCATCTGCATAACTTCCATAACTTCTCAATAAAGAACCTAAAAAATGAAAATGATCATTAGTTGATACGCTTTTATTAAGTAAATTATCACTTTCCATGTCACAATTATTTCTAAGATCTATTAAGCTGTTCTTACACCAATCCGTAATCTCTAAATCAGGCTTTTGCCAAGCAACTTGCTTCCTTATGAAGGATACATGTAATATTTTTTCTATGGTTTGTGATTGAGATAAAGCTTGTTCAACTGAACTAACTGGGAAAGGTGATTTAATACTTTTTATGTTAATATAAATTGAAGTGATATTTGAAACTGCACCAATTACTTCAAATAATTGTTTGAGTTTTTCTGGAATCATGTATAGTTAAATTTAATATCCCCTGTTAGGAATGTGATATTTTTATTAAGATATTCATTTCCCCAATTTTTATCAAGTTCATTCAGATGTATAATAAAGTATTTTTCGTCATTAGTAAGAGAATTTTTTAAAAGAGAAATATATCGGGTTTTATTAGAAATGTCGCTTTCTTCAATCCACATAATTAGGGAATCAAGGGATCTAAAATAATATTCCCAGTTTAAATTATTTAGCTCAATAATTTCATTAAATGCATTTTTGAAGCTTTTTCCTTCATTGATAAGGCTTTGAATGAGTCTTCTTTTTTCGATAAAAAACTTGCCTCCTCTTATCCATTGTTTTTCTGAATTACCTTCTTGTCTCCAAAATGTCATCTGTTCAAAACGATATTGATTAAAAAGACGATAAAGTTCAAAGAAATATGATTCGAACTCCTTTATTCTAGAATCACGAATAGTTTGCTTTTCTAAACTTTGCTGAAGTAAAAACTTCTTAGCCCCCTAAATAACTGGACAATGAATTCTACAAGTTAACTTTACTAACTTGTATCTCAAATGAAACGAAGACACTGGACCGCTGAACAGAAGCTTCAGATTCTTTTAGAAGCAGAAAAGGAAGGCATTACAGCCACCATCCGCAAGCACGGTATCTATAGCAATACTTTCTATCAATGGAAGGAAAAGTATGATACTGGTGGCATAGATGCCCTAGCCAGCAAGCATTATAAAGTAGACCCTGAGCTTAAGCGCTTGCAAAAGGAAAACCAGCAGTTAAAAGAGATGCTGGCTGAAAAAGAGCTGGCCCTGCGCATTAAAGAAGAGCTTTTAAAAAAAAGCACTGCCAAAAAGCGTACAGGCTCATGATTGCTCAAAAGTATATTAACCTGGGTTATGCTACATATAAAGTGCTGCCTTTATGTGGCCTGAGTAGAAGCTCTTATTACTATCAATCCAAGACAGGCAAGAGAGGGCGTAAAGTAAGCCAACATACCCTGAGCCATGATGGTATTCTTTACAGCAATGCCTATGTGCTGGAGCGGATCGAATGGCTCTTAAGCCAGGAGTTTATTGATTATGGTTATGAGAAGGTAGCGGCCTGGTTGAAAAACACCGAAAGGCTCGTTATCAACGAGAAAAAAGTTTATCGGCTCATGAAGCAGGCTCGCTTGCTCAGTCAGCGCATTAGGCGCAACAAACGTGGCAAACGCATTGCTCAGGATCTTCTTCCTAGCCCGGAAGCAGCTTTTCAATGCCTGCAGACCGATATCAAGTATATCTATATTCACGGTCAGCATCGTAATGCGCTGCTAATTACCGTATTGGATGTATACTCCCGGGGAGTATTAGGCTACAGGTTGGCCTGGAGCGTGACCAAGCACCAGGTGATCGAACTAATGAAAGAAATACTTTACCATTACCAGTTACCTGAAAAAGCAACCTTACGAACCGATAACGGTAGTCAGTTTGAGGCAGGGCTGTTTCGGGAATACCTAAAGGAAATGGCCATCGAGCATGAGTTCACGCATGTAGCTACACCGCAGGAGAACTGCTATATTGAGTCCTTTCATTCCATCATAGAAAGCGCCGTATGCTCAAAATATGAGTTCGAGGACCTGCAGGAAGCAAAGGAGACCTTCAATCGCTTTATGAACTTTTACAACCACGAGCGTCTACATGGCAGCCTTGGAAAACAAGCGCCCAGTCAGTTCCTTAAAAGAACAAACAGCGCCAAGAAACTACGTAACTTGCCACTGGAACAGACAACAGATGGTAAGCTAAAACTAACAACTCAACTTGTAGAATCTTAGTCCTATTTTTAAGGGGTTAGGACAAAAATGAGTAAAATATCAATAATAGAGTAAAAGGAGTCGCGATAGAAGCAGTTACACCACCTATAAAACCACCTAGATTATTCCATTCAGTCATATCACTTGAAACATTTCTGTCATGGAAAAAATAAAGTAATATTAACCATGGAGCAATTATGATTATCATTACCATTAAATATACATAACGCTTTTTCATTTGCTATTTAATTAAATGTACTTAATTAGGAGAGTTAGGTGTCACCGTAGGTTCTATTTTTCCAATCTATATTTCTTGTTTTACCTTGTGGGCAAATAACTCCTTGAGCATTACTATCGAAATATTCACTTGATAGTTCTTCTAGGCAATCAATAAACCCCTTTAAATGTCTACTTGTAGCCCATGCTTTTGTATTTATCTGGAACATAAAATCTAGAATCCGTCCTGTTTTTCCAAGGCTCCCTAATTCTATAAAATATTCCTCGTTATTGTCTTTTAGGAAAACTATTGCCTTCGCGTTTTCATCAAATATTACTTTGGATTTTTCTTCACCCATCCAAGTTTCAAAATTGTTAGAGCTTCGCGCGAAGAGATGTTTATATTGTATAGATCTTGTATGTCTTAATATTTCTTCTAGTAAATCTCTTTCGGTTCTTATTTCTTCATGACCTTCATGGGGTGTTGAATCTAATATATTGGAGATTTGAGAATCTAAATCAGGCCACATCTTTTCAAAAGTAACTTCAAGAACCTTATCTTCTAAAGGCACTTTCAATTCGCGGTTTATATCCTTGAGCAGCTTAAAAACATCATTCTTATTAAATTTTGTATTCTGAAATTGACTTAACGGTCCTTGGAGGTCTGTTTCTTTAATACCAAAAAGAAAAGTGCATACTCTACCCGTGTTTATGTTTTTAGAGATTGCTCCAGCTTCAAAAAGTATCCAAGGTGCTGTGGTATTTTCATCAGTCATTATCAAAATGCCGAAACCAGCCTGCTCAAGTTTAAATGAAATTTCGCTACTCCATCTCTTACCTTTTGCAATATCATTTGACGAATAGAATGGTTTTGTTACTTGGATAACTGTAGGAATCCATGTTTTTAGTGCCTCTGCTATTTTTTGACTTTTTGGACCAGACCAACTAAGAAATATATCCATATTTACTGTTTGTTTCCATTTGTGCTAATTTATACAGATATCTTATTTATCTCTATTAAATTTTTCACATCAAATTCCCAACCCCGCGTGAGGGATAGAGCCATTGTCGGAGCCCGTGTTGGCCTTGTGCGGGGGCAGGCGACTGGTCCGTCGAAAGCCGGATAGACTTGAGCCCGGCCCGGCCGACCTAAGGAGGCCGGGACACGCCCAAACCCACCTCCATTACCCATCCCCACAATCCCCACCGCACCCCCTCCCCAAATACCTTAAAAATTGTTACTTTACGGGTCTGAAATTATGGGGTACAGATCGTTTGTCATCGTCTTTCTTGTTTTGGTGCTGCTGCCTGTGTTGGGCATGGCGCAGGAGATTAAGTTTCAGCACCTGGGCATCAGGGAGGGGCTGAAGAGCTCTAAGGTGTTTGATATAGTCGAGGACGATGCGGGCTTTGTGTGGTTTGCGACGGAAAACGGCATCAGCCGCTACGATGGCAGCCAGATGAGGACGTACATGCTGGACAGGGTAGAGGGGGGTGAAGTAAACTTAAAGCTCCGTTCCCGGACAAGCGATAGCGCGATCCGGGACCCGTCTGCTACTAGCTTAATGTCTACTTAAAGCGACCCCATCGGAATGGTAGCAAGGCTCCTAAGAGGCATTCGCTGTTTCTTCATCAGGCGGTAAGATTGGCTGCCGCATTCCATTGCTTACGGATCCCGGACTAGGCGTCCTCGGTCAAGCCCGGGAATGGCTGTAACGAGAGGGTCTGTACGACTTGCTTCTGTGTTTCATTGCTGACGGATCCCGGGTCTAAGCCCGGGAATGGTGGTTAAGTAAGCATTTCTTCGAATAAATCCTTCCAATCCGGATTCTTCTTATCGATCAACTCTTCCTTCCACTTGCGGAGGTAGCGTTTAAGCTGTCTTTCTCGTCTAATGGCTTCATCTGCATCATAGTATGTTTCATAGTAAACGATTTTATTACAGTTCCACTTGGCAGTAAAGCCTTTATACAACTTCTCCTTATGTTCCAGGCTTCTTCGGAATACGTCATCAGTGAATCCGGTGTATAGAACTGTATTGTTTTTATTGGTAATGATGTAGACGTAGAAAGTCTGCATGTGTGGGCATAGCTTAATTGAAGGTACGAATCTAGGAAGAGTTTTCCTCAAAAGTCAACTTAAAGCTTAGCTCCCGGACAAGCGATGGCACGATCCGGAGATTGTGGTGAAGCGAACTTAAAGCTCCGTCCCCGGCCTCCGAGCCGGGGCCCGTCTACCACTAGCTGATAGGTCAGCTTAAAGTGTCCCCTTTAGAATGGCAGCGAGGTCTGTAATTGACATTTGCTGTTAATCCATCCGGCTGTGAGATTGGCCTCTGCTTTTCATAGTTGACGGATCCCGGACTAGGCGTCCCAGCCTCGTTGCCCGGCAATGGCTGTGAAGGTGGCTTTAATATAAGTAACAGGGGACCTTAGCATGCACGGTTGAGTGGATGGGACAACAAAAAAGCCGATCCTTTTCAAGATCGGCTTGTCATGCATTGTGCTCCCAAAGGGAGTCGAACCCCTATCGCTAGAACCGGAATCTAGTATTCTATCCAGTTGAACTATGGGAGCAAAATGAGGTCACAAATATAGAAGGTTTTGTGATACCTCACAATAATTTGCCTTTTAGGCACAAAGATTATTCTGCGGCTTCTTTTTGCTTATTCTCTTCGTAGAAACGCTTCGCTTCGTGGTAAGCTTTGATGGCGGCATCCTTGTTTTCCCAGCCTTCTATACCCACTTTCTTTTCTTCAAGGTCCTTATATACCTGGAAGAAGTGCTCGATCTCCTTGATAAGGTGTTCGTTCACCTCCTCAAGTGCGTGAAGCTTATTCCAGATAGGGTCGCGTACAGGCACGCAGAGCAGCTTGGCATCGGGGCCCTTCTCATCTTCCATACGGAAGAGGCCAATGATGCGCACTTCTATAAGGCAGCCGGGGAAGGTAGGCTCAGATACCAGCACCAGTGCATCCAGTGCGTCACCATCTTTAGCAAGAGTTTCAGGAATAAAGCCATAATCTGCCGGGTAGTGCATAGAAGAGAAGATCATACGATCATAGCGGATCATCTTCTTTTCATAGTCGTACTCGTACTTATTGCGGCTTCCCTTGGGTATCTCCACTACCACATCTATAGTAAAGTCTTCGTTTTGCGCCATTGAGTAAAAATTTTATCCGTAAAAAAATTAATAGTGGATAGTCCACTTATATCTGGCAATGAGTGATTTACTCACTGCGGTTACGTCTTTCGTTTTGGCATATCTGGCATGGACGTAACAGTCGGGCCGCAAAGGTAGTCCATATATAGCAAAGAGGTAAAAAAATCCTCTACAAATGTTAAGTTTGGCCTCTGAAAAACGAGTGATTATGAGTCTGCAGGCATCCTGGAAAAGATACACCCTTAATTTCACCTTTGACGCCGGTACAAGTCGCGGTGTTATGCGCAGCCGCGATACGTGGATACTAAAGGTATGGCGGGAGGAGGAGCCATATACGTATGGCCTTGGAGAGGCTGGCCCGCTTCCCGGTCTAAGTATAGACCACCGGCCGGATATCGAATCACACCTGGAGCGTCTCACCCGGTTGATGGGGCAGTTGGCGTATCCTGCCGATGAAGCAGACGCTTTACAAGTGGCAGCCAGCATAGTACCGGATGAGTGGCCGAGCCTTCGCTTTGCCGTAGAAACCGCCCTGCTGGACCTGCTGCATGGAGGGAGGCGAAGCATCCTGCCCGGAGCTTTTGAGGCCATGCCCCGTGTCCCTATTAACGGCCTGATCTGGATGGGGGATAAGCCTTTTATGCTGCAGCAGATGGAGGATAAACTTGCTGCGGGCTTTACCTGCCTTAAGATGAAGATAGGCGCTATTGATGGTGCAGAGGAAGAGGATGTGCTGGATGCCATCAGGGAACGCCTCCCGGCCAGTGAACTGATCCTGCGGGTAGACGCCAACGGAGCATTTTCCCCGGATGAAGCCCCCGAGAGACTCAAAAGTCTGGCAAGGTACGATCTTCACTCTATCGAGCAACCCATAAAACCGGGCCAGCGCGCAATATTGGCTGACCTTTGTCAGAGTAGCCCGGTCCCCGTAGCACTGGATGAAGAGCTTATTGGTATTCACAGTAAGCAGGAGAGGGCTGAGTTACTGGATGAGGTTAAGCCATTTGGCATAGTGCTAAAGCCCAGCCTGGTAGGGGGTATAGCCGCCACCCGCGAGTGGATAGGCCTGGCAGAGGATCGTGGTATCACCTGGTGGATCACGTCCGCCCTGGAATCTAATATAGGCCTCAATGCCATTGCTCAGCTAACGGCCTCCTACAAACCGGTAATGCACCAGGGCTTAGGTACGGGGCAGCTATATGATAACAATTTCCCATCACCATTGGTCATAAGACAGGGTTCACTGCAGTATGATAAAGCAGTAACCTGGGATTTATCGCAACTAGACGAATGAATTACGCACTCATAACCGGCGCCAGCGGAGGCATTGGCGCAGCAATGGCAAGAAGACTAGCCGAAGAAGGGCTGAACGTATTGCTGGTAGCACGAAGTGAAGACAAGCTCAGGGAGCTGAAGGCTGAGATCCGGGAGGAGTTCCGGGTAGGAGTAGAGTACCTGCCTTTGGACCTGCTGGAAGAAGGAGCCGTAGATACGCTGCTGGACTGGTGCCATGCGAATGAGTACTTTGTGCGTATCCTTATCAATAATGCGGGCGTAGGGGAGTGGGGGCCTTTTGAAGAAAAAGACCTGCAGAGCCAACTGAGTATGATGCACCTGAACCAGGATGTGATGGTGTCTCTGACCCACGCTTTCCTTGAAAAGATGCACACCTTCAGCAGTGCTCACATACTGAATGTAGGTAGTACGGCCAGCTATCAGCCTATCCCGTTTTTTGCCGTATATGCTGCCACCAAGGCATTTGTACTTTCTTTTACCCGTGCTTTGCGCCATGAACTGCGCCGTTCGCCTATTAACGTCAGTTGTCTCTGTCCCGGCCCTACTGACAGTGATTTTTTCAGTCGAGCCGGATTCATCAGTAAGCAGGCCAACTCGATCATGATGGCTCCGGAGGCAGTAGCAGATATCGCCATAAAAGGACTATTCAAAAGTAAAGCAGTCATAGTGCCCGGTTTTTCCAATGGACTGGGAGTGGTCATGAGTAAGATTTTGCCCCAAGGGATGCTTTCAGGCATAGTGGGGAGTATATTTAAGCCCCGCAGCGAGCGTATGATAGAGGACTAGCCTTTTTCTTTTTTGCTTAATGGCTAAGTGGTTTTATCTTGCCTCATGCAAAAGATAGAAGATAAGCTGCACACGGGTAAGAAACTCTTTCTGTTCGACAGGGCTTACATTTCCGAGTTTGTGTACGGGGGAATCGACGGAGCCATTACGACCTTTGCTGTGGTAGCCGGTGCAGCAGGGGCCAATGCAGATCTGAAGTGGGTGCTTATATTCGGTTTTGCGAATCTTATTGCAGACGGTTTCAGCATGTCCGTAGGTAATTTTCTGTCTGTAAAAGCAGAACATGAAGATTACGATAAGCACCGTGAGATTGAATATTGGGAGATAGAGAATCTTCGTGAGAAAGAAATAGAGGAGATACGCGAAATCTACGCCGCTAAAGGGTTTAAAGGGGAGTTGCTCGAGCAGGTGGTGGAAGTGATCACTTCCAATGATGATGTGTGGGTGGATACCATGATGAAAGAAGAGCTGGAGATGGCCAAAGACGACAAGGCACCTATCCAAACAGCCACGGCTACCTTTCTGTCTTTCATTGCCATTGGGCTTATCCCCCTGCTCAGTTACCTGGCAGCTATTATCTTTGATCTGGGTAAGGGCAACTTGTTCCTCTACTCTTGCATTGCCACCGGTATCGGGCTTATAGTAGTGGGCAACCTGAAAGCAGTAGCTACCCGTACTAACCGGTTCAGGGCCATTGCTGAGACTCTTTCTCTTGGTGGCATTGCCGCGTTTCTCGCTTATTTTGTTGGCGAGGTACTACAGCGCTACTTACTGTGATATGCCGTGTATTTACCTGTATCTTTCAAGTAAAATATCTTTGAGTTTTTTCATGCCCGTAGAGGCATTTTCCTGTATAGCCGTCACATCTTCACGGCCATAAACTTCAGGCACATTAGGGTCTACCACAAATATGGGGGTATTTCGTGCGGTATAATCTACAAGACCTGCAGCGGGGTATACTACTAGTGAGGTGCCTACCACCACAAATACATCGGCCTTCATAGCCAGGGCAGCCGCGGGTTCCATCATGGGCACCATCTCGCCAAACCATACGATATGCGGCCTGAGCTGAGAGCCCTTCTCGCACTTATCACCCAGCATGATCTCATCACCCTCCATGTCGTATACCAGGTGCTCATCCAGCGAGCTGCGACATTTGAATATTTCACCGTGCAAATGAAGAACTTTCGTAGAACCTGCCCTCTCATGCAGGTTATCTATATTCTGCGTGATGACCTGTACCTCAAAATGCTCTTCTAAAGAGGCGATTAATTTATGGCCCTCGTTGGGTTCAGCCTTCCGGGCCGCTTTCCGGCGCTGATTATAAAAGTCCAGAACCAGTTCAGGATCACGCTTCCAGCCTTGAGGTGAGGCTACTTCCATTACATCGTGCCCCTCCCACAGACCATTTGCATCGCGAAAGGTAGGGATGCCGCTCTCCGCACTAATCCCTGCACCACTAAGTACCACCAGGTTTTTCATAAGTTAAAGTTTATTCGTTCATGTATGAGTATACATGTCAACTGGCTGAATACAAAAATGGCCCGGCAATTATTTACCGGGCCATTGATTTCTATTTCTCTGAGCGACTTAATATTGGTTTATCTTCCAGTTAGTCGCCTCTGCTTTATCATCATTATCCAGCCGGCCATTTTTGATCTTATTCCCTTTATTGGTTTCTACTCCCAGGGCCTTTCTCAATTTGGCTATTTCTTTATCGCGGGTGTCCTTTTCTTCCAGGGCCTCACGATACTCGGTGATATCCCTGGATAGGACAGAGGCACCGGTGATCTTACCGTTTTCATCGTACACGGGCTGGTAGTACACCTTTATATAGAGGGATTTATCTCCCACCTTACGTTCCTGATTTTCGGTAAAGCTTTCACCATTAAGGGTACGCTGATAACGTTCTCTCCAGAACTCAACCGATTCCTGCGGCAGGATCTCCAGTATATGATCGCCTTCCTTAAGGTCCATACCTGAGGATTCAAAGCGCTTCCTAAGCGTTTCATTCACGATAGTAATGCGGAAGTCCTGGTCAATGGCAAAGAAGGTGTCATCCGTATTATTGATCACCGAGTTGACGATACCCTGTTTACGCTCCAGTTCGCGTTGCACCTGCACAATGTCCGTTACATCACGGGCAATCACTGATACACCGATTACTTTCCCCTCCACGTTCATGATAGGGTTATGGTAGGTCTCCACCACCTGTAGCTTATCGTCGAGCATGCGCTCTTCAAATTGCTTATAGCTTTCACCGGAAAGGGCGCGGTCATAGCGCTCCTTCCATTTAGCACGCTGGTCTGCAGGCAGTACCTCCAGTATATTCACGCCTGCCTTCAGGTCTATGCCCGCTTTCTTATACTTATTGCGGAGCGTGTCATTAACTACCGTAATGCAGTAGTCTCTGTCTATAGCAAAAATGGTGTCATTCGTATTATTTATCAGCGCATTGAGATTGCTCTCTTTGTCCCTGATTTCATTTTGTGTGCGGCGCATCTCTTCCTGCGTAGCCTGCAGTTCCTCCATATTCTGGCGCATCTCCTCTTCCTGAGCCAGCATTTGTTCGGTTATCTCCTGAGATTCCTCCAGCAGCTTACGGGTACGCTCATTATTGGTGGTAGTGGCAATAGAGGCAGCAAGGTTTTCGCTAAGTTTTTGTATAAACTCAACCTGATAATCCTCAAGGGGCTTGAAAGAAGCCAGTTCCACTACGCCGATTGTTTCCTCGTTATACACCAAAGGCACTACCAGTATTGCTTTGGGATTAGCATGCCCCAGGCCTGAACGGATGTTAATGTAGCTATCCGGAACCTCGGTGATGATGATGGTATCATTTTCCTGCCAGCTTTGTCCGGCTATCCCTTCCCCTTTATGTATTCGTGTGCCGGTCTTTTTGTGGCGCTCAAATGCATAGCAGCTTATCAGTTCCATGTAGGGCTCGTTCTCTTCCTCATCTTTCACGAGGAAAATACCCCCCTGGATGGCGCCACTGTATTTGGTTAGCTGTACGATGACCTCGTCGCACAGCTCTTTGATATTATCTTTATTGCGCAGAATGTCGGCAAACTGCGCCAGGCCCTCATTAACCCAGTTGCGCTGACGGTCTTCCCGGGCCACCTGGGAAAGGCTGCTTCGCATCCCTGCCAGTGATTCACCCAGCACACCTTCGTTATTGAATACCACTATGTCATTATCAAACTCGCGCTTACCTACAAGTGTGGCAAAATGCTGCACGTTTCGTAGTTGCATGATAAGGGCATTAAGTTGCTTAATTATGTAGCGCGTTTCGTTGCGCTCCTGGGGCATCGGCTCTGGCAGGTTACCGTTACTGAGTGCTTTGAGCGTTTTAGAGATACGGTAGATGCTCATAATAACGGCGCGCACGATCCATATACCAAATGCGATTGACAGGACCACACAGAGGGCCATGACAATATAGGCCATGATATCGAGTACCAGTATGATGTCCTCCAGGCTGGCGTGCTTTTCCTCGTCTATCTCAGTGAAGAGGGCCCCCAACTGCTGGGCACGATAAGTGAGGTCTATGCTTGCCGGTACTACCTGCTCATCCAGGTTATTCAGCAGGTTTTTCTGGGTAATAGATAGGGCTGAGTCATTATTTTCGAAGTAATCAGCTCTGACCAGGTCATTCTGAGCGCTTTCTATCAGGTCAGCCTGATTGCGGCGCAGCTGGTTCAGTTTCTTTTCCATACCCCGCCAGATGCGCTCAGCCTCAGCTTGTACAAGCGACCCGCGATGATTCTTAAGCGTGGCTACCGCAGGGAATATGTCTTCTTCCCAGGCAGCTTCCCACTGCACCCGGTAGGTCTCTTCGCCTGACTGCAGGTATGTAGTGAGCATCAGGGTGGACTTATGCAGGCCTTTGGCTGCCCGCTCTCCTGCCTTGGCTCCGGGCTGGTAAATGGTATGCTGCTGTAGTGCCGTTTCCTCAATGAGGTCCGCCTGCCGGGCGGTAACAAATATGTAGATAAGGGTAAGTCCCCCCATTACGGTGAGGCTAAGGATAATCCTGTTACGCAGGCTTCCAAAGTCTAAAAAGCGTGATGATGATTGGCCCATATTCAAATTCACTTTAGCGCTTTCCGCCTATCCTTTCTTACATGGGAAAGAATACGCGTTTAAAATGATAAAATGCTTCAAAAAACACTTCATATACAATATAAAAATTTTAGTGAATTTAATTTGAACATCTTTTACTGACTGTGTACATAAGTAGCGGAAACCTTGCCCAGGTTTAGCATGGTAATTTCCGTAAGTATTTATTTTTAAAAATAATCCTTCCGTCACCCTATCTTTCTGTCAGTAGAAGATTGTTATAAGAATCAAAAAGAGTAGGGATGGACCAAGCTTGTTGCAAAACATAGCATTCTGCAAAAAACCTTACATAAAAAAAGCCCGTTTTACACGGGCTTTTTCGTTCTATTTCTTTTTACTTCTTCCTTTTTTGACCGGGGTCTTTTCGGCCAGGTCCAGGCATTCTTCCAGCGTGAGTTCCTTAGGATCTTTGTCTTTAGGAATTTTCACATTCTTCTTGCCTACCTTAATATAGGGTCCCCACCGGCCATTAAGTATCTGTACGTCCGGATTTTCATCAAATGATTTGATATGCTTCTCGGCGTCTGCCTTTCGTTTAGCCAGGATGAGCTCTATCGCTCTTTCCTCACTTACGCTGTGAGGATCATCTTCTTTAGGCAGACTGACAAACTTACTATCATGACGAATGTAGGGGCCAAAGCGCCCGATGGCGGCCACGACCTTTTTATCCTCGAACATCCCCACATCACGAGGCAGCTTGAATAGCTCCAGGGCATCTTCCAGGGTAATGTTTTCGATAAATTGCCCTTTACGTAAGCTTGCATACTGGGGCTTTTCGCCATCCTCTTCCTGGTCACCTATCTGAGCCAGCGGACCGAAACGGCCAAGCCTTACGATTACCTTCCTGCCTGACTTTGGATCTACCCCTAACTCACGCGAAGAGGGTACCTCTGACCGCTCAATATTTTCTGTCTGCTCCACGCGGTCATGAAAATTGCCGTAGAAGTCTTCGATCATCTGCTCCCAGGCCTTGCCGCCATGGGCTATCTCATCAAATTCTTTCTCAACCTTGGCTGTAAAAGAATAGTCGATCACAGTAGGGAAGTGCTCCTTAAGGAAATCATTCACCACCATGGCGATATTTGTAGGGAAGAGCTTATTCTTTTCCGAACCGGTGGTTTCGGTTTTCTCCTCACGGCCAACCTTATCATTGCTGAGGGTAAACTCAACGTAGGTTCTTTCTCTGCCATCCCGTGATTCTTTGATCACATAGCCTCTTTTTTGCACTGTAGAAATAGTAGGGGCGTAAGTCGACGGACGACCGATACCCATTTCTTCCAGTTTTTTAACGAGACTGGCTTCTGTATAGCGGGCGGGAGGGCGGCTGAATCCCTGACGGGCCTTCATTTCCTGCAAGTCCAGTATCTGGCCTGTTTCAAGCGGTGGCAGCATGCCCTTACTTTCGCTTGGCTCATCGTCCTCATCGGTAGACTCAATATATACTTTCAAAAACCCTTCAAACTTCACTACCTCACCGGTGGCAGTCAGGTTCTTGTCTACCGTACTTATATCAATAGTGGCCGTAGTCTTCTCCAGTTGAGCGTCTGACATTTGCGAGGCAATGGCTCGCTTCCAGATCAGTTCATACAGACGCTGCCCGTTACGGTCCTCACCTGCTTCGTGTACAGAAAAATCGGTGGGGCGAATGGCTTCGTGAGCTTCCTGTGCACCGGCCGACTTGGTCTTATAGTGGCGCTCTTTAAAATACTCCTTGCCATAAGCTGAAACGATCTCTTTGCTGGCACTTTGAATAGCCTCTTCAGACAGATTCACAGAGTCGGTACGCATGTAACTGATCTTACCTGCTTCGTACAGTCGCTGTGCCAGCGTCATGGTCTGGGCCACAGAAAAACCCAGCTTGCGTGAGGCTTCCTGTTGCAGGGTAGAAGTGGTAAAGGGTGGGGCAGGAGTCTTTTTGGCAGGCTTTGTCTCCAGGCGCGCGATGGAATACTCTGCGCCCACACAATCCTGCAGAAACTTTTCGGCCTCTTCTTCTTCCTTAAAGCGCTCGCTGAGTTCAGCGTTGAGCACTTTGCCTTTGCCAAGATCAAAGCGAGCCACCACCCGGTAGCTGCTCTTGGCTTCGTATTTATCTATTTCTCTCTCCCGCTCAACCACGAGGCGTACAGCCACTGATTGCACACGGCCGGCAGAAAGACCTGTCTTAATTTTTTTCCAGAGAATAGGACTAAGCTCAAAACCTACCAGGCGGTCAAGGATACGGCGGGCCTGCTGAGCATTGACCAGATCCAAGTCTATCCCCCGGGGATTACTAATAGCCGATTCTATCGCCTTTCTGGTGATTTCGCGAAACACGATCCGGCGTGTTTTGGCTTCGTTCAGGTCCAGTGCCTCCATAAGGTGCCAGGAAATGGCTTCCCCCTCACGGTCATCATCACTTGCCAGGAATATGGTATCACAGTTTTTCGCCAGTTTCTTCAGTTCGCTTACCACCTTCTTTTTATCGTCGGTGACTACGTAGGTCGGCTTAAATCCGTTTTCTATATCTATCGCTTTATCCGCCTTAGGCAGATCGCGCACATGGCCGTAACTTGACGTAACGGTGAAGTCTTTTCCCAGGTACCCCTCTATTGTTTTTGCTTTTGCCGGTGACTCGACAATGACCAGGTTCTTGGGCATTCTTCTAAGGTTTAAGATTCAAAAGTCTTCAAATATGAAGAAAAATCAATATAAAAAACAAACGTCGGGAATTAATAGGTATGAATGCCTACCTTTACCACTTGCTATTTCGACCCGTTTAACTCATGAAAAAGCAAAATGGTTAAGCACCTGTTACTCATACGACATGCGGAGGCAGAACTCCCCTCTACTGACCGCAAAGACCACGAACGTCCTCTTTCACAAAAGGGGCTTACGGATGCCTCTCGCCTTGGTAAAAAGCTGGATACGGCAGATATGCGACCTGACATTATATTATGTAGTACGGCACGCCGTGCACAAGAAACAGCCTCACGGCTGGCTGAACAGGTTTTTTTCGATATACAGCATATAAATTTTATGGATGAACTGTATGAGGCCTCTGTCCGGACTTACCTGAAAGTGATAAATGAGGCAGATGATAAGCATAGCAGCCTCTGTATCATAGGTCATAATCCGACCCTGTCTTACTTTGCCGAGTATCTCATTGGGGATGAGGTAGGAAATATATCTCCCGGTGGCATGGTGCACATAAATTTTGAGACCGGGACCTGGGCCGCAGTGTCCGGCAATACCGGCCACCTTGTGTCTGTGAGCCATCCTGAATAGGGGTGAGGCAAACAAACACCCTGTTGACAAGTATATAATCAGGGTGTGATAAAATATTCTTTACTTTGCGCCCCTTATTTTAACGTTTAATTTTTTTCTATTCGAATGGGAGCATTAGGCCGTCATATAATTGTAGAATTTTACGATTGTAGTCCCGAATCGCTTAACGATGTCGTTCATATCGAACAAAGCATGTGCGGAGCCGCCGAAACAGCCGGAGCCACAATCATTAACTCAACATTTCATCATTTCAGTCCTTACGGCGTATCTGGTGTAGTGGTAATCCAGGAAAGTCACCTGGCCATCCACACCTGGCCGGAATATGGCTATGCCTCCGTAGACCTGTTTACCTGCGGTGACTCGGTAGACCCGTGGGTGTCTCAGGCTGAACTGAAGAAAGCTTTTCAATCGGCCCACGCCTCAGCCATAGAGATGCGCAGAGGGGAAATGAGCCTGCTTAAGAAACGCGACTTTAACGTAGCCCAATTGCGGGACCAGGCCAGCGCTGAAGATGGTACGCCACTCCGCAGCCGCGACATCTGGTTTACGGAGCGTAATGACAATATTGCCTTGAGCCTTAAGCACAGCGGGGAGAAGCTGTACGAAGCGCAAACGGATTTCCAGAAAGTAGAGGTGTACAAAACCCTTGCCTACGGTAACATGCTGACGCTGGACGGGATGGTTATGTGTACGGAAGAGGATGAGTATGTATACCATGAGATGATTACTCATACACCTATGCTGGTGCATGGCAAGGCTAAGCGTGCCCTCATCATTGGCGGGGGTGACGGCGGCACGGCCCGTGAGTTGCTAAAGCACGAAAACCTGGATGAAGTAGTGATGGTGGAGATAGATGATAAAGTTGTGGAAGCCAGTAAGTTACATCTACCCGCAATAAGTAAGTCTTTAGATGATTCCAGGCTCACGCTTAAGATCGACGATGGCATAAAATATGTGAATGAGTGCGCTGACGAAGCGTTTGATCTGGTAATTGTAGACTCTACCGACCCCGTCGGGCCAAGCGAAGGGCTCTTTACCAAAGAGTTTTACCAGCAGGTTCATCGGATACTCACCAGCGATGGCATCATGATCACCCAGAGTGAGAGCCCCCGCTTTAATAATAAGGTGTTTAAAGAGATTTACCAGGTGTACCGCGAGATCTTCGGTATGGATCATGTACACTGCTACCTGGCTCATATACCTACCTATCCTACGGGTATGTGGAGCTTCAGTTTCTCATCAAAGGGTCAGTTGCATCCGCTAAAAAATTATGATGAAGCCAGGGCAGAAGCGTTCTGCGGTAAACACGACCTGCAGTATTATAACCCCGCCTTGCATCGCTCATCTTTTGCATTACCTAATTTTGTGCAACGGATGATCGGTAAAGGGGCAGAAGGCAATAACTGATCTAATTTCGACGATTTTATTATGAGCGATAAGCTGCTAAAAAAGAAGATCGAATCATTTGACCCCAACGGCGTAGGCGCCCTGGGGTCTCTTTTTGGCCTTCCGTTTGAACCGGAGGAGGCCACCATGGTTATCTTACCCATGCCATGGGAGGTAACGGTTTCCTACTCTGCCGGCACGGCCGACGGACCCATTGGTGTATTAAATGCCTCTCCCCAACTGGACCTATACCAGCCGGATATAAAGGATGCCTGGAAGATGGGCCTGTGCATGGCAGATATGCCCATGGACTGGCATAAATCCAGTGAAGTGCTCAGGAAAAAGTCTGAAGCCTACATCCATGCCCTGGAAACGCGGCAGGTGCGGGAAGGTGGAGAAGACCTGAAAGCGATAAACCTGGAATGTGAAAACATGGTACGCTGGGTGCGCGAGCATTCCGAGGCGCTGCTGGAAGAAGGAAAGATAGTAGGCCTGCTGGGTGGGGACCACAGCACGCCCCTGGGGCTATTGCAGGCACTGGCTGCGAGGCATGAAAGCTTTGGGATACTGCAGATAGATGCCCACGCTGACCTTCGGGATGCTTACGAAGGCTTTACTTACTCTCATGCCAGTATTATGTTCAATGCGCTGAAGCTGGATCAGATCTCGCACTTGGTGCAGGTGGGGATCCGCGACATATGTGATGCTGAGGTGAATATGATAGATGAGTCGGCAGGCCGTATCAGAACATTTTATGACTGGGACCTGAAAGAGGAGCAGTTTGGGGGAAAGAACTGGGCAGCCCAGTGTGATGAGATCGTGAAGACGCTGCCGGATAAGGTGTATGTGAGTTTTGACATAGACGGGCTGGACCCTAAGCTTTGCCCCAATACCGGCACACCAGTGCCCGGTGGCTTCAGCTACGATGAAGCCATGCACCTGATTAAAAAGGTGGTACAAAGCGGCCGTACCGTCATAGGCTTTGACCTGTGTGAGGTATCTCCCGGAGAAGAAAATGAATGGGACGCAAACGTGGGAGCCAGGGTGCTGTACCGTCTGGCTAATCTGACGGGAGTAAGTCAGAACTTATTAGCATTTAAATAAGAAAAGAGGGCTAGAGGCCCTCTTTTATATTATTTCCGATACAGCAATAAACTGTCGTTTATTCAGAGTACGCTGGTGTTTCTGCAGAGACTTTAAAGTTCAACATCCCTGCATCAGTGGATTGCAGACCAATAAGCCCATAGACTGTTTCGCCGGGGGCTATTCCTGATTTACCAGGTTGTTTTCCATTAAATCTCTCTTAAAGTTTTTATTCGCAGCACTTGCCCCCATAATGTTTCCGACAGTAATACCAGGCCCCAATACATATCCTATCGGGGTTACTTCATTGCCGGTTTCGAGGGTCAGGAATGTGAGAGGCAAGTACAACAAGTAGATTAGCTCTCCCTGTTTTAGCTGATTGTAAACAAGTTCAGTATTCAGGGGTATCACTTCCCGGTTTCCACTAAATACGTTTATTTCTTTACCAAAAGTGAGAGGCTTGTCGGTAGTATTAACGATTTTAACGGCTACCAGGCTAACCCCTTTCTTGTTAGATTTTTTAGCATACTTCTTATTCCCCCCGCGGGCAGATAAAGCATTTTGCCGAATGCCGGTCAGAATGCCTCCGGAGGTTTCAGAATCATAACGCAGGCTGGAAGGAGCAATTTGGGTATAGGCACTGGCGCACCCGGACAGGATAGTACCTGCTTATAAAAGAACAATGAGCTGTTTCATGTTTTTAGGTTGGGTTAATAATAGCTAATGTAAAGTTACAATTTATTTTTCGACAGACCAGTAAACCTTAAACTGGAATAGTGGGCTTTCAGATCAGCGTCATAATTAATGCCCCGACCATCAGTATAATAAGAAATATCATGTAGCAAACACTGCTAAGGCTGATCACGGCCATTATCCGCAAAATGCCTTTCACTCCTCTGCCAGCCATGTACACCCTGTTATAAAAATAAACCTGGTACACAGCCCCCAGGATAACGTAGATTCCCATAATAAGAGGAGAGAGGAAGGCTAGTAGGAAGAAGGGCAGACTAATAACGTTCTGAATGCTGATCAAATAGGCATTGGATACCAGGTGCTCTGTGAAATACCATTTATCTTTTCTAAAAAACAAATGGCAAAAAAGCGCACAGAAAGGGACATAAATGATAAGAAACAAGTTGAAATTCTGGGAGTAATAAGAGGTGAGAACCCCTACCTGCCGGACTGCGTTCTCTTTGGCTTTTTCCTTTGCTACCTGTTTACTATCCTCTTCATTCAAGGCGCCGCTTTCGGCGTCAGGGGGTAAGACCTCTTCCTGCTGGCGCATGCTTTCGCCGGTTTCAAACCCTTCGTTAAACCCCTGTAAGAATATATCTCCATGGTCACTAAAGCTAAAGACGATAATAGCAGCAATGGAAGAGGAGAGGATTAGGAAGCCAAGCGGCTTGGTATACCGGCTGCGTTGGTCAGTAAATAAGAACTCCCTCAGGACCCTGGCGGGGTCTACAAAGAGCATCTTTATGGTAAAAAGCAGGCCTTTTTCAAGGTAAAACGCGCCGAGTATGGAATCAGTGAGGTACTTACGGTCTATACGGCGCACACCTTCTTCCACCTGGGGGGCATTTTGTGATGCTACTTTAGTGGTGGGATCAGCTTCAGCAGGAGTATTCATTTTTCAACCAGATAAGTTCTGGTTGTAAATAAAATGAATTTCAGGAAAATATGAAGATAGGAATGAGGGTAAGATGCGTGTGGTAGTATGATAGGTTATTTCGCCTGACGAAGTGCTTCCAGTCTTTTGGCAACTTCCTCAGCTTCGGCACTTTTGATAGCAAATGCCTTCATGTCCCCGCCCCGTTGTATGTCGCGGGCTTCCTGTAGCAGTTTCCTGTATTGTTCTTCCAGTTTCTGCTCTTCGGTTTTCTTTTTGAATAGTCCAAACATCTTATCCTTAATTAATTCTTAAAAAGAAGTACTATAAGGGGCTTATTGTTTAATAATGTTGATTCTTACTGGGTGCTAGTGCCTTATCCTGGTATGTGTTTAAACATGCATTCTTTCGGGGGAAAGATTTTTTCACTAACATTATTTTTCATAATTCAGAATACTCTATGCTTCAAGGAAGGGCTGGCTCATATCTGCTTATAGTTCTTCTGGCTATGTTGATCACCTTTGATCACTCTGCCTCTGCTCAGGAGAAGAAGTCTGTATCTAAACGCAAACTTCTGACTCAGTACCTTCAGGATCAGTGGACCATGAGGGAGGGGCTTCCTAACAACTCTGTTCTGGATATCCAGCAGGATTCGCAAGGATATCTATGGCTTGCTACATTCAATGGCATCGTTCGTTTTGATGGCATCAGATTCACCGTCTTTAATCAGGGCACCACGGAGGGTATGACTGCGAGTGGCGTGCTGTGCCTGAACCTGGATCAGGATGGAAATCTGCTGGCAGGCACGAATGGAGGCGGGCTTTTGCGTCAAAGCGGCGAAAGATTTAAGGTAGTGCCGGGTACTGAGCGACAAACGATCACCTCTATTTTCTTTACCGAGGGTGGTGAACTATGGCTTGGCACACGTAACGGATTGTTGGTCTGGCACAAAGACCGCTTTATATCTCCAGACAACGACCGGATGCCGCCGGACCTGGTAGGTGCAAATGTCTATGCCCTTGGACAAACTAACCAGGGCGTATTACTGGCCGGGTGTGCTAACGTAGGCCTGTTTGAGCGGTCCGAAAAAGGGTGGCAGCCCTGGACAGGCTCCAATAACCTGCCCAGCAGGTCCGTAAGAGCTCTTCTTAATGCCCGAAATGGTACCCTGTATGTAGGTACCGACAGGGGCCTGCTGGAAGTGGCGGGTGACTCAATATCCGTATGTGATGTTAATTCAGGCCTGCCTCATAGCTATGTCAATGACCTGATGGAGGATAATGAAGGGCAAATATGGGTAGCTACAGATCGGGGTGTGGTAAGATTAGGGCCTGATGGCTTGCCGGAACCCTCACCTACAGGCGAACCCTTTCTTTCACATACGTCTCAAAAGCTGCTGCAGGATAGGGAAGGTAACTTTTGGATAGGTACTTACAGGCAGGGGATCACACGCCTGAAAGATGGTAAATTCATTAATTATACGGCCGATGAAGGCTTGCCGGCAGCTACTGTAAATACCACCTATGCCGAAGCCGACAGGGTATGGGTAGGCACTAATGAGGGACTGGTGGAGATTTCACCGGAAACCAACAGCCCGGTTACCCATACATTGCCGGGAGGGCCTGCCGTGAACCGCATACGTAGCATTGGCCGCGACCATGCCGGCCGTTTACTCCTGGTGACCAATGGGGGGCTGGTTCATTTCGAAAATGGTAACGTACTTCAGCATTTCGATAATACAACCGGGCTACCTACTAACCGGCTGCGGGATATGGCGGTGGACAGTGCCGGCCACATCTGGTTAGGAACCAGCGATGGATGGGGCAGGTGGAATGGCAAGGGCCTTGTGCTTCCGGCAAGTGATTCCTTTATTAATCCGTTTGTGCTGTTTGTGAATGCAGGCAAAGATGGCAGAATAATGGCCGGAACTAATGGAAGAGGCCTGCAGGTGGTTTCTGGTGATAGCCTCATCACCATAGATGAGGCCTTACCCAGTAAGGTGGTATTTGAGGCTTATGAGGATGAAGAAGGTCTCTGGTGGATTGGTACCAATTCAGGCCTGGCCCTGATGAATGGGTGGGATATTTACTCCTTTGACATAGCCAGGGATATAGGGAGCGGGTCCATATTTGACATACTTCCCGATAAGCAGGGGAACCTGTGGATTATGACAGACCGGGGGGTACTCCGTACCAATCGAAAAGAGCTGCTGGAGATTGCCTCGGGACGTAAAAAGAACATTGAAAACTTCAGGCTGTTCGGCCGGGCAGAAGGCCTCGCTGCCTATGAAACCACCGGGGCCGGGCACGGCTGTGTGGATCCGCAGGGCCGCCTGTGGGTGCCTACCCCTGAAGGAGTGACAATGATAGACCCTGAAAACCTGGACTTCAGGCAATATGTACCCCCGGTGATCATTGAGAAGGTATTGGCAGACGGGCAGGAATACAGCGGCGACACTGTATCTACCATGCCGGGTGTACAGCGGTTTGAAATACAGTATACAGGACTCGGCTTATATGCACCCCGTCAACTCACCTTCATGTATAAGCTCGAGGGCTTTGATAATGAGTGGGTAAATGCCGGTAACCGCCGCACAGCCTACTACACGAATTTAAGCCCGGGGGCCTATGAGTTTAAGGTAAAGGTGATTAACCAGGACGGTTTTGAAAGCGAGGCAGCTACCTCGCTGGCGCTGATTCATAATGCTCACTTCTTTCAGAAACGCTGGTTTTACTGGTTGATCGGTGCCATACTACTTACCCTGCTGGCTGCAGGAGTGATGCTGCAGACCCGCTCATATAAGGTCCGTAACCTGAAATTGGAAAAGACGGTGATGGAGCGTACGCAGACCTTACAAAAGCAACATAGTGAAATTAGTCGCCAGTCTACCGAGCTTAAGACCTACTATGATACCATGCAGCAGAGCATAAGTTATGCTGCCAGGCTACAAAAAGCTGTTATGCCTGACCGGGAACTGCCCGATGTATTGGTGGCCGATCATTTTATATTATTCAGACCAAAGGAAAAAGTAAGCGGTGACTTTTACTGGTACGCTCCGTATGGTGAAGGCCTGCTTGTAGCGGCAGTGGATTGCACTGGTCATGGGGTGCCGGGAGCGCTCATGGCAACGCTTGCCTACACCCTCCTGTCTGAGTTAGCAGTCAAAGAGTCCTCAAAAAGCCCCGGCGAGCTACTTACTGAGCTGGACCGCCGGCTCAGGACGATACTGCATAGCCGCAAAGGAGGGTCGGAGGACGGTATGGATATTGCTATGCTGGAAATCACTCAGGACCGGCTCAGGTTTGCGGGGGCGAAGCGGCCCTTATTGCTTATCCGTAATAATGACCTTGAGGTACATAAAGGTGACAGACCCTCTATAGGCTCTGTGCTGGACCCTAACTTACCAGAGTTTACTACCCATACCATTTCTCCGGAGGGGGTAAGCTGGGCTTACATGTTCTCTGATGGGTATACGGATCAATTTCGTGAAGGGGGTAAAAAGTTTATGGTAGGACGCTTTCGCGAAACGCTGGGAGGTCTGCATATGATGAGCGGAGAGGAGCAGCGTGACCGCCTTGAGGCTACCTTGCTGGAATGGATGGGGGATGAGGAGCAGGTAGACGACATCCTCGTATTTGGCCTTAAACTGAACAGGGATATTAGTAAGGCTACCTAGAAAATATATCCTGCCATTTCCTTCCAGGCCTCCGATGCTCTTACCGGTGTTTCCAGCCATTTATCCAGAGACCATTTGGTGGCTATTTTTATAAAGGCACTGGTGTGTAATCGGTGCTTTTCAGCCTCCCCTAACCGGGTTGCCGGCAGGTAATTATCCGGCTGAAAATGATATTCCCACGGAGAGTCTCCCACACTGATGTAGTAAGAATCTAAATACCCCCTGGCAATAGCTTCCAGGACCTTTGAGCGATAAGGCCTGAGGTAGCTGCCTTGTAAATGTAAGGTGGCGCTGATTTCATTTCCCCACCAGATCATGGTACGGAAAGTGAAAACATCCCTGGCCGTAAAGGCCTTGGGGCAATCAAGCACCAGGTAAGGAAGCCCACCGTAATTTTCGCCTCTGGATATTTTGCTGTTTTGCCATGAAATCCCCTCCGGCAATGAACCGGCATGGGGTTCCAATTCCTGTATTAAGCTATCGCGGGTGTGAGATAGTAACTGTTGAGCCTTGTCGGTGACACGGTGTTTGGTAAGTAAAAACTGCTTATCCATAAGGATATCCAGTTCATACTTATCCAACGTTGGTCCGGGCTTATGTCCGGAATGTTCCGGCATTAAATAACAGGGTCTGGCTTTTGGTAAACGCGCAGTACCAGCTCATGCTTGTCACCGTCCTGATCTTTTAATTGGAAGGTTACGGTAGGGTTATCAATGCTAACATCTTTTTGCACGTTTGTGATCTTGAATACACTTAACTTTTCCTGTAGCTGAGGGGCCAGTTCTGCCAGTGCTTCGGCTACTTCTACCTCTAATCGGCTGGGGTTATATGTTTCAGTCTTCATTGTATACCAAATTATAGGGGTATTGACCCTAAGTTAATATTTCACTGAATATGTTAAGTCTTAGGGAATAAATATGTTTAAAACCTTATCAATGAAGATGCCCAGGTGAATCCACTTCCGAATGCTGCCACACACAGCAGCGTACCTTCCCTGATCCTGCCTTCAGCCCAGGCCTCACTCATGGCGATAGGAATAGAAGCTGCTGTGGTATTACCATAACGCATGATATTGTTATATACCTTGTCGTCAGGCATTTCTAGTTGCTGCTGCAGGTAGCGGCTAATTCTCAGGTTAGCCTGGTGGGGGATAAGAAGGTCTATCTCATCTTTAGTAAGGCCATTGTGATCCAGTGCCTCGTGGATTACTTCCTGAAAACGCTGAATGGCATGTTTAAACACCGTATTTCCATTCATATGCGCTCTGATAGAAGCGCTTTCGATCGTCTCCTGTGACAGGCGCTCCTCAGGTCTGCGGCTACTGCCGGGGTCCTTTATGTAAAGCTCTTCCGCAAAACGTCCGTCTGCATGAAGGTGGGTGGAAAGTACACCTGGTGTACTATTGCCCTCTGCTGCCTGGAGCACTACCGCACCGGCTCCATCACCAAAAATAACCGACACGCCACGGCCACGGGTATTCATTTCCATTGCGGAAGACTGAATCTCGGCACCTACCACCAGAATGGTCTTATACATACCCGTCTTAATGAACTGGTCAGCTACCGAAAGGCCGTAGATAAACCCTGAACAGGCATTACGGAGGTCCAGCGCACCTATGCCTTCCAGGCCCAGCTCACGCTGGAGAAGCACACCCGAGCCGGGGAAGAAGTAATCAGGGGTAATGGTGGCAAATACGATAAAGTCGACATCAGATGTTTGCAGGCCCGCACGATCCAACGCCATACGACAGGCTTTGGCCGACATATTGGCTACTGTGTCTGTTTCCGGATTAAAAAAACGCCTCTCGTGTATACCAGTCCGCTCCACGATCCACTCATTGCTGGTATCCATGACCTTTTCCAGGTCGGCATTAGTCACTACTTTTTCGGGCACATAATGACCTATGCCTGTTATTTTGGCCTTGTTCATGCTGTTCATTTTTGGGGCCGCCAAATTAAGAATAAATCAGTACAAAATACGGTTATCATAAAGAAACTCTGAAGTGTATGGCCTGTTTTAATAAGTTAGTATTTGTAAACTGTCTGTCACTACCTGATCGGCCAGCATGCCGCCGGCAATGTATATTTCGCCGGTAGAAAAAGTAGCTGTGCCGCGTAAGTCCATCACTTTCAAAAGGAAACCGGTGCTTACACTCAGACTTCCATCCACAGGATTATATACAAGCGCTTCGGCACGCGGATTTACCGGCTTGCCCCGGTAGCTGATGCCGTCATAATTATATGAATCAACAGACCCTCCAAGCCATACAACCTTTCCATCCCTTTCAAAAGCTGCACTCCTATAAATACCGGCTTTGGGGTCTATATCCTGTGTCCAGTCAATCAGGGTCGGGTCCTCCGGGTGAATATAGCCTTTGGTGAAGTAAGGCTGTACAGGAAAATCGCCATCTGTCCGGTTACCGGCGCCTCCCGCCATGTAGAGCGTATCACCTACTATGATCCCCGATGCCCCGAACACGTAGCTTCCCGGGCTTTCAGGCAAAGCGCTGCCCTGCTGCCACGTATCATTCGCAGGGTCATATATCTGCACAGTGTTCACATTTGCCGTGTCGTGCCAGCCGCTGACCAGATATAAAAGGCTGTCACGATACACAGCCTGCACATGATCATCGATAGCTACCGGCATGGGGTTTGCGTCCGGCAGGTAGGTTTCCGCCCCAGGTTCATAAATATGCACCTAATTGCTCGATCGCTCATGTCCGTCTGCAAATACATGATAGCCCCCGGCTATGTAGAGTTTGTCCCCGATCTGTGAGGCTGCGGCTGCTATTTTCCCCAGGGTATCAGGCAGCGGAGGCAGTTCGGCCCAGCGCCCATCCTCTAAGTCATATCTGAAAGACCGGCGGGTAATTCCTTTATAGTCTTTTTCCTTCCCTAAGCCTCCGAATACGTACACCTGCTGCATGCCCTCCGATTCAAAAGCAGTAACAGCCCCATTAGTCGTTGCCACGGGTAGGGGAGAGGGGGGTGTTTTTACCTCTTGCTCTTCGGTATTCTCCGCACAGGCTATTAACAGAAACAGCACAAGCAGGAAGGGTAATGCTTTCATATACATCAAAATATCATCAAACATAGGCTAAAATCCATTACACAGAAACAGGAGGGAACTTTATGTATGAAGGTATCCTCTGAAAAATAGAGTATGCTGTAACTGAAGATTATCCTACACTCCATGAGTAGTACCAGGCTACTGCAGGGAGGCTTCCAGTCCGGCTATGCGCAGGCGCAGTTTGTATTGCTCAGCCAGGCTATTAGCTTTCAGGCTCTTTCTTGCATTTACTTCACTAATATCCAGCAAAGCCAGTGTTTCCTTCATGTCCATATCCATAACCTTTTGCCGCAGGTGTGGTAATATAGCCAGGGTAGCGGTAGCTCTGTGGCCGGTGGCTTCCATGGCTTCTAGCTTTTGCCGTAGCATAGCTATAGTGGCTTGGGTTTGAACTCTGTATGCTTGTTCCTCTTTGGCCCTTATGGCTTCTTCTGCTGCCACAATAGTCTGGTAGGTATCGGTCTGTTCAATACCCTCCCTAAGCTGGTCTGTTTCAGTATACAGTGTAAGGGCCTGTATGTGCGCACTGGTTGGGATCTGTCGCCTGCCTTTTTCGGCCATAGCCAGGTGGGGGCGCTGTACCTGAAGGTAAGCGGCCATGTCATCCTGTGTGCAGAACAACCATTTACGTAGTGTTTGAAGCCATTTCATTTTAACCGGGGCAATACGTTGTAAACTATTAGACTGATATAATCCTGTGACAAATTCTCTGATGGAAAAATTTTGTCACAAAACTGTTACATTTTTTCTGTTACAAAAATAATGTAACAAGAAAGTTGTAACGAACTTTAGCCCGTTGGTAGTCTTGCCCATTAGCCTTTCCGGATTCCTGAAGGATTATTGCTATAATGGTATTACACAACATCCTAAGGCTGCCACACGATAATAAAGCCACCATTCATAGCCGGGCATAAAAAAAAAGCCCGCAGCTATTCGGCAGACGGGCTTTTCATCCTAAAGCTAACTTACTTCCTTATAAACGTACCACTTATTACCTCACCAGACCTTCCTTTGAGCTGCACTATATAACGCCCCGCCTTTAAGTGGTCAGTTGTCAGTACCAGGTGCTGCCCGTCTATCACAGAATAGAGCGAGCGTATGATGGTTCTGCCACTCAGGTCGGTTACGGTGACTACTCCCTCGTCTGCCGCTCCGCTGGCACCCAGTTCGATAGTAAGCGACCGGGAAAACGGATTAGGGTATGCCTGTAGCGAGGTGCTGCTGAGTGTGAGCTCCGCTATGCTATTAGGGAAATAAGGTTCATCCATCATGGTCGTTTGTGATAGATTAGCCGTGCTGTACTCCACAGTCAGTTTTGCCGCATGCTCCGGTGAGCCGTCGTATGCAAAGGCCATATGCCCGCCACTGCCTGAAAGGATAAAGGTCATGCTACCCAGAGAATTGTAATCCGGGCGATTCACGATTTCCTGTACGATGAGGCTGAGGTCAGGCGTTTTTTGCTCTGACCATACCCCTGTCCAGTCCTGGGTTTGCCAGGTTACTGTGGCAGAGGTAGGGGGTAGTTGGCTTATGCTGTATTTATCTCTGCCAAAAAGAGCTGAGTTACCATTGGCCTCACCCTGTATGACCAGGCTGGCGGGGCCGAAAGTCTCCCCATCGGCAGTGAAGGTTATGTAGGCATTTTTAATGTATGCTCCGGCAGGGATATTCATGTCACGGAACCTAAGCCCCACATACCGGTTGCTACGGCCTCTGCCATCAGTCATTAGCTCCAGGTCACTGTTATTAGTGCGGACATCCCCTTTGTCGTTTTCTTCTGCATCATCGTCACTCATGCCTATTCGTGAACTGATCAGGTACTCGGTGGTGACTGGCTTACCGGCTACGGACACCTGAACCTGAACAGACTCTGCTGTGGCCCCTTCGTTGTCAGTGGCTACGGCTCTTAGTACATAGTTCCCCGTCATGGCAGGGCTCCATGAAAGTGAGTACGGCGCGGATGTAGCGCTGCCAATTATTTCATTGCCGGCATAGAAGTCCACTCTTACGACAGAGCCATCTGCGTCACTGGCATCGGCAGATAGAGTAAATGACTCGCCTAGGTAGACCTGACTGCCGTCTGCAGGCGAACTCAGGCTCACCTCGGGGCCGGCATTCGGCTCGCTTGTGCTACCTATACTATACTCTACTACAAGCAGAGGAGCACAGGAGGCAGAGCCATCGTAAGACTCTGCTATGCGTGTACCCGTACCATTAATGAAGAAGGCCATAGCACTTCCACCGCTCCAGCCGCTCCGGTTTACGATCTCCTGCACAATCGGGCTCAGGTCCGGGCTGCGCTGCGCGTCGGATGATTCATTGGATACACTCCACCCGGCGGGCTGCCAGGGCAGGGCTGTCTGCGTTCTCACCCTTGAGGATACGCTGAAGTTTAAGGACGTAAAGGGCTCTGAGTGGTCTGTTGCCTCCCCCTGTATAGTGAGATCACAACTTTGGCTGTTAAACTCGTCGGTAGTAAACTGCAGATAGGCATTAAGCACTGTAGCCCCGGCAGGAACAGGCACACTGGTAAACCGGAGGCCTACTGTTTGATTTTCGGCCGATTCAAAGCTGTCAAATACCAGCTCCAGGTCCGAGCTGTTGGTGTAAACAGTACCATTTTCAGCTTCTTCCACATCATCTGCTCCCGAACTGATTCGTACACTTATCTGCTCGATCACATCACCCACCGTAATACGGGCCGAATGACTCAGGCTGCTCAGGCCATCATTATCAGTAGCCCGTGCGCTTAAGGTATAGGTGCCACTGGTAGAAAACGTGTAAGGTAGCGAATAGGGGGCCGTGTTGTCGGTACCGATCAGGGTGCCATCTGCAAAAAACTCAACCTCCGTTATATACCCGTCTCCATCGGTGGCATCAGCCGTAAGTGTTACCTGGCTGTCAATACTAAAGGTAGCATCATTTGCCGGGCTGGTCAATGTCACAGAAGGAGCCTCAAGGCTGCTATTCCTGATCGTCACTACCTCCCCGTTAGAGGGACTCCAGATATCCAGATTAGCAGGAGGGAGGAAAATATTGGCGTCACTTACCTGACCTACCTGGTCCGCATTATCCACCTTTATCGTCCTTACCTCCATTTGGTTTTGGTCTACAAAGATCCATTTGAACTGATTAAAGCTACCGCTGTTACGCGTCCAGGTTTTTGCATCGTCATTATTTCTTAAGGGCGCACCCCAGCAGCCTTCTCCTGCGTAAACTGTCCCGTTCTGGTCATCACGAATAAATCCTTCGTCACTTCCTGCTTCGGTAGACGGGCGTACCGGCCAGGTGGTCTTCACGGTGTGAGCATCACATTCGATCACCAGCTTCACCTTATTCTCATGAAAGAGGTTAGCCCAGTTGCTATATTGACCGTTACCTTCTGCTTTGCCAGACACGTGAGGCCTCATAGGCTTATGATACTGGGCCATTTTCCAGACCGTGCCAGGGTTAGCGGCCAGGTCGCCGGCAAGCCAGGTAGACTGGTCACCTGCGGTACTTATCTCTGTATTAAGTGTATAGGCCCGGACTAGCCCATTGCCAAAGGTAAGCGCATAGTATACACTGCTGTTCGGCACATCAAACAGGTTCACCAGGTCACTGTTAGATCCCTCATGGTTACCTCTGGCGGCCATCACAGGGATCATGCGGCCGTCTGCACCGATAGTGTGCTGCCAGTCGTCAAACCATCCCTGCCACTGGCTGTCAAAGCCGCTGTCTGTCATGTCTCCACCGAAGAACACGGCGTGGGGCCTGAGCTTGGCTACCAGCTTATTGGCATTGATGCGAGGGGTGCGGTTATTACGGCTATCTCCTCCTGCAATGAAGGACAACCGCTCCTCCTGCGTGCCAGGGGCTGTTTTAAACCATAGCCTGCGACTGGTGCCCTCGCTGTCATGAATAACAAAGTAGTAAGCTGTGTTAGGTTCCAGGCCGGTGAGGCGGGCAAAGTGGTTATTCATGCCCTTATAGGCTACCGACCGGTCCGGGGTTTTTGAATAGGGGTAAGCGGAATAATTGGGGCCTTCATCAGCTTTACCGAAGTATACTACCGGACTGGTACCGCTGGCCTGATTCCAGCCGATCACCATGGAGGTAGCCGGATCGTCATGCCACATGACACGGTACTTATCTGTGGCAGCGGTTGCCTGCCTGGCAGGGAAGCTTAGAAAGCTTAAAATAAAGATAAAACAGAGGAGTCTCGGATTTCTATACATTTGTGTTCTTAACGCCGAATAACTGCAGCGAAACTACAGTGAAAAGAAGAGGGAAGTTTAGCGCATAGAATTACCGGCTCGTTATGTTTCGGGCGAATTAATACCAGTAGTGAAAAAAGTTACCTGCCATAAGATATTGTTACACCTGAGCAGGGCATGCCTGTGATGCATGCATGAATTTCCTCTCTTGATAAAATACATCTATATAAAAAACCACTATGCTCACCTCCGGATCAATAGCAACTATTGAAAATACCATACAGAAAAGTGGCATCCTGCTACGTATTTGCGCCTTTAGTGTGTTTATCGGCAGAGCCTGGCAGCACCTTTTCTGGGATGCACCCTACCGGGCCATAGCCTGGAACGAGGGGCTATTGAAAGGGCTGGTGGAAAGCCTGACTAACATGACCTGGCAGGAGTATGTCACCTCTCCCCATACGGATGCCGCCATCACACTGGCCATCCGGGGCACGGGTGTGTTTTATCTCATTGCGGCGCTTTTTTGTCTTTTTGCCAAAGGGAAGAACAGGATCGCCGGCATCCTCTGGATTATTGGCTCCGGGTTGCTCGCTATTCTGGCCTTTCTGTACATGAAGGAGAAATTTTTCCAGGTAGGTCAGTTTTTCGAGTATGCCTTACAGGTGGGCAGTCCCATGCTCCTTTACTATTGGGTGTATGGCGGCACGGATAGCCAGAAAGCGGATCTAAGCTCCTCGTTTTGGAAAAAACTTATACTGTCTGCAAAAATACTTATTGCCCTCACCTTTATTTGTCATGGCCTGTACGCCATGGGCTACTACCCGCGGCCGGGCTTTTTTGTTGATATGACTATCAATGTATTTGGGGTATCAGAAGCTGTAGCACATCGTCTTCTGTGGTGGGCCGGCCTCCTAGATATGATCATCAGTGCAGGTATTTTTGTACCACGGGTGGCAAGGGTTTGCCTGCTATATGCGGTGGTGTGGGGCTTGCTTACGGCATTTGCCCGGGTGGTGGCAAACTTCTACGCGGATTTTCCCTGGCAGAGCCTTCATCAATATACCTTCGAGACCGTTTACCGCCTGCCGCACGGGCTAATTCCTCTCTTTGTTTTCCTGATTATCCAAAACAGAAAGCGCTATAAGGTCATGGTTTAGTACCATTGTTTTACTTGAGATCCTTTTCTTTTCTTACATTTACATACAGCAAGTAAATATTTGAAATTCAATGTATTAACATATTCTTTTCAGGCCGGCTGGATTGATTTATAATTACATTTTATCTTAAAAAGATCTTATACCTACCGGAGCTGCTCTTCTGGCGGTGCTGGTAGTTTCAGCGAAATGTAGCCTGCCTTATGGTAGTGCAGATATCAGTCTACAATCAAATATGAAATGTGGTCAGTCGGCACTAGCTGCTAGACGCGGGCATGTAAAGTATTGAGCAGAGGCTTTTAATTCTTCCTCTAAATCTATTTATCTTTCGCATTTACCGGAATGTGAATTAAGCCGTCTTTGCATAGATGAACCGCTACGCCCTTATTTTTTTAGTTAATACGTTCTTTTTTTCAGCATGTCAGGTCATTTCTCTTGAAAAACCGGAAGATGTGATTTACAAAGGTCAGGATTATACTGTTTACAAGGACCGCGTAACGCAGGGGCGCTTTGTGGCCGAGGCAGTCAGCCCCACGCGTATTACCTCCAACTACAAAAGCCCTGCTAACCAGCGCTACCCAAGGAACATCGAGTTTAAATTCAGCCTTAACGGCAAAGACAACGAGCTGCCGGCGGGAGTTAATCATCACCTCGTACTCAGGCCTGAAAACGGCAGGGTAGTGGCTCCGGTCATTACTTTCGGGCAAGCAGATGCAGAAACTCCGGCCTCTGCTCCAAAGGATTTTTTGGAGCCAAATACCGAACTGCTGATCCGGGTGGATATGCGCCACGTACTAAAGTCCTTTGAAGAAAAGGGATATTATGAAAGTTATGATGGCAGCCGCCTCGCCGCCTCTGATTTCCGGGGTGTATGGGTGGCAGGCAATGCAGCCCCCCTTACCTGGGACTTTGAAAATCTGCCTTCCCGGTCACAGTTTCAGTTAAAGGACCCCGACGAAGATGGCATTTACGAGACCTCCATTATTCTGAATGCATATGACCCGGATAATTTCAATGAGAAGGAATGGGTCCTTGGACAGGATATTTCCGGTTTGCCAGCCTACACTTCAGATCAGCTATTGGTCGATGCCCTTTACAATATGTCCCTGGAAGAGATGCTGTTAAATATCCGGCAGGACAGTGCCTTTATGGCAGGCGAGAAGTGGGAGGGGGTCTGGACACGAGACATAAGCTACAGCATATTGCTCTCCCTGGCCATGGTGGCCCCTGACATCGCTAAAAAGAGCCTGATGCATAAGGTGCGAAATGGCCGGATTGTGCAGGATACAGGTACCGGAGGCTCATGGCCCGTATCTACCGACCGCACTACCTGGGCCCTGGCTGCTTACGAGGTATACCTCTTTACAGGCGACAGGGAGTGGCTGGCAAAAGCATTTGAGATCATAAGTGCCTCCGTGGCAGATGATCAAAAGGTCATATTTGACAAGCGCTACGGCCTGGCTCGGGGTGAATCCAGCTTTCTGGACTGGAGGAAACAAAGCTATCCCCGCTGGATGGGGCCGGTAGATATCTACGAAAGCCTTAACCTGGGTACTAATGCGGTCCATTTCCGCACTTACCAGATACTCGCCCTGATGGCTGAGGACCTGGGCATGGAAGCAACTGCTTATATAGAACAGAGTGAACGCATTAAGGATGGTATTAACGCCTATATGTGGATGGAGGAAAAGGGCTATTACGGACAGTACCTCTATGGCAAACACTTTCTGTCCCTATCCCCCCGGAGCGAGTCACTAGGTGAGGCACTAACGGTGCTATTTGGTATTGCGGAGAATGACCGGGCTACGTCAGTAGTAGAAAATACGCCTGTGCTCAACTATGGGGTGCCGAGCATTTACCCTCAGATTCCCGGTATACCTCCTTACCATAATGATGCCATCTGGCCCTTCGTACAGGCATACTACACGTGGGCTGCTGCGCGTACGAATAATACGGAAGGAGTGAACCTGGGAATGAATAGTCTATACAGGCACGCCGCTTTTTTCCTTACTAATAAAGAAAACCTGGTAGCCCACAGCGCAGACTACCGGGGCACAGAGCTAAACTCTGACCGGCAGCTATGGAGTGTGGCGGGCAACCTGGCCATGGTGTACCGTATCCTGTTTGGCATGGAAATGCGCCCGGAGGGTATTTACCTCTCACCCATTGTACCCATGGAGTACGGGGGTAAGCGAACCCTTAGTAATTTCACTTACCGCAATGCCCGCCTCACCATAGAAATGGAAGGCTTCGGTAATGAAATTGCCTCTTTTGCTATAGACGGCGTCGTATCCAAAGAGCCGCTTATACCTGCCGGCCTTAGCGGTACCCACACTATCACGATAAGACTGGCCGACCGGCGACTGCCGGACGCGCGTATTAACTTGCTCAACAATCATTTTAGTCCGGACGTACCTGACATAGAGGTGCGGCCTGCCCGGATGACATGGAAAGGTAAATCCGAAAAATATATCATTATCAGAAACGGCAGCAGGGTAGAGGAGGTAAAGGGGAATGATAGCTGGAAGCTGGATAGCGCAGGTGCTTATCGTGAACTGTCCGTGGTAGCGCTGGATAAGGCAGGTGTACAAGGGTTTCAGGCAGAGCCTCTGGCTATCTATAGTGACCATAAGGTAATGATCATAGAGGCCGAGTCGCAGGGTATAACCACTTCGACTGATCTGAGTGGGTATACAGGTAAATCATACAGAGAAATAAGCAAAGAGAAGAACCGCTCCCTGGATTATACCATCCAGGTACCCCGCACCGGTAATTACCTGCTGGACATAAGGTATAGTAACGGTAGCGGCCCCGTAAATACTGATAATAAATGTGCCATAAGGTCCCTGTATGTAGATGGAGCCTACCAGGACGCATTGATCTTTCCACAACTGGGGTATGAGGAGTGGTCTACATGGGGGTATAGCAACAAGGTGGCTGTCAACCTAAGCGAAGGAACCCATATGCTTATGCTCCGCTTCGACCCCCATAATGAAAACATGAACGGGGAGGTAAACCGGGCCATGATTGACCATATCAGACTAATCCCGCTGGAGTACTAAACAATATGAAACTCCATGAGTTAGGAGTCTATTCAGAGTTTACATGTGGTCATCCAGTGCTATGAAAAGAAACACAATAAACGCCTCTCACGGTAAAAATACCCCCATTAAAAAGTCCCGGGAAAGCCGAAGCAAAATAAAAAAGACCTATACTTTTTACGTAGAGACCCTATAGCGATTAATTACCGGGTTAGCGTACATTTCCAGTAGCCATTTTTCCATCTCTGCACGCTCGTGGTCCATTCCCTCCAGCTTGTGGTGAAAATAGTTTCTGGCAGACTGTTCCTCGCTGGTATTGTAGTGGGTATCTTTAAATCGCTTATCGTTCATCAGCATATCATAGGCCACATAGTTAATAGGCCATAAGTGATAAGTTTGATGAATACGGCGGTCGATCATTTCCGCCAGCATGGCTAGCTGGGTATTTTTCACTTTGGTACTTTCCAGCAACGATAGTTCCTCATCCAGCGCCGATGAAACAGACAGGTGCACCCGGCCTTTCATCCCGTTGATGCCGGTGATCATGCTTTTGAGGTCGTCGTCAGGCTTTTTCCTGTAGTTGTGATCTGCCTGCTTAGCCCATCGCTCCTGCACCTTTAGCATATCACACGGATCATACTCATAGCTGATAGCAACAGGCGTTATGCGTAGTTCCGAAAGGTTTTTTATCAGGTCCTTATCTCCACTGATGGTCAGCATTTTAAGCAAACCCTGCTGTGTACGGTCATTGCCGTCTTTAGTCCGGCCTTCACGTTGGGCTATCCACACCGATTCACCATCATTTACTATGGAGCTCCTGATGTAAGAAGACAACTCCTGGGAGTACGCATACATTTCTTTTGGAGGCACATTACGTCTTACCAGGAAGCTCTTGTTCAGCTTAGCCAAATGGGTGACGATGGGAGAGACCAGCAGGTTATCACCAATGGCAATGCGGCTGGTTTCCAGCCCTGCTTTGGCCAGTTGATAATTCAGAATAGCCGAATCCAGCACGATATCCCTGTGATTGCTCATAAAGAGATGATTTTCACCATCCTCAAGCAGGTCAAGCCCGGTGGTGTGTACCTCCATGGTGCTCCGCCTGAATATCTCCTCTATCGCATGATAAATGATCTTGTACTGCCAGTCTTTTACTGTATGGAGTGAATTCAGTTTTTGCCGGAAGTCTTCGTCACTGGTACCTGGAAAGAGGTACTCGTAGATGCCCCTGAACGTTTCCGAACCTGCCAGAGCCTCCATTACCTGCGGTACTTCTTCGTCTGAGTATGGGGCTATATTTGTCATCTTTTCCTCCGTCATAATTCTGCCTGTAGAGCCGCGAAAGTAATAAAAACTTTGCGATAATAAGCCCCGTAAGTCATTCAGTGGTCAGTAGCCTGTAGTATCTTTCATGGCCACCAGCCTGCCGGCAAACCTCATAAGGGTAAAGCTACAGGCAGCCAGGGCCGGGTGCCGCTCCAGCTTCCGGGTAAAGCTATTATCTCTTATACAAGCGGATGATCACATGGATGGTTATGAGCGATGATCAGGCTAATGGTCCCCTACTTGATGAAGGGGCAAATACCGTTTTGTATTCTATGTGGGTAGTGAAATCCGAACCTGAGGTGGCATTCACGATACCTGACATGCTATTTTAGTAATAAGAAATAGTAACATTAATACATCAACCGCTTCAATCTTGATCCACCTACTGCATTTATGTAGTTGGTAGATATTTAATAAGTCTTAAATCTGTGGCTGTTATTTCGATTTACCTTGTTGTGCGAGGACATCCGGGTTTAGCCGAGGACTTGTACAGTCAAAAGAAGAAATGATTAATCTCGTGTGAGATGAAATTTATTTTAGACGACATGGACACTACCTTTTACATATCACCTGAAAAAACCAAAAGGCTAATGATTAGATCCAGTATTCACAGAAATTTCTCCTTAGCAACTGACGAAAACAAAGAGTCATGGTATAAAATGTAGATGCAACCCGTCGATTCTGCTGCTAAAGGTCAGTCATTAATGAGTTAAGTTACTACCTTAAAGATACGATTGAGAGTAAGAAAGAAAGGGTGGTTTACGCATCATTTAAGCAAAAGGCTCACTAAGGATTTTAGGGATAAAACTGTATAAGGGAAATATAAGGAGAGCAATAAGTGAAGCCCTTCCACAGAGGCAATAAAAAAATAATCTTGCATGAAAAACATTCTGTTTATCCAAAATTGGTTTGCATCTCAATGTGATGGAGATTGGGAGCACGACTATGGCGTTAAGATTGAGACCATAGATAACCCAGGATGGTCTGTGGAAATAGATTTGAAAGATACGGTTAACGAAACACTTAGTATTGAGTACCAGCTTATGGAAAAAAGTAAGAATGATTGGTATGGATACCAAGTTAAAGATGGGGTCTTTAGTGGAGGTGGAGATCCTTCAAAATTAACCGTTCTATTGGATATTTTTATTAACCTCATTGTTGAACAGTAAGAATTGCCATATGAAAGCTTATCGGTCCATTCTATTCATGATAGATTACATCCAATCAGTTGCTGATCATTAATGACAAAAAAAATTATCAATTTGGTTTTTGTGACGATTATTTTTAGCTGTCATGATTCTCACAAGCAAACGCAGCCTACAGAATTAGCTGAGGATAGTATCGGCTACACACCGAGTTCGTATGTAGAAAAAAAGAGTAGTAATGACACTTTTGCTATAAACAATGAAATTTTTGAAAGCTACAAAAAAAACCATACAACACAATTTTTGATGTGGTTTTCCCTAATTACATTCAAATATTAGACAGTTGCAATGTTGATATAAACAACGACGCTCTCCTCGATATTTTAGTTGTAGCATCGCCTATACCTTTGGATAATTCAGAAGACACCATTCATACAGAATATGATCGCTTAAATAGATATGTGATAGAAATAATAAAACAGGATAATGGCAATAGAATTAGAAACACCTACAAAAATCTAGTTTCGAATATTGGCGGGGTATTATCAAAATATAGCGGAATAGAAAACACCTCAAGTGGCATAATTATTAGGCATATGTCAGGGAGTAGGTTTAGCTGGGTTTGTGAAGTTGAATTAACCAACCAAAATTCTGACAGTTTATATATTACTAAATGGAAGAAAGTGTGCTCTTTTGGCAAAAAAGAGAAAAGTTTGGAATTGTATTACGAAAACCTTTCTTTAAATAAATTTAGCATCAATGATTCAATAAAGGCTAATTGTAATTGCGATAATTATTGGAATGAATTGATGGAACATAATTAATTAAAAACCCATAACAAACACTATTACATAGTATTACCAAACTTTTGCCATTAGATACATTTTACATGAACTAATACTTAGAGGTACAAGCCCTATACACGGGTGCTGGTACGGAGAATGTAGATGAGGCTCTGAGTTTCGGGGCGATGTTCCTGCGGGCATTCGGCATCCCTACCAGTGGGAAGGGCTCAATAAACCCGGCGGATTTTGATGGCTTTGCTTTGTTACCAACCTCTTCACCAAACGGTGATCTAACGAAAGGGGACCTGAACTACCTAAACTTCGATAAGGAGATGACCTTTATCACGGCTAGCTTCGACGTAATTACGGCGGAAGCCAATACATCTCAGACACTTTCGTTATATTTAACGGCTGACCAGGAAGGATTCGTGTTTGTCTATGTTACCAACGAAGAGCCCACCGCTAAGGACATTTTTAGGTGACATTGTAGTGTAAGAAGTAGTAGGTTAAATTCAGTCTGAATCGAGGAAATCGCTGCGGACAAGTACTTCTGGTAAATCAGCTAATAGTTTTGGAGTGAATGCTTTTAGAAAAGGTAGTGCTGAGGGATATCAAAATGGTTTAAAGACTTGGCATAAAAATTCACAATTTTATTCAGCCTATAAAAGAAGAAGGATGACAAATGTAACGCCTACTTTATTGAAGAGATTAATAAGCAGATAGGAAAGATGAAATTGGAACAACTGTTTATATTAATATTATTTATTGGATTTATGGGCTGTAGTGTACAAAAATACAATTCAGAAGATTACTCTCAGTATAAAGTTTACACGAATCTCAAAAAAGCTCTTAAAAACAAAGCTGATGTAAAGGTATTAGTTTTAGCCAGTGATGGGCTAAAGGATTTTCCAATGGAAATTACTGAATTAATAAACCTGAAAGTACTTAATTTAAGTAATAACGAAATTACGCATATTCCCAAGGAAATCAGTGATTTAAAACAGCTTGAGAGATTGGAACTCATGAAAAATAAGCTCAATGGATTACCAATAGAGATAACTGATTTAAAAAACCTTAAAAGGATAAATATAGCTCATAATGGTATTAATAATGAAGATGTTCAGCTTATTAAGGAAGCTTTACCAGACTGTTTTATTATTACGGAAATAGTTTTGTGAAATAGACTATATGACTAGTCATAAATAAACGTTCCGCAAGGCAACCCGAACGGCGATGCTGTTAAAGGGTACCTGAACTACCTGTACTTCGATAAGGAGATGACCTTTATCACGGCTGGCTTCAAGGGAATTACGGCGGCAGCCAATACATCTCAGACACTTTCGTTATCTTTAACGACTGACCAGGAAGGATTCGTGTTTGTGTATGTTACCAACGAAGAGCCCACCGCTAAGGACATGTATTTTGATGACCTGAAGATCACACATACACCTACGGTAGTGGTGCAAACAGACAGCTACTATCCCTTCGGCCTTAGCCATGGGAATATGAGCTATGTGAGGGAGGGTAGGGCTAAGAACCAGTTCCTGTATAATGGTAAAGAGCTGGTGGAAGGCTTTGACCTGGGTTGGTATGATTATGGTGCGAGGTACTATGCGCCGGATTTGGGTAGATGGCATGCGGTGGATCCGCTGGCGGAGAAGTATGTGGGATATAGTCCCTACAACTATGTACTGAATAATCCGATTATTTTTATTGACCCGGATGGGCGAGGCGTAAATGGAGGATTTAGTATTACTAATCGCTCTGATGAAACAATAAAACTGCAAGGAACAAGCCTAACAGTTCGAAAGGGTACAAATGTGCCTGATGATGAACAATGGGTTGAAAGCGCCAATACTGAATTGTGTTTAAGTCCTGGGCAAAGATATGAAGCCACCTTTACATCTTCGACTTTAATCGATGAAGAGGGGCAAGAATTTACAGTTAACTTTTACAGTGGTAGAGTAGTAGATATAGAAAATGGAGACATCGTCCAAGAAAATGCTGGAATATATGATGTAGATAGGATAATAGTTGAAGATGATCAAGTATTTGAATTATCTAATGGGGATAAATCCAACTCAAAACAGAATGTAAAATTGGGATCTTCTTTTATGGATGCTGCTTTACAGAATGGTTTAGATAAGATTGGCATACATTATCCTCCGGATGAAGATGACAGAAATGAGGGGAATGTTGAGATTACAAATGGTGAAAATGGAACAATAAAAGTGGAAACTACAGGAGAATTTGAGAACCAGCCAAATCCTAAATTAGAGAAAAAATGAGTCGGGTTATAAAATTAATCTTTACGGTAGTCATCTCGGTAGTGATATTATATTTCTTAATGTTCACTTATAGGATTCTGCACCCTTTTAATTTCATATATTCAAGCTCCTCTTCTTTCTTAATAGAAGAAGCCGATTTTTACATGGATTTGTATCGTCGTACTATGAAAAAGGAAAAGTTTAATCAATTGGTGTCCAATTTAGTTGAAAAAGGTAATGATGTAAGAGTATTAAACTTCGTAAGTAAGTATTGTGTTAATAATAAATTACCCCCACCAAAGGAGGGGGTTTTCAATGGTTATTACCCCCAAAGGGGGATAGTCAGTTATCGAATAGCGGGATATCTATATCCCCATCCTCTTTCTTATCCTCCTTCTCCTGATACTTAACATACCGCTTTATCTTTTCTTCATCTATGCCTACCGTACTTACAAAATAGCCTCGTGACCAAAAAGGATTGCCCCAATAGGGTTTTCTGCGAAGACTCTTGAAGTTCTTAAACATCATGATCGCTGTCTTACCCTTGAGAATACCCATGAAGTCTGATACACTAAGTTTCGGAGGTATACTACATACCAAATGAACGTGATCTGGCTGAATGTTCAACTCTTCTACCTTGACCTCCTTCCATTCACATATCGTCTTTATCTTATTCTCCAACGTATCTGCAACAATATCACGAAGTATACGGTGGCGGTACTTCGGGGTCCATACTACATGATAGACACAATAGTAAAAGCTATGCGATAGCTTACGATACTTGCTCATTCCACAATATACCCCTACTGGCATAGCCCTCAAACATGACCACCGTCTAAGACGGTGGTTTTAATTCGATTAATAAAATATGCCATCCATTGCCATCTATAAAATCTAAGATCAATACTTTTAGAACCTTTCCAGCCGATACTATGTGGTATGTTTATTTAGGAAATAAATATACACGCGGTTCTGATTTAGATATGGCTGCCGGGGAAGGAAATTTAATAGATAATGCTAAAAAATTAGAAATGATTTGTGCAGACTAGCATACACTATTACATATTAACTAGACATCATTTATCACCGTCATTAAGTAATTAGTAAGGCTTTGCCCGCACCACCGCAGCGGCAGAAAATAGTTTTGAGGCGCTGTCGTTATCATTCACCGCGGAGAAGGAAGGTTACCTGTTCGTATACGTAAGTAATGAAGAGCCACTTGCCAAAGAGGTGTATTTTGACGACTTTAGGATTGTGCATACACCTACGATAGTCGTGCAAACAGACAGCTACTACCCCTTTGGCCTAAGCCATGGAAATATGAGCTACGTGAGGGAGGGCAGGGCTAAGAACCAGTATAAATACAACGGTAAAGAAATCCAAGAGGAAACCGGATGATACGATTACGGTGCTAGACATTATGACCCACAGCTTGGTAGGTTCTTCACCCAGGATAGGTTTGCTACCAAGTATTTTAGTTTATCTCCATACCAGTATGCGGCAAATGATCCAATAAGAAACATTGATGTAAATGGGGATAGTATCAATGTTAGCAACTTGATTATTCAGAACGGGAAATTGAGTACAGAAGGTTTGTATGTACTATTTAATATGGTGTCAGATTTGAGTGATATCACCGGTCAAAATTTTAGTGTGAATGGATCTGGTAATTTGGTTAGTGATGGAAAGATAAATAAAGATAAGAATGGTAATCAAATTGGTAGTAAGTCAGCCAGGAAGTACGTGAACGGATTAATTGGATCAACAAGAGATATTAAAGTTACAAATGACAATAGTAAGTCAACTCAAGCAGGGGGGATTGGTAATGTTAATATAAACGCAGATCAGATTGATAATAATATTGCCTCAATGCAGAGTGCAGGTTTAGGAGAGTTAACTTTTGGCTATGGGATGTCCTTTTTGCACGAATCGATGCATACAGCAACAGGGACACTTGTTATGAACCCTAGTGCTACGACAGCCATTGGAGACCCACCTCCAACTACTCCAAATGCTCAGGGACCTACTGTAACAAATGTTAATGTGTTTAGAAATGAGTTAGGGTTACCAGAGAGGAATCATTACTTCTGGCAACAAACTTCAACGACTGCTCCAAAAACTATGAGGTGGAATCAAGGAGGAAAAACTACTACGGTAACTCAAGGAACGATGACACCAGCTGTTAAGCAACAAAGGAGGGGGATAATAAATGCAATCTTAAATTTTAGATGGCCATGATTAAGATTTTTTCCTTACTGATAATCTTGCAAATATCGAACTGCAGCTCAGTATCAAATGAGGATGCTATTTACTCAGTTGCGAAAGACTTTATAGTGTCATCGGAATCTGCAAAAGGGTATGCTCAAGAGGTTTTTGGTACAACTCAAGTGAATCCGTATGTTTCATCAGAATTGATACCTTTTAATTTTTCCAGTGTAGAGATTGATGTAATTAAAAGTAATTATTTTAAAGGATATAACGCATTTAGCGAACTATCAGAAGAAGAACGATCTATTGAAAAACATGTAATTGATTCGCTCAATACATTGGATAAAGCTTTTCGATCAGAGAGTAAACAAAGTGAAAATCCTAGTTTACCTCTTCTCTCAGAGGGAGACCAAAACAACTTCATAATATTTTTCTCTGAGCAAAAAGATGGAGCATTGTATGCTGAATTAATTGCGTATGATTCCAGCACCTTCAAAGACAAAAAGAAAGAAACGGTTCAATATGGAAAAGCACTGACGTACTTGTTTGAATTTGATTCGAGTGAAAAAATAAAACAAGTCTTTCAAGGCGAGACCCACTACAATTAATTAAAAAGGGCACTCAAATGGGTGTCCTTTTTTTACTGTGTAGCAGGCAGGTTTTTTTGAAAGAAATCCTGGAACTTCTTTTTGGTGAGCATGGTATTGTAGGCTTCCCCTAATTAGAACCGCTTATTAATTGACATTCTGTAACATATTGTAGTTCTCAATCACCCCGAGGGTACCCTAATACATCATGTACAAAGTCTATACTCCAGATATGATTAGGTGTTTCAGGCACTTCTAAGGACTGTTTAGGTCTGGCTGGCAGACGCTTTTTGACCTTACGCCTAAGAGGCAGCCCCAGATTCACATAGATGCGGTGTAATCGCTTATGATTCCACGTCTTACCTTCATTACGTAAACGATGATAAGCACTCCAGAACCCTTCCTCACTGTAGCATTCTGCCTTACACAATAAGACCTCCTCCAGTTCTTTATCGTCTTTGGTCAAAGGCTGATAGTAATAGACACTTTTACTCAGGTTGAGCACACGACATGCCCTGTTAATGCCGTAGGCCGGTGACACCTGATGGCAAATGTCTTTCTTTCCACAGGGCGTCAGAGCCGGCCGGCGACCCCGTTTTTTTCTATGATCTCTTTAGCTAGCTGGTGATCAAGGGCTAAACTGGCATACATCTGTTTAAGCTTCTGATTCTCCTCTTCCAGATCCTTAAGACGCCTCAGCTCCTGGCCATTCATGCCCGCATAGCGTTCCCGCCACTTGTAAAATGTAGCCGTACTGTCCTAACCCCTTAAAATCTTGGCGATCTTCTCCGGTGAAAACTTACTTCTTCTCATAATATACTGCTCAAAATAAAAACTATTCCTCTACTTTTAAACAGTTCGTTTTTGGGGGAAGCTTACAAGAAGAGCTACAATGTTAGGTATTCCTACACTGACAACTCAAAAGTATTTTCAAACAAAGAAGGTATCTCCAAGGAGATTTATGATCAGCAAATTGGAGATGTTGAGAATCTTGAAATTTGCTATAATAGAACTTTCCCTACTCTCAGCTATCTCAAAGGAAAGAACCTGGCACTCAGGAGAAATAAACTTGGAATGGTAGTTTCATCTATATTTATGGCTCTGTTTATCCTGATTGATGTGTTTGCCGATAAAGAAAAGTGGGCGAACAGATACGAAAAGGTTTTTGGAATACAGAAATGACTTTGCCTATTCAGTTGCTGCTAGTAACTACGAATAAAATCTATGAAGCCTTACAAAGAATTTTGGATATCATTTGTCCAAATTGGACCAGATCAAGGTTATCATTTTAACGACCTGATTGACTTAGAGCAAATAAGTAATGATACCTACGTAGGAGCATGGGCTAATATTATTACCCGTGCTGAAAAAATTGAAAATGCCATTGAGATAATCTATCAAGGAGCAAAAGAGAAAAACATGAAGGTTTTATTTATAGATAAAATTGAAAATATAGAAACCTTGATAGAGTACGAAGAATTAGAAACGAGTGTTATGGCTGAAATTGAATGGTTATTGAATTCCAACTACGTTTTTCTGATCAGTGATCCAATTTTCCCATACCGCGCGGGGGATTAAATGCAATCTTACAAGGCAAACTTTAAAGTACTGTGCTTACTTATGTTGCACTAAAAGCAACCTTATATCTACATGCGGATTTCAACGGCCTTTACCCTGTCGCCGACCTCTTCACCGAATGCAGCTATCACCAAAGGCTACCCGATCTCCCTTTACTTAGGCAAGGATATAGACTTTATCACCACCGTTTGAATGTGGTTTTTCCCGCTGGTGAAAAAATCTCAACTTTTTTGCCTGGCCCAAGCATCCCTCTGGTATTTCAGCGCGTCTATAGAGTGTAATACGGGAGCAAAAACATTCGTTATGTATAAACCGACCCCGTATGAACCTACTAACCAAAAACCGAGACCATGAAGTACCCTAAAGTTGTGACGCTCATTGTACTTACCCTGTTTATGTCGTCAGTATTCTCTTTCAGCCGCTATATGATCTCAAACCTCCGTTCTTTTCTGCCGGAAACTTCTATAGTAGCTCCTGCAACCTCTGATACCAGTCGGCTTACCATTGTAGCTCCTGCAGAAGGTACCCTATCTGCTGAAGACACTGGTGCGGAGCAACAACATGCCACCTGCAGCATTTCTCAACAGGAAAATGAAAATACCCGGGAACGGGGACTGAAAAGCGGTGCAGTGATTACGGAGTTAAAAGAAGCCATTCTGCCTGAATACAGCCTGCAGAACAGCCGGGCGGGTATGAATATACTTCAGCATGCGGGCATTGCCTGGTTATACGAAGCTTTTCTGGCGGGTAACTGATAAGACTTTCTCCTTATCAAACTCCGTAAGCAGGTTCTGAATGGTGAAAATATCGATACCCATTCTTAAACCAGTCTCCTTTAACAGGCGGTTACTTAAAAACCCTTCTCTGCCTTTCCGGGCATATTTAATTAGCTGCACAAAGTAGGAAGCACGGTCGGCTTTCATATCAACCTGAATAGCCTTCGGCAGGGCGGGCCTTTCATCCATATCAAAATACCTGGCCAGTACCGAGAGGCATTTTCTCTCATATTTACTGGATGTACCAAAGGCATGTATCACACCATGCAAGTACTGGTAGGTTTCTATGGCTTCTTTTCTTCTCTCCTCCATGATTTTGAGAATGAATTGACATTAAAAGGTAGCCTATCTCCTGCACATACCTTTTAATTTACCATCAAGCCTTCTTTATCCTTGTATTATCCGCTTACAATTGCATAACACCGGTTTGCAGGCCCCTGCCATTATTTTACTACATTGCCGTCCAAAATAACCCGATGCTATGAGTCTGCTAGACAGGTTAAGAAAGATGACGGGCTACACCCGCCAAAGAAGGATGAGCTTCAACCAGAAGGATGATAAACCGCTCACAATGAAAGAGCGTTTTGAAGCCCTTGGCCAGCTTCCGCCTTTCTTCAGGCTCATCTGGCAGACAAGTAAGAGCATTACCGTTGCCAATGCTGTCCTGCGTATAGTCCGGGCCGTGATACCCGTCACTATGCTATACATAGGCAAGCTTATCATAGATGAGGTGGTACTGCAGGCTCAGGCTGCCGAAGCCGATCTCAGTTATCTTACTACCCTGGTACTGGCCGAGTTTGGTCTTGCTATAATCAGCGATGTGCTTAACCGGGCCACCAGCCTGTTTGATACGCTGCTGGGTGACCTTTTCGCCAATAAGACCTCCATACAACTGATGGAGCATGCGGCTAAAATGGACCTGTTTCAGTTTGAAGACTCCAACTTTTATGACAAACTGGAACGGGCACGACGGCAAACCATGGGTCGTACCGTATTGCTGAGCCAGGTAATGGGACAGGTGCAGGATATCATTACCATGGTTTTTCTTGCTGTAGGGCTTATCGCTTTTAAGCCATGGCTCATCCTCTTGCTCATAGTGGCCGTATTACCTGCTTTTCTCGGAGAATCACACTTTAACGAAAGAGTGTATTCCCTTACCCGGAGCTGGACTCCCGAACGCCGGGAGCTGGATTACCTGCGGTATACCGGCGCCAGTGATGAGACCGCCAAGGAGATCAAGATGTTCGGCCTGGCAAATTTCCTGACCACGCGCTTCAGTACGCTGGCAGATAAATACTATGAAGCAAACCGTAAGATAAACATCAGACGCTCTATCTGGGGCACCATATTTGCCGCCATTGGTAGTGCGGGCTATTATGCGGCTTACGCTATCATCATTATTGATACGGTAAACGGTAATATAACGCTGGGTACCCTGACCTTCCTCAGCGGATCTTTCCAGCGGTTGAGAGGCCTGCTTGAGAGTGTGCTTGGCCGCTTTAATATGGTAGCCGAAGGCGCACTGTATTTAAAGGATTTCTTCGACTTCTTTCGGATGAAACCTTCAATAGCCCGTCCTGAAAAGCCAGTGCCTTTCCCTCAGCCAATCAGAGAGGGTTTCGTATTTGAGAATGTAGGCTTTAAATACATGAATAGCGAAAAGTGGGCGGTTCGCGGGCTCAATTTTCACCTTAGGGCAGGGGAGAAGCTGGCCCTGGTGGGGGAGAACGGAGCCGGAAAAACCACCCTCGTAAAACTCCTGGCACGTCTCTATGACCCCAGTGAGGGCCGTATCCTCCTGGATGACACTGACCTGCGGCACTATGACCCGACAGAGTTAAGAAAGGAGATAGGCGTTATCTTCCAGGACTTTGTGCGCTATCAGCTCACCGCTGCGGATAATATCGCCATAGGGCGTATTGAGGAACGTGACAACCGCTCCAAGATTGAGGAAAGTGCCCGCCTTAGCCTGGCGGATAAGGTGATAGAAAAGCTTCCCGATAAGTATGAGCAGATCGTGGGCAGGAGATTCTTGAAGGGTGTGGACCTCTCTGGCGGAGAGTGGCAAAAAGTAGCCCTTGGCCGTGCCTATATGCGCAATGCCCAGTTGCTTATTCTCGATGAACCTACTGCTGCCCTGGATGCCCGTGCAGAGCATGAGGTTTTTCAGCGGTTTGCCAGGCTCACCCAGGGCAAGTCTGCCGTACTGATTTCTCACCGTTTTTCTACCGTGCGGATGGCAGACCGGATACTTGTGTTGCAGGGAGGGAAGGTACTCGAGCTGGGAAGCCACGAAGAGCTGCTGGAAAAGGATGGAAAGTACGCCGAGTTATTTCACCTGCAGGCGGAAGGATACCGCTGATACATCCGTAGTCTGAGGCCTTACAAGCGGATTTATTGATGGTTTTTCCAAACTATTTATCCGATTCTTGGATAAAATGAAGGCGGACTACTATTTTACCGCTCATAAATTTCAGAATTCTGCATATGGCAAAAAAGCATACCTACGATTATGGAATAATAGGCAACTGTGCCTTCCTGGCACATGTACATAAAAATTCTAATATCGCATGGATGTGCTGGCCCCGATTTGACAGTAGTTTTATTTTTGGAAAACTGCTGGATGAAGAAAAAGGAGGGGAGTTTTCGATTACTCCTGATACTGAAGATCACTTCGTTTCGGACCAGTACTATATAAAAAACACCAATCTTCTAGTTACCGAAATCGAAAACGAGGAAGGGCGATACAGAATTACTGATTTTGCCCCCCGGTTTTTTCAGTATGACAGGTATTACAAGCCTCTCATGCTCATTCGTAAGATAGAACCCATCACAGGCACGCCCCGGGTAAGGGTTCGCTGCAGGCCTACGGGCAACTATGGTGAAATAACACCCCAAAGCTATCAGGGAAGCAACCACATACAGTTTAGCGGACTGGAGCGTGACCTGCGGCTTACCACTAATATCTCGCTGAGTTATATAAGTGACGAGGAATGCTTCGTGCTAAATGAGAATAAGTATTTGGTTCTCACCTACGGAGCTCCGCTGGAGGCTCCGCTCGCAAGCACAGTGGAGGAATTCTTATCCAAGACAGTCTCGTACTGGCGCAACTGGGTCAAGAGTACCAGTATCAGTGATTACTATCAGAATGAAGTGATCAGATCAGCGCTGGCCCTTAAGATTCATCAGTATGAAGATACCGGCGCCATTATCGCTGCCAGTACCACCAGCCTCCCCGAATCACCGGGTAGCGGCCGTAACTGGGATTACCGCTATTGCTGGCTGCGCGATACCTATTACACGCTAAATGCCTTTAACAATATCGGTCACTTTGAAGAGATGGAGCGCTATTTTAACTTCATCGCTAACATTTCTGCCAAGGAGCAGGACCGCTTTCAGCCCCTTTATTCCATTACCGGTGAAAAAGATATTGTAGAAAATATTATTGACCTGAAAGGCTACAAAGGCAACGGGCCGGTCAGGGTAGGTAATCAGGCCTATGAGCACATCCAAAACGATGTATACGGGCAGATACTTATCTCCCTGCTACCTCTTTATGTCGATCACCGCTTTATTGAAGCAGAGCGTCCGGGTAGTATCAGACTTATTTATGAAACACTCGATAAGATTAAAATGACGATGGATGAGCCTGATGCAGGCTTGTGGGAGTTCAGGGAATTCAGTCAGTATCATTGCTATACTTACCTCTTTCACTGGGCAGGTTCCAGTGCTGCGCTGCGTATTGCCAACCTCATAGAGGATGATAATATGGAAAAGATAGCCAGAGAGCTCAGAGAGAAGGCTGCTGCCAAAATAGAAGAGTGCTATGATAAACAGCGGAAGGTGTACACCCAGGCAACCGGCACGCCAAACCTGGATGCAAGTACCCTCCAGCTTATTATGATGAACTACCTGCCCCCTTCATCAGATGCAGCCAAAGATCACCTGAAGTCGCTGGAGAAGGAGTTGAGAACACCGGAAGGTCTCTTCTTCAGGTATAAGCATAAGGATGATTTTGGCCTGCCTGAATCCACTTTTCTTATTTGTGCCTTCTGGTATGTGGAAGCCCTGGCTTGTGTGGGCAGGGTAGACGAGGCTGCAGGATATTTTGAAAACCTGCTTAGCTACACTAACCATGTGGGGCTGCTTAGTGAAGATGTAGATGCCTCGACCGGCAGCCAGTGGGGCAACTTTCCCCAGGCCTATAGCCACGTGGGACTGGTAAATGCCGCCTACCGAATAGCTAAAAAGCTCGATACACCTAATTTTCTATAAAAAAAGCCCCGGATATTCCATCCGGGGCCTTTTTTTAACACGCTGTGGTAATTATCCGGCGTGGTTAGAAATTTTTTGTATCGCGGCCTCTTTCTCTGGCATGCCAGCCATCTTTCTCAGTAACCGTCTTACCTTCTGGTGATTTTTCAGGTTAAATTTAGCCTCTGAGTTTGTTCTTCCTACTTTGAAAGTGTATGCATCATCGGGCATCATTCTGAACATATCCTCATCCGTCTCATCATCACCCACCGCAAATACGAAGTCGTGGTCAAATTCTGACAACCACTTCTGAGCACCGCGCCCCTTATTTACTTCAAGGCTCTTGATCTCCAGTACCATATCTCCTTCCAGCACCTGAAGGCCCATGTTCGTGGTTATGTACTTCAGGTGGCTCGTCAGCTCACGTGTACGCAATTCACCAAGTCCTGTTTCTACTTTACGGTAGTGCCATACCAGCGAATAATCCTTTTCTTCGATAAATGATCCAGGTGTACGATCTACATATAGCTCAAGTACTTTAAGGATCTCGCTCTTCCAGTTATTAGTGAGGAATTCGATCGTATTCCAGTCTTTCCCTTGCTGCCGCAGCCATACGCCATGCTCGCAAATGAGATCCACCGGCAGCTCACCCAACCAGTTTTCAAGCGTTTTGCGGTCACGCCCACTGATTACGATCACCCGGTTATCAGGCATGGTACCAAGGGTAGCAAGAATCTCTTTTAATTCCTTATCAGGCATAGCATCTTTAGGATCGTCGAAGAAGGGAGATAGCGTGCCGTCGTAGTCCAGGAAAATCAGGCGTTCATGCGATGAGTGATAATGGGCCAGCATTTGTTTTTCGCTTTCATCATCCAGGCGAAGCGTAGCCATGGCCTCCTGCTCAAGCTTTATCTCCTCCAGCCTGTCCATGAACAAGTTCACCCAGTGATGAATATTATAGCGCTTAAGGCTGGCCTGCATAATGCTCATGTGACGGATTTGCTCATCTTCGGGCATTTCCAGGCCTCTTTTCAGGCTCTCAACCAGTTTATTTACATCATTAGGGTTGATCAGAATGGCATCAGACAGCTCTTTACTGGCCCCTGCCATTTCACTTAATATCAGCACCCCCCGCTTATCCAGCTTACTGGCGATAAACTCCTTACATACCAGGTTCATGCCGTCGCGCAGTGGTGTAACGAGAGCCACGTCGGCCATGCGATAAAAGGCAGACAGGGCTTCCAGAGGAAATGAGCGGTAAAAATAATGAATAGGCGTCCAGGCTATCCTGCCAAAATTACCATTAATACGGCCCGTAAGCTCATCTATCTCCTCTTTCAGGCGTTTATATTTAGGAACCTGGTCACGCGATGGTACCACCACCATTACCAGCGATACCTTTTCGTGATACTCAGGATAATCTTCCAAGAACTGCTCAAATGCCTGCAGGCGCTTATTGATACCTTTACTGTAATCCAGCCGGTCTATACTAAGGATCAGCTTCTGGTCTCCCAGGTGGGTCCGGTACCTGACTTCACGCCGGATTGTTTCCGGTGAAGCAGCACTATTAGCATACTTTTCATAGTCAATCCCCATCGGAAAGCTGTCCACTATAATCTTCCGGTCGCCCAGCTGAATTTTACCATGCAGGTTGCTGTGACCTACAAGCCGGCTTACCGAGCTTAGGAAGTGGCGCATGTCATCATAAGTATGAAAGCCAAGCAAGTCTGCGCCAAGCATACCCTGCAGCAGTTGCTTGCGCCAGGGAAGCAGCCTGAATACCTCATAGCTGGGGAAGGGTATATGAAGAAAGAACCCGATGCTTATCTTCGGTAGCTTTTCGCGTACCATTTGCGGTACCAGCAGCAGCTGGTAATCATGGATCCAAAGCGTGTCACCAGGCTCCGCGTGCTCTATGATCGCCTCTGCAAATTTCGTATTTACCTGTTCGTAAGCCTCGTAAAGTGATTGCTCGTATACCACATACTCATTGAAGTAGTGAAAGCAAGGCCAGAGAGTCTCATTACTAAATCCTTCATAAAAGTCTTTGATCTCTTCTGCTGTGAGAAAGACCGGCCGCATACTTTCTTCCTTCAGGTGTTCGGCCACCTCAGTTTGGGTTTTCTCTTCTTTTATTTCCAGTCCTGGCCAGCCTATCCAGAGGTTGTCACCCTCTTTATAGATAGAGCCCAGACCGGTGGCGAGTCCTCCGGAGCTGGGTTTATAAACTAGTTTATCATCTTCAGTCTGTATTTTTACTGGTAGTCGGTTCGATACGATTATCGTTTTTGACATGGGGGCTATTAGTGATTTAGCAACGTTTAGTTTGAAAGGAAAACAGTCTTTTCTTTAAACCAGTCCATTATTATTTAGTTTGATATTCCCTGGAAATGAAATGGAAAAGAACTTACTAAATAAAGTATAAAAAAAAATCGATTAACCGTAACCTTTAGCAAAACCCGCCGTTCAAAAGTTTAAGTTTACACATTGAATGTACGTACTTGTTTTAGAACTTATATAGATATACACGATTTTTTCATAGGTGGTTTAGGATTGAAAGAGGCGCTTTTGGTGCCTCTTTCACTTTTTCAGCCCATCTCTTATATCTAATTGTCTGCCTGCCCGATAGCCTTGCCTTCCCCTGGCTGTGAAAATTATGGCATAAAAAAAACCGCCCTTTCAGACGGTTTCAGATTATCTTTTGAAAGACTTCAGCTTTATGATCGTAAGGTGCCGCTTAGTATCCAGCGGAAAGTCCCCCCGCATCATCCAGTCGTAATATCCGGGTTCCGTGTCTAACACATCAACCACCGGTCTGCCCCGGTGCTTTCCGAAGTTGAAACACTCTATCTGCTTTTCGTTTCTTACGATTCTGCCGGCCAGATCGACCATGTTGCTGCACGTAAGCTGGTGCAGCATATCCATGTTATTCTCTATTCGACCTACCTTGTTACCCTTCAGGTCGGTGACGTCTTCGTTATTATATCTTTCTATCTGGGCCTTAAGTACCTCATAGCTGGCTATTGTATCAGCTTCGGCACTATGCGCATCATTCAGAGACTTATTGCAGTAAAATTTCAATGCGGCAGAAAGATTTCTTTTTTCCATCATATGAAAAATCTTCTGGGAATCAACCAGCTTACGGTTGCTTACATTGAAATCCACATCCACCCTGAGAAACTCTTCCACCAGCATAGGCACATCGAATTTAACAATGTTATAACCGGAAAGGTCTGCCCCTTCCAGAAACTTAGCTATATCCTTAGCCACCTGCTTAAAAGTAGGCTTGTCCTTTATATCCTCATCATATATGCCGTGAATCAGGCTTGTTTCATGAGGAATGGGGATAGTGGGATTTAACCGCATCGTTTTACTCTCTGTTTGCTGGTTAGGGAGCACCTTCAGAAAAGAAAGTTCGACTATACGGTCCTTTGAAATATTGGTACCTGTGGTTTCCAGATCGAAAAACACCAAAGGGTTTTTCAGATTTAAATGCATGTATAGGTAGTTTTGCTAAGAGTTTAGTTATTCAGGATCTTTTGGCTCAGTTCCTTTAGATCTAATCCATTGAAACTGCCCGACGACATCATCAGGAGGTTCTTATCATTCCATTTTTCGTTCGTCAGAAACTTCTCCAGCTCGTTTGTATCCGTAAAGTAGCGCACATCATCTCGTCCGAAAGCCTCGCGAATCTCAGCTTCTGTAAACAGAGCCAGCTTTTTGTGAGCCACAGTATCCGGATTTACGTATACCATAGGCACATCAGTTTCATTGAATGTATTCTGGTAGGTCTTTAGAAAGTCAGGGTTGAGGCTGCTAAATGTATGTAGCTCTATACAGGCAAAAAGGGTACGGTCAGGATACTGAGCTTTAAGTGCTTTCGTAGTCGCATCCAGTTTGCTCGGTGAGTGGGCGTAATCCTTATAGATTGCAACACTACCGTTATTGTCCACCAGTTCCATACGCTTACTGGCCCCCTTAAAGGTCCTTATCGCCTGGTAGAATTGTGTGCCTGTAATGCCAATCCGCTTACATACCTTTTTGGCAGCACTGATATTCTGCATGTTATGATGCCCAAACACCTGCAAGGGAACCTCTCCGCTGTCCGTCTGAAGATACGTTACCCCTTCCTTTATCTTATGGGCATGTGATTTATACTCAATCTTCGTCACATCCTCACGCTCCTTATTACCAATTACGGTAGCCATAGGGTCTTCCTCACAGTAGATGATCACACCCGCCTTGGGGGTGGCATCAGCAAACAAGTCAAATTGGCGAACGTAATTATCCACATTAGGGAAGACATTGATGTGATCCCAACTGATTCCGCTTATCAGACCAATGTGGTGCTGGTATTTCAGGAATTTCGGCGTTGGATCTATAGGACTGGATAAGTATTCATCACCTTCAATAATAATGATAGGCGCATCGCTGATCTTAACGCTGTTTGGAAAACCTTCAAGGCTGGCACCCACCAGGTAATCGAATTCCTGCTTATGAAAGCGTAAAACGTGCATCACCATCGATGTGATGGTCGTTTTACCATGGCTTCCTGCTATTACAATGCGCTGCTTGTCCTTACTTTGCTCGTACACATATTCAGGAAAGGAATACACAGGAACCCCCACTTCCCTCGCCTTCAACAGCTCAGGGTTATCCTCCTTGGCATGCATGCCCAGAATCACTGCATCCAGATCACTGGTGATCTTTTCCGGTTGCCACCCTTCTTGTTCCGGTAGTAAGCCGTATTCTTCCAGGCGACTTCGGGATGGATCAAAAAACAAATCGTCCGATCCCGATACTTCATGCCCCATTTCCATTAACGCAATGGCAAGGTTATGCATTACGCTGCCTCCTATGGCAATAAAATGTACTTTCTGCGAATTTTCCTCCATTAAGAAATTATTTTTGCGGCCGTTTCATTCATCCGGTCAGTTTACGGTATACATCATCGCGAGCAGTGAGTGCTCCTACGGCCGACGGCCCAAATTTAGTGCTTTTTTGCGTGAATGTCTTGTGGATAAGTGAATAACACTGTGGATAACCATAGTTTTTACTGTGGAAAAGATGAGCTTATGTCACTCTTCTTTTTTTGTACGTTTACAAAATTGAAAACTTCAATAATACAGCTATGTTTGCCAGCTTGTTAACCCGACACAGGATCATATAAAAACTCAGGTACTATTGGAATCTCAAAAAAGAAGGGCGGATCGAAGTGAAGGAGTGGGAAAAAAGAGATTGTTTCCCTCAGAAATGAATGACCAATTGGGCAAGGTACCTCCGCAGGCTACCGAACTCGAACAGGCAGTACTGGGGGCATTGATGCTTGAGAAAGAAGCTCTTACCGATGTGGTGGATATTCTTAAGCCCGAATCTTTCTATAAAGATGCACATCAGGAAATCTACCGGGCCATCATTGAGCTTTTTAATAAAGCAGAACCGGTAGATTTGCTCACAGTTACCTCCCAGCTCAGGAAAAACGGTAAACTCGAGCTGGTAGGAGGGCCTTATTACATAACAGAGCTTACCACCAGGGTTAACTCTGCCGCTAATATCGAGTATCACGCACGCATTATAGCGGAAAATGCTATCAAGCGTGAGATGATCCACATTGCCGGAGAGATTCAAAAGGAAGCCTTTGAAGACAGCACCGATGTGTTTCAATTGCTTGATAAGATGCAGCAGGCTCTTTTTGATGTTTCTGAGGCCAATATCAAACGAAATTATGCCGATATGCGGAGCATAATGCGGCAGGCTATTGACGAGCTCGAGGCTCGTAAGCTCCATACAGACGGCCTTACCGGTGTACCCAGCGGGTTCACCTCCCTTGACCGGGTTACCTCCGGTTGGCAGCGCTCCGACCTTGTTATTATTGCCGCACGTCCTGCCATGGGTAAAACTGCATTCGTAGTTTCTGCCATGCGTAATGCCGCTGTAGAATTCGGTCATGCCGTAGCTATATTCTCTCTTGAGATGAGCAACGTCCAGCTAGTAAACAGGATGATCTCCGCCGAAGCCCAGCTTGAGTCAGAGAAAATTAAGAAAGGTAACCTTGAAGAGTACGAATGGGAGCAACTCGTACATAAAACCGGTCGTCTTGCTGATGCCCCGATATTTATCGATGATACGCCGGCCCTGTCCATTCTCGAACTTAGGGCCAAGTGTCGTCGCCTTAAAGCTCAGCATGATATACAGCTCATTATCATTGACTACCTCCAGCTCATGAGCGGCGACTCATCCAAAAACTCAGGGTCAAACCGTGAGCAGGAGATCGCCTCCATTTCCCGTGCCTTAAAAAACCTGGCTAAAGAACTTAATGTACCTGTTATAGCGCTGAGCCAGCTAAGCCGTGCTGTGGAAACCAGGGGAGGAGATAAGCGCCCTATGCTTTCCGACCTCAGGGAATCAGGATCGATAGAGCAGGATGCTGACATGGTAATGTTCCTTTACCGTCCTGAATACTACGGTATTACTGAAGATGAAAATGGGGCCCCAACCCAGGGAGTCGGAGAAGTGATTATTGCTAAACACCGTAATGGCGGTCTGGACACAATCCCTCTTCGCTTTATCGGTAAGTATACCCGTTTTACTGACCTTGACGCTCCAGGCGTAGTAGGCAGCAGCTTCCCTCAGACATTCCAGTCTTCTGCCAATCCATCACAAGGCAGTGCCCTTACTATGGGAAGCCGGGTGAACCCTTCCGACGGAAACCCGGCCTCCGGTGGCGGCTTGCCATTCGATGGGGGAGGAGAGGCGCCCTTCTGAAATAGGTATATTTATTTAAAGAGTCTAAAACCGTCTGCACAACAGACGGTTTTTTTCTTATAAAAAGCATGCTATTATTTGCAGTAACAAAACCAAACACGATGAAAGCACTTTTTTTAACGGATCAAACAGACAATCACCTAAGAATCGGGGACATAGATAAACCGGAGCCAGCTAAGGGGGAGGCCCTTATCAAAATAAAAGCTTCAGCATTAAACCATCGCGACCAATGGATGCGGGAAGGAAAATACCCCGGCATCCGGTATGAAACCATTCTAGGAAGCGATGCCTCCGGCATAGTTGAGAAGGTAAATGGCGAAGGCGCTGAATGGGAAGGAAGACATGTTGTTATCAACCCAAATATAGGCTGGGGAGAGGACCCCAGCGTACAGAAAAGTGATTACAGTATATTAGGAATGCCGGTAAATGGCACTATGGCAGAATATGTATCTGTGCCTGTAGACCGGTTAAAAGAAATTCCCTCCCATCTTAACTTTTCACAAGCTGCAAGTTTACCTCTGGCAGGCCTTACAGCGTACCGAGCCCTCTTTACCCACGGGAAGCTGCAAAAAGGCCAGCACGTACTTATCAATGGCATCGGCGGTGGTGTGGCTCAGATGGCTTTCATGTTCGCCAAGGCAGCCGGTGCCACCGTATCCGTTACCTCCGGCACTCAGGAAAAGCTTGATCTGATGAAAAAGAAGGGAGCTGCCGGCACATATAATTATAAAGAAGATAATTGGGCTAAATCGGCATTGAAAGAACAGGGCGGATTTCATCTCTGCATAGATAGTGCCGGAGGAGAGGGATTAAATAATCTGGTTAAATGCACCAGACCAGGGGGGCGTATAGTATTTTATGGGGCCACTACCGGCATGCCTAAAAACCTGGACCTGTTCAGACTCTTTTGGAACCAGATAACCCTTCAGGGAAGTACCATGGGTAATGACCAGGAGTTTTCTGATATGATCGATTTTGTAGCAGACCACAAGCTTGTGCCGGAAGTGGACTCCGTCAGGCCACTTGCTGAAGCCGAAGAGGCTTTTGACGCAATGAAAAACTTTAGTCAGACAGGTAAGTTAGTATTGGAAATGAATGCCTAGTCCCATTCCATTTGAAAATTGGTATAGGCATTTTGAAGCTCCTGCAAAGCTTTAAGGTCACCAGCCTTTCCGGCGGTCTTAATACCTTTAGTATAAATGGCTTCCGCCTTTTCCTGCTCGCCGATATCTGCATACAAAGCAGCGGCATGATAGTAGGTACCGACATAGTCCGGATGCTCCTGCAGGAGACGTTCGTAATAGTGCAAAGCCTTCTGGGTATCCGTCCCGTTATACTCCGTAGCTATGGCGTAAAGTAAAAAAGGGTCGTCAGGCTCTTCTTTTAAAAAGCCTAATAGCTGTTGTAATCGCGGCATATCACTCATAAGGGCGCATTTTTATTTTTTTTAATTAGTCGTAACTTCGAGCCCGAGTTAAAGTTAACATATAAAATCTTTCACCTCGATATATGAAAATTTTAGTTTGTATTACCCACGTACCCGATACGACTTCGAAGATATCGTTTACCGATAACAACACGAAGTTTGATAGCACAGGCGTACAGTACATCATTGGCCCTTATGATGATTATGCCCTGGCACGTGCGGTTGAGATCAAGGAGCAAACAGGCGGTAGTGTTACCGTTCTCAATGTGGGCGAGGCTGAGACCGAGCCGACCATCCGTAAGGCCCTGGCCATTGGTGCAGATGAAGCAGTACGTATAAATGCCGAGCCTACCGATGCATTTTTTGTTGCTAAGCAAATTGCTTCCCACGCCAAAGAAGGCGGATATGACATGATCCTTATGGGCCGTGAATCCATCGACTTCAATGGAGGCCAGGTACATGGCATGGTAGGCGAGTTACTTGGACTACCTGCACTGTCTCCGGTTATGAAACTGGACATAGAGGGCGACACAGCCAAAATGGCTCGTGAGATCGAAGGTGGAAAAGAATTTATTGAGGTAAAAATGCCATTCGTTGCAGGCTGTCAGGAGCCTATAGCAGAATGGAAGATTCCTAACATGAGAGGTATCATGTCTGCCAGAACCAAGCCGCTGAATGTGGTGGACCCTGTAGACAGCGAAAAGCCTACCGTGCTGGAGAATTATGAAATGCCTCCTGCTAAGGGAGATGTGAAAATGATCGATGCCGACAATGTTGAGGAACTTGTCGACCTGCTTAAGAACGAGGCAAAGGTAATCTGATAAGCCGCCCATCTCATTTTTACTTCAACTAAAAAAATCTGGAAAAATGTCCGTATTAGTATTTATAGAATCGGCCGAAGGCGAGATCAAAAAATCCTCACTCGAGGCTGTCAGCTATGGTGCTGCCGTAGCGGCAAATGAAGGCACTTCAGCTACTGCCATTGCATTTGGTAGCATAGACGAGGCTAAGCTCAAAGAAGTGGGTAAGGCTGGTGCCACAAAAGTATTGCATGTTAATGATGACAGACTGGATAAAGGTGTGATCCAGGCCTATGCCAACGCACTTACCCAGGCGGTGGAAAAAGAAGGTGCGAAAGTACTCGTACTTGCCAAGTCTTCTCTAGGTGATCCTGTAGCTGCCCGTGTAGCCGTTAAAACCAACGCTGCGCTGGCATCGAACGTTGCTGAACTGCCTGATACTTCTTCCGGCTTCAAAGTAAAAAGAAGCATCTATACAGGTAAAGCCTTTGCCATGGTTGAACTTAAGGCTGATGTAAAGATCATTGCCATTAAGAAAAACGCCGTAGAGGTTAAAGAAGATGGCGGAGATGCTACTGTGGAAACATTCTCGCCAGAATTGTCTGACGCTGACTTTGGTGTGCAAATCACCGGAGAGGAAAGACAAACGGGTGAAATACTACTTCCTGAGGCTGATCTTGTCGTATCCGGTGGCCGGGGTCTGAAAGGTCCTGAAAACTGGGGTATGATAGAAGATCTTGCCAGGGCTCTTGGCGCTGCTACAGGATGTAGCAAACCAGTGTCAGATATGGACTGGAGACCTCACCATGAGCACGTTGGCCAGACCGGCGTTAAAGTTAGCCCTACCCTGTACGTAGCTGTTGGGATTTCAGGTGCAATTCAACACCTTGCCGGTGTGAATTCATCAAAATACATTGTCGTGATCAATAAAGATCCTGAAGCACCTTTCTTCAAAGCGGCTGACTACGGTATTGTAGGAGATGCATTCGAAGTAGTGCCCAAACTGACAGAAGCGATCAAAGCACGCAAGTAAAGAAATCGACCCCCATATATTGTGGATAAAATCAGACTAGAAATCCTTGGACTTTCGTCAAGCCAGTCGCAATCAGGCTCTTTTGCCTTGGTACTAGGTGAAAAACAAGGTAACCGGCGACTTCCCATTATCATCGGAATGTTCGAAGCCCAGGCTATTGCCATAGAGATAGAAAAGATCATACCCAATCGTCCTATGACGCATGATCTCTTTAAGTCTTTTGCCAGTAGCTTCAATTTCAATATTGAAGAGATTGTTATCTCCGATTTAAAGGAAGGGGTTTTCTTTGCCAAAATTGTTTGTAACAACGGTACAGAACGATCGGAGATCGATGCACGGCCCTCTGATGCTATTGCCATTGGGTTGAGATTCAATGCGCCTATCTTCACCTATGAAGCTATCCTCTCTGAAGCCGGCATTGTGCTTACAGAAGAGTCAGAAGAGCCGCAGTCCAGTCCCGCACCCGGAACAGGAGAGAAAAAAGCCGCTTCTAAGAAAAGTACGGCGTCAAAATCTACTGAGGAACTGCTTAAAGACTACTCTATCGAAAAACTCAATGAGATGCTTAAGGATGCCATCGAAAAAGAGGATTATGAGCGTGCCGCGAAGATTCGTGATGAGATGAACCGACGGAATTAGACCTTTTTAGTCTGAAATAAAATACGAATAAACCTCCCCGAAACGGGAGGTTTTTCTTTTTTACATTTAATCCTATTTTTGCAGGTCTCAATACCTGGATATGGATTATGCACGCGGCCTTTTGGGCCTTATCGCTTTAGTAGGATTTGCCTTTGTATTCAGTAGCAATAGAAAAGCCATAAACTGGCGGCTGGTGGGCACCGGTATCCTACTACAGATTATTTTTGGTCTTTTGATCAATGAATTTCCAGCAGTGAAGGCTGGTTTTGAATGGGTAAGTGAAAAATTTGTCCTGTTCTTAAACTTCGCTGAAGATGGAGCCAGGTTCATTTTCGGCGATGAAATGGTAAACGACCAGGGTACATTAGGATTTGTTTTTGCCGTTAAGGTATTGCCCACCGTTATTTTCTTTTCCACTGTCACAGCCGGTCTTTATTATCTGGGCATACTCCAGAAGATTGTATTTGGTATTGCCTGGATAATGGCACGCACCATGCGACTGAGTGGTGCGGAAAGCCTGAGTGCTGCAGGTAATATATTTCTGGGGCAAACTGAAGCGCCTCTGCTGGTGAGGCCCTTTGTACCCACCATGACCAGGTCAGAGCTTATGTGCCTCATGACAGGTGGTATGGCTACTATTGCCGGTGGTGTTCTGGCTGCTTTTGTAGCATTCCTGGGAGGCGGTGATCCGGAAATGGAAGCTAAGTTTGCCGCCTACCTGCTAAGTGCTTCCGTAATGAATGCCCCTGCAGCCATTGTGATAAGTAAGATAATCATTCCGGAAACACAACCTGACCAGATCAATACTGACCTTAAAGTAAGTAATGAAACCCTCGGAGTTAACCTTATAGACGCCTTGTCACGGGGAGCAGCAGACGGTCTTAAGCTTGCGCTTAATATAGGAGGGATGCTTCTCGCCTTTATTGCCGTCATTTATGCCATTAATTACTTTCTCGGAGACTTTATAGGGGACATTACCGGACTCAATAGTTTCATAGCCGAATCAACGGATGGAAAATTTGATAAATTTTCTCTTGAGTATATTCTAGGTCAGATTTTCCAGGTATTTGCCTTCGTAATGGGGGTAGAAAGTAAGGATGCCCTGGCTGTGGGTAGTCTTTTGGGGCAAAAAACCGTTATCAATGAGTTTGTGGCTTATTTGGCACTGGCAGATATGAAGTCAGAGGGAATACTTCAACCCAAGTCAATCATTATAGCTACATATGCACTATGCGGCTTTAGTAACTTCAGTTCCATAGCCATACAGGTGGGGGGAATAGGGGGCATGGCCCCTAATCAACAAGGCAACTTATCCAAATTAGGTCTTAGAGCCCTGCTTGCAGCCACCATTGCCTGTATGATGACTGCCACTATTGCCGGTGCCCTGTTTACTGATTAATCATGTAAAACAGGAAGGCGCAGGATAAGGTTAGGATCCGGACATATTGCTGTGTACTGTGCTTTTGCTGCCGGTGCAGCTACGCCAGGGAAATCTCCGCGATTTCCCTGCAAATCAATCATTAACTGAAAGTGCAGGTGTGGCGGCCAGTGTCCGTTCTCTAAATAAGTGCCCAGGTCGGCAAATACCTCTCCTTTGGCAATAAGCTGGCCCTCTTCTAGTCTAAGGCTTTCGCGACTCAGGTGACCGTAAAGAGAATACCAGGGGCCAGCCGGTGATGTATGCTCCAGAATGATTGTAGGACCATAATTACCAAACCCTGCATTATCTGCCAGGCTATGCACCCTGCCCTCATAGGGGACCATCACAGGAGTATTTTGCTCCATCCAAATGTCTATCCCCAAATGACATGAACGGGGCTCCTCTCCGCCAAAATGATCGCTTCTCTGGTATAGAACACGTGGCTCCATATAGCCTCCCACACCGGCGGTACCTTTTGTGCCGTAGATCATTTCATTAAACACATAGTTATGAAAAGCAACCTGATCTTTCAGGTCTATCTCTGCAAGCCGGCTGTTATTGGCTGTGAAATCTAATCTGCGGATATCACTGCTCGCGGGCAATGGCATTACCTCATGAAAATCCTGCTTCTTAAGCCAGGCTTCCAGTGCTGTTTTATCAGTCATAGACCGAAAATTCACTTTTTATTAATTCTTATGCAAAGAAAAAGCCCCTTCGCTTTCACGAAAAGGCTTTTTAGGGTTCACGTATTTTATTGTCGCTTTATCAGGCGTTAATCTTTGACGGTTTAGGAGAGCCGGCCATGATTTCATCATTGGCGTATTCTTCGTATTTCCCAAAGTTTGAGATAAAGCTATTGGCAAGCTTGTCCGCCTTATTCTGATAATCATCCTTATCATCCCAGGTATTAACCGGATCCAGTATTTCCGATGGCACCCCTGGGCATGATGTAGGCATGGCTACGCCAAATACAGGATGATTTTTAAATTCTACCGAATCAAGCTTTCCTTCCAGGGCAGCAGAGATCATAGCACGGGTGTAAGGCAGTTTAATGCGGCTACCAGTACCATAAGGACCACCAGACCAGCCAGTATTGATAAGCCAGATATTCACATCGTGCTTTTTCATCTTCTCACCAAGCATTTCAGCATACTGAGTGGGGTGAAGGGGAAGAAATGGCGCACCAAAACAGGCAGAAAATGCAGTTTGGGGTTCTGTAATACCTGCCTCAGTACCTGCTACTTTAGCTGTATATCCGCTGATGAAGTGATACATAGCCTGCCCCTTATTCAGTTTTGAAATAGGAGGGAGTACACCATAGGCATCACAAGTGAGGAAGAAGATATTTTGAGGAATTCCTCCTTTAGAAGGTTCTACCGCATTATCTATATGGTTGATAGGATAACTGGTACGGGTATTTTCAGTAACCTCAGTATTTTCGTAGTCCACCTCACGGGTTCCTTCCTTGAAGCGGGTATTTTCTACTAATGCTCCGAACCTAATGGCGTCGTAGATCTGCGGTTCCTTCTCCCGGGTCAGGTCCACTACTTTTGCATAGCATCCGCCTTCGAAGTTGAATACATTCTTATCTGTCCAGCCATGCTCATCATCACCGATAAGTCCCCTGGCAGGGTCAGCGCTAAGCGTAGTCTTACCAGTTCCTGAGAGCCCGAAAAATATAGCTGTGTCACCATCTTCACCGATGTTGGCAGAACAGTGCATAGACAGCACGTGGTGCTCCTGAGGAAGCAGGTAATTCAGTACAGAGAATATACCCTTCTTCATTTCGCCCGCATAACCTGTGCCACCGATCAGGATCATCCGTTTGGTAAAGTTGATAATGGCGAAGTTTTCCTGACGTGTGCCATCCTCTTCCGGATTAGCTTTAAAGTCAGGAGCACAGATAATGGTAAAATTGGGATCAAAGTTCTTGAGTTCATCTGCTGAAGGCCTCAGGAACATATTATTGCAGAAAAGATTATGCCATGCCTCGGTGTTGATTACGCGCAGGCTAAGTCTGTAATTTTCATCCGCACCCGCATAGGCATCTCTCACATAAAGCTTCTTATCCTCCAAAAAAGCAAGCATCTTTTGGTAAAGGCCCTCAAAGTGTGCAGGTTCGATAGGGAAGTTAATATCACCCCACCAAACTGTGTCGGCAGTTTTGTCGTCTTTGACTACGAACCTGTCCTTGGGAGACCGTCCTGTAAACTTGCCGGTATCACACATAAGTGCACCCTTATCAGTAAGGGATCCTTCGCCGTTTTTCAGAGCCTCTTCTACCAGTTCGGCCGGAGACAGGTTCCAGTATGCTTCTGCGAACTTGTTCACCCCCTGTTTACCCAAACCGCTAACTGATGATTTTAGACCGAATTCTTGCATGATCAATAATTAAAAATATAGGGATACGATTGATTCAAACGTTTGCGTAAAATTAATAAAATTTTGCTCCGTCAATATGTCTAACACTTCCTTTTTCAAAAATGATTTAGATCAGTAATTCTAAAATTGTTTGGTCATAAGCATAAATTTTTTGCAGAAAATACATTCAAATAGTAGCTTTAGCGTTTGTTTCAAGAAAGATTGTTCTAGAAAAATAGCTATAGGCAATGTCAAAGCGTGATACAGTGAACCTGCCGGATAATTCCGACATTGAGCGTTCAACGATAGGAGGGCACCCCAAAGGCCTTATGATCCTATTCTTTACTGAAATGTGGGAACGTTTCAGCTATTACGGAATGAGGGGTATTCTCGTACTCTTCCTCGTAAGTACCGTAAACGGAGGCTTCGGTTGGACTGAATCCGGTGCACTGGAGCTTTATGGTTGGTATACCATGCTCGTTTATCTGGTATCTGTACCGGGCGGCTGGCTTGCTGATAATATCTTTGGCCAGAAAAAGGCTGTATTAATAGGAGGATTTACCCTGGTGGCCGGTCACTTCCTTATGGCCGTTCCTCTCGAGTGGGCATTTTACGGGGCGCTGCTTCTCATTGTAGCAGGTACCGGATTGTTGAAGCCTAACATTTCTACCATGGTAGGTGGTCTCTATAAAAAAGGAGATAACAGACGTGATGCCGGGTTCACTATCTTCTACATGGGTATCAACCTCGGCGCCTTCCTTGCCGCCATTATTGTAGGATATGTGGGAGAGACCATCGGCTGGCACTATGGTTTTAGCCTTGCAGGCTTTGGTATGCTTCTGGGACAGATCGTCTTTATTGCGGGACAAAAACACCTTAAGGGAGTGGGTGATCTCAATGATGCTAAATCAAGAAAAGAGAGCCTTGCTAAAAACCCTAATGGAACCTCAAAGAGCCTTACCGGCAACGAAAAAGACCGTCTTGTTTTACTGGGTATTTCCTTCGTTATCGTATTGGTATTCTGGGCAGCCTTTGAGCAGGCTGGTGGGTTGATGAACCTTTACACCAAGAACTACACGGACAGGTACATTGGGCAGGAACTCACTGTGAATGAGTACCGTACTGCCGGTACATCGGCAGATGACTCACTGGCAATAGCTCAGGCTAAATACTTCATTGAGAATAAGCAGGTCACTGAATATGACGGGTTGGGTGAGTTCTTTGGTAACCTGTTTAATCCTACCTCAAGGAATTTTTCTGAGATACAGACTCAATTAGGTGCTACTGATAGTATCAACTCTTCCCTGCTCAGCTACGATAGCTATGTCATTCAACATGAAGGCGCTGATGGCACCGTTTATAACAGCGTAATGGATGAAACAGCCCCTATCGTAAAAGATGGTAACTCATACGTCATTTATGATCTGGCTAATGACCTTCAGGGATTCATTGTTCCGGCTTCATGGTTCCAGAGTCTGAATGCCCTCTTTATTTTAATATTTGGTGGTATCATTGCCAGCCTGTGGGTGTTCCTTGCCAGGCGTGGTAAAAATCCTCCAAGTATTTTCAAAATGGGACTGGGCACCGCCGTAATGGGTGCTGGTTTTATCTTCATGGTATTTGCTGCCCTGCAGAGGGGAGCCGCTGCAGACGGTATGTCTGCGATGTATTGGCTGGTACTTGCCTACCTGTTCCATACACTCGGTGAGCTGGCCCTGTCTCCTGTGGCACTCTCTTATATTACAAAGCTTGCGCCCGCCCGTATGGTAGCTTCTGTGATGGGGGTATACTTTGCCGTTACAGGACTTGGTAATAAGCTTGCCGGAGCCCTTGGAGAATGGGCTCAAAGCCTTGGAGAGCTTCAAATCTTTGGGGGTATTGCGGTTACCACTATTGCACTTGGTTTGCTTTTGATGCTTTTCTCTAAGCGACTTAATAAACTAAGCCACGGAGCTGAAGACGCTTCCCTGGATGAAGACGATGCGGAAAGAGTAGAAGAGGCCCAGCTAACTGACGCAGAGATTCGTCCTTAAGCTGGCATACAATAAGATTTCAAGAGCCACTCGCTTTTAGCGGGTGGCTTTTTTGTGTATTAAATATAAGTGGTAATAAATTGGCTTTTTTGAAGTATTAGTATATTTTTAGAATAATTTAAATTAATCTGTTATTTCTATCGTCATCAGCCAGCAATATTTATGACGGAGGTTTTTCAAATAAGGCCTGAAAGTTCGGACAGGACCCTTCTGCAGTTTCAAGGGCAGCTTGATCAGGGCAAAATCGACGATCTGATCATCAATGCCGAAGCAATCCTTCGAAACTCTGAACCTGATGTTAAAGTCAGAAAAAAAGTTTTTAGTATTTTAGTGGAAATATTCAGAAAACTGGAGCGCCTGAGTGACCAGGGCCATACTACCCGTGTTACCTGGTATTATGATGAAGAGGATGAAGATATGCAAGAGAGCGGAGAGGACTTTAAAGAAATCATCCGTCTTCCGGTTGAAATGGTCGTCATGAATAGCTGAATAGCTTAGACCTAGTTAAAAACATAGCCAAGCTTATAATTACTGGCATAAAAAAAAGAAAGGCTGCTTACGATTGTAAGCAGCCTTTCTTTTTTTCAACGGAAGGAAGCATTACATCATGCCACCCATGCCGCCACCCATTGGAGGCATGCCGCCACCTGCAGGACCTCCATCTTCTTCAGGCTCATCAGCTACTACACATTCGGTAGTCAGCAGGAGAGAAGCAATAGAAGCTGCATTTTCCAATGCAAGGCGAGATACTTTCGTAGGGTCAATGATGCCTACAGAAATCAGATTCTCGAACTTATTCTCGCGGGCGTTATATCCGTAGTCACCCTGGTTGTTACGTACTTCATTTACGATCACGCTACCTTCACCACCGGCGTTAGATACGATTGTTCTAAGAGGAGCTTCAAGTGCCAGGCGAATGATATTCACACCAGTGCTCTGATCTTCGTTTTCTGTATCTACTGAGTCCAGAGAAGTCAGTGAACGAATGAAGGCTACTCCACCACCTGGAATGATACCTTCTTCTACAGCAGCTCTTGTTGCATGCAGGGCGTCATCCACGCGGTCTTTCTTCTCTTTCATTTCAACCTCAGTAGCTGCGCCTATGTATAGGATAGCAACACCACCACTAAGTTTAGCAAGACGCTCCTGGAGCTTCTCACGATCGTAGTCAGACGTAGTGCTTTCCATCTGAGCTTTGATCTCAGCTACACGGGCTTCGATATTGGAAGATTCACCGGCACCATTTACGATGGTCGTGTTATCCTTATCGATATTTACTTTTTCGGCAGTACCAAGATAGTCAATAGTTGCATTTTCGAGTTTGTATCCTCTTTCTTCCGAGATGACAGTACCACCTGTAAGGATGGCAATATCCTCGAGCATAGCTTTTCTTCTGTCGCCGAAACCAGGAGCCTTAACAGCAGCAACTTTCAGTGCACCACGGATCTTGTTTACAACTAGGGTAGCAAGGGCTTCACCATCTACTTCTTCAGAGATGATAAGAAGAGGTTTTCCAGTCTGAGCAACTGCTTCAAGAACAGGAAGAAGCTCCTTCATCGCGCTGATCTTTTTATCATAGATCAGGATGTAAGGATTCTCAAGCTCAGCTTCCATTTTCTCTGTGTTAGTCACAAAGTAAGGAGACTGATATCCGCGGTCGAATTGCATACCTTCAACCGTTTTGATCTCAGTTTCGGTACCTTTAGCTTCCTCAACAGTGATCACGCCATCAGTACCAACTTTCGCCATCGCATCGGCAATCATTTTACCGATCTCTTTGTCGTTATTGGCAGAGATGCTGGCAACCTGAGCAATTTCGTTGTTATCAGAAATCTGACGGCTCTGCTCCTTAAGGTTAGCAACAACAGCCTGGACAGCTTTCTCTATACCTCTCTTAAGATCCATCGGGTTGGCACCAGCTGCTACGTTCTTGATACCGTGAGCAAAGATAGCCTGAGTAAGCACGGTAGCTGTAGTAGTACCATCACCTGCATCATCGGCAGTTTTAGAGGCAACTTCTTTTACAAGTTGAGCACCCATATTTTCGATAGCGTCTTTCAGCTCAATTTCTTTTGCTACAGACACACCATCCTTTGTGATAGTGGGGGCTCCGAATTTTTTATCAAGGATAACATTACGTCCCTTAGGACCAAGGGTTACCTTAACTGCATCAGCCAGGCGGTCTACACCTTTTTTTAACTTTTCCCTTGCTTCTGAGTCGAAGAAAATGTTTTTGGCCATATTTAAAATGCTTTAGAATAAATGTTTTTTGAATTAAGTAAGTAGGGTGGGGTCAGACCGGATTATACGATCGCAAAAATATCTGACTCTCTCATTATAAGGTATTCCCTGCCTTCAACAGTGATTTCAGTACCTGCGTACTTACCATAGAGGATTTTATCTCCTACCTGAACGGTTAATGGCTCATCCTTTTTGCCATTTCCTACAGCAACTACTTCACCCTGCTGAGGCTTCTCCTTAGCTGTATCAGGAATAATGATACCGGAAGCGGTTTTTTCTTCTGCTGCAGCAGGTGCAACCACCACTCTGTCTGCAAGAGGCTTAATGTTCAATTTTGACATTGTTCAGACTATTAGAGATTAAGTTAATTCTCAATTAAAAATATAATTATCCGTATTGCATTTCCTGTGCCAAATCACTTTTTCGACCTATTTGTCAGGTTTTCAGGACATTTTTTCAGTAAAAATTACGTCATAAAGTCCTACCGGCTAATGTACTGACATTGTTGCGGGTTGCGTTATTATTTGGCTATAGCTATTTTATTTAAAATTAAGTTTTGTTAGATAAATATAGGCTGCATGAAGAGATTGGATGATGATTGGGTAGTGAAAGATCTTATTGATCTGGAATACAAAAAATACATCTTGCTTGCCTACCTGAAAGAGGTGGAGAATCAGTTCAAAGAGAAGAAGCTATACCCCTATCTGTCAGAAATTGTCTCTCATTACCGTAACCTCTTGGTTTTAAAGAGAGAGAAGACGCTAATGTATGATAAATTTCCTGCCACTTTGTCAAAAGCTGACTTTGAAAGGCTTAAAATGACCTATACACGGCTAGTGGAGGACACTGAACTTATGGCAGAGATTGATAGCATAGTAGATTTTGCTATCCCTGAATGTAGAAGAAGGCTTGAGGACGGAAAGGACATCTATGAGGAGGTGGAGAATTCCCTGAATATTGAACCTATCGGACTCGTTCCAATTTATAATGATGAGGGGTACTTTTTCATTGCACAGGAAAAAGATAAAGACCTGGATATCTACAGGTACAGGATTACTATATTCGATAACTCAGAAGAGCGATACAGGGCTATTAGCACTGAGCTTCTGGACCGTACACGTAGTAGTCTGGCCAGGACATACGAACAGCTAAAGCTTGAGCTGATCAGGAATAATCCGGATCTTCCTAATCCGGCAACTTACCTGATACATGCAAATAGTAAGGTGCCCTATGAATGTACTCTTTTGCCGGTGGCAAAGAGACTATTAGTCAGATACATTAATCCGGCCGCCTAACTTGATTAAAATAAATTACCCCCACCAAAGGAGGGGGTTTTCAATGGTTATTACCCCCAAAGGGGGATAGTCAGTTATCGAATAGCGGGATATCTATATCCCCATCCTCTTTCTTATCTTCCTTCTCCTGATACTTAACATACCGCTTTATCTTTTCTTCATCTATGCCTACCGTACTTACAAAATAGCCTCGTGACCAAAAATGATTGCCCCAATAGGGTTTTCTGCGAAGACTCTTGAAGTTCTTAAACATCATGATCGCTGTCTTACCCTTGAGAATACCCATGAAGTCTGATACACTAAGTTTCGGAGGTATACTACATACCAAATGAACGTGATCTGGCTGAATGTTCAACTCTTCTACCTTGACCTCCTTCCATTCACATATCGTCTTTATCTTATTCTCCAACGTATCTGCAACAATATCACGAAGTATACGGTGGCGGTACTTCGGGGTCCATACTACATGATAGACACAATAGTAAAAGCTATGCGATAGCTTACGATACTTGCTCATTCCACAATATACCCCTACTGGCATAGCCCTCAAACATGACCACCGTCTAAGACGGTGGTTTTAATTCGATTAATAAAAAAGCCCGCAGTTAGCGGGCTTTGTAATTCTATATATTGGAATATTTACTTACTGATCATTAGCGTCAGGTTCACCGTCATTACCCTCCTGGGCTTCCTCGGTAGCCGTTCCTATTTCCATTTCCTGATCAGGAGCATTTTCCTCAAGTGTTTCCTGTGTTGACTCGAAAAGAGAACCAGGCTGATCTTCACGGGCCCGCTCCAGGTTAGGAGAGGTAAACTCATCATTTACTACTGCTGTATCATCAATCACAAAGCTGGAAGATACACAGAGTATAACAAGGCCGATGGCCAGAGTCCAGGTAACTTTTTCAAGCAGATCGGTAGTGCGCTTTACTCCAATGATTTGGTTTGCACCTCCACCAGTAAATTGGCTTGAAAGTCCGCCACCTTTAGAATTCTGTGCCAGCACCACCAGAATCAATAACAAGGCAACGAAAATTGAAATTGATATTATAATAAACATTCTCCTATCCGTTCGATTTCAGTTCTTCAATTCGAGATGCAAAATAACTCTTTTTTTGCGGAAACTTCCAAATAAGCTTTTTATAAATATCGATTGCCCGGTCAATCTTTCCCTGTCTAACCATAATATTGGCGAGATTTTCAGAAATCAGGGTGTTATCAGTAATCCCTGCTGTATTAGAAGACAGGTCTTTACCTTCATAATCCCCATCTGCATGTTTATACTTATCAGACTGGGAAATAGAGGGACTTTTTTCAATGAACCGGTCGATAAGCTGCATTTGTTCCCGCCTTTTGTCCCGGGTATCGGTGTAGGCGGCAGGAGTATCAGGTGTTTCTGATACTGTTTCAATTTCTACAGACTCCGTTTCCTCCTCAGTCGGGGGGGCAGATGTTTCCTTTACGGATGCCTTCTCCTCGATGTGGATTTCCTCTCCCGGGTTCTCAGACATGAGATTAGCGGACTCGTCCTCATTCTGTTCTGATTTTTCCCGGGCCGCTTTAAGCTGCCTGAGCGTTTCTTCTATCTCTGAATGTACTTCGGAGCTTTCTGCCTGAGGAAAATCCTCTACCGGCAAAGAAGGTTCTGCAGGTTCTTCTGAAGTCAGAGAAATTTCTGTATGCCTCTCCTCAGTTTCTGCAGGTATTATTTCACTTTCCTGAGTGTCTGCACCAGCACTTTCTTCCAAATAATTGGAGCTTGGCACCTCCTCAATAACTTCTTCATAAGTATAAAACTTCGGTGACGGGGGAAGGCCGCCCTGAAGTATTTGCTTCAGCCTTCTGCGGTCAAACGTATAAAGAGAGGCATTCTTAACAGCTTGCCTGCTGGTTCCCTCATCCGCGCTATCGCTGTTTTTCTTAATGGCGAGCGCCATGTGAACAGGCTGGGAATAAGGCATTGACTCGACCAGCGATTCGAGTTCCTGCATTTCGAAGTCGTTCATTCCCTTAGGGTCAGAAAGTATTTCCAGGAAGCGGGTTTTGTTCACAGTAGGCTCTTTTGTAAAAGGTGAATAGACAAAATACGTCAAGGTTTACCAATTGGCAACCGTGGCGTTGAAAATGTCAAATATGATCTGATCGAAAATTGTCTCAATCAGCTGGTTTTCTACCTCAGTCAAGGTATTCCTTGCAGGGTCGAAGTCAGCATAAAAACTAAAATTTCTTTCAAAGTTCTGGTCCTCGTCCAAGGTATTAACATAGATAACTTTGACTCCGATAGTAAGTCGTTCCTGCCCGGCTACGTCAGTAGTAGCTGCTGAGCCGGTAGCCTGAGGTGCCAGGGGGGAGACTGTCCAGCTGACTATACTACCATCCAGTTGCAGGTCTCCGTCAGACGAAACCAAGGAAAGGCTGGTATTTGTTTGGTAATAGTCCCGTATTTCCTCTGTAAATGTCTGGCTAAGGTTGGCTGGCCCCCCTCCGCTATCATTGTAAAAGTTAGCGATTGACACAGTTTGGATGGCAGGATTCAGGGTATTACCAGAGAGGCTATACACGCCACAGCTCTGCGAAACGGACATGAACAAGAGTGTACAGATCACAGAAATGACCCTACTCATCGATCTCATATTGTTTGATCTTCCTGTAAAGCGTTCTTTCCGAGATGCCAAGGTCCTGGGCAGCATATTTCCGTTTATTATTATTCTTTCTTAATGCCTTCTTTATAAGCTCTTTCTCTTTCTTTTCAAGGGAGAGGCTATCACTGTCATCCTCTTCTTCCACATGCACGATATCCTGCACCTGAGGATAGTCATAAGTGTCACCATCGTCAGACATTGCGTCTTCATCCTGGTCATACCTTTCTAGCAGATAGCGTTCCTTTACCTCCCGGCTATCATGAGCATTGGGTACCTGGTCCTGCATATTCTCAAAGAGATCTTCATGCCCTTTTAATATGCTTGCACTATCCATATTTCCGTGCTTAGCCATATCCAGCACGAGCTTCTTTAGCTCATTCATGTCCTTTTTCATATCGAAAAGGACTTTGTAAAGCAAATCCCGCTCGCTGTAGCTCTCTGAGGCTCCGGCAGATTGACCGGGGACAATGGCAGGCAGCAAATTTCGCTCTTGGGGGAGGTATTTGGCCAATTTTTCCCCATTTACCTCTCTCTCCATTTCTAAAACGGAAATTTGCTCCACAATATTCTTGAGCTGGCGAATATTGCCCCGAAACCGGTACCGGACTAAAATGGACCGGGCATCTGGAGTCAGACTAATTGGTTTAACGCGATACTTTTCGGCAAAATCAGAGGCAAATTTTCTAAAAAGGAGATATATGTCTTCCCCGCGGTCACGTAAAGGAGGAACGTAGATAGGTACAGTGCTCAGCCTGTAATATAGATCTTCACGGAAAGTCTTTTTCTCTACTGCCTCTATCAGATTTACGTTTGTAGCGGCTACCACACGTACATCTGTCTTCTGAACTTTAGAAGATCCGACCTTAATAAACTCACCGTTTTCGAGTACCCGGAGTAATCTGGCTTGCGTAGCCAAGGGCATTTCCCCTATTTCATCAAGAAAAATAGTTCCTCCGTTAGTAACCTCAAAGTACCCCTTGCGCGCTTCATGGGCTCCTGTAAATGAGCCTTTCTCGTGGCCAAATAGCTCGCTGTCTATAGTACCTTCAGGAATAGCTCCACAGTTAATGGCTATGAATTGACCGTGTTTTCGGGCACTCAGGCTATGAATAATCTTTGAGAAGCTTTCCTTACCACTCCCGCTCTCTCCGGTAATAAGTACCGTCATATCGGTAGGAGCTACCTGGGCGGCCACCTGTATGGCATGGTTCAGTTGGGGCGAGTTACCGATTATCCCGAACCGTTGTTTTATTTGCTGTATTTCAGTTTCTCTCACCGTGTTTTCTTCAGGTTAGAAAGGGTACTCATCCCACAGCTTCACCGATCAGCGTGGCAGCCGTACAGTCCGTTACCAGTACATCCACATAATCACCTTTCTTGTAATGCTTCTTATCAAAAACAATCACTTTATTAGCCGAATTGCGACCCTGGAGCTGCTCATCCGACCTTCTGGACGTTCCTTCTACCAGCACCCGGTGTACTTTGTTCAAATCCAACTGGTTTCTTTCCAGGCTATGCTGTCTTTGCTTATCAATGATCTCATTTAGCCTTCTTTTCTTAACATCCAGCGGAATGTCATCAAGGTATTTTTTGGCTGCGAGAGTACCCGGTCTTTCGGAATAGAAGAACATATAACTGAAGTCATACTTCACAATGTCCATAAGAGTCAGCGTATCATGGTGCTCTTCATCCGTTTCTGTACAGAACCCGGCAATCATATCACTCGAAATACCACACTCCTGGCCGAGTATCCGTCTGATAGCATCTACCCGGTTCAGGTACCACTCCCGGTCATACGTGCGGTTCATCAGTTTCAGTACCCTGGAGTTTCCACTCTGTACCGGCAGGTGAATGTATTTACAGATGTTGTCATACCGCTTCATTGTATGGAGTACCTCATCGGTTATGTCTTTTGGGTGAGAAGTACTGAAGCGGATACGCAGATCAGGATCAACCTTAGCTACCATTTCAAGCAAACCGGCAAAGTCAACAATGTTCTCCTCATCCGAACGTTCTATCTGCGCCTTACCTTTCAGGTCGCTATTTGGTGACCACTTATAAGAATCCACATTCTGCCCCAGAAGAGTTACTTCCCTGAAGCCTCTATCGAAAAGGTCCTGGGCCTCAGCAACGATAGAGTGTGGATCACGGCTCCTTTCACGGCCCCTAGTGAAAGGCACCACGCAAAAAGAGCACATGTTATCACAGCCACGCATGATAGAAATAAAAGCTGTCACACCATTACTATCCAGGCGAACAGGACTAATGTCAGCATAAGTTTCTTCCCTGCTCAGGAAAGTATTTACTGCTTTTTCGCCATCATCTACCTTGGTCACCAGGTTAGGTAGATCGCGGTACGCATCCGGACCCGCCACCAGGTCTACGATCTTTTCTTCTTCAAGAAGTTTACTCTTCAGCCGTTCGGCCATACACCCCAGTACACCTATAGTAAGCTCAGGACGATCCGCTTTTAGGGCATTGAAATGTTTTAAACGTTTTCTTACCGTCAGCTCGGCCTTTTCCCGGATAGAGCAGGTGTTCAAAAAGATTACGTCCGCCTGAGTAAAGTCTGAAGTGGTATCGAAGCCATCTTTTTTCATGACTGATGTGACGATTTCACTATCAGAGAAATTCATTTGGCAACCGTAGCTTTCTATATATAATTTACGGGTTTTACCGGTATTTTCTTCCTCCGTGACCTTCATGTCACAAGCTTCTTCTGTTTGCTTACCGGCCAGTATATCAATATCCTGAATGAGATTTTCCATTCCTTATTCTATTGTGTGTGAGTAAACGGCGCACTCCCTGAATAAAGTTCGATAGTGCAGCATTTTCCAGGCGCCCTTCTCAGGAAATGCAAAATTAAGAAAAAAGGAAGTGTTTATGACATTATGTCAGGTTTTTATTCGAATTTGTCTGCATCATGTAAAGGGGGTGAGGTCTGATCCCAGTAATTTACATATGGCAGAGGCTTTTAGAAGGCATTCCTGGTACTCAGCAGTTCCTTCTGCATCATAAGTGATAGCACTGCCCACCTGGAATCCTAGGGTCTGGGTTTTTTCATTATAGATCAGGCTTCTTATGACCACGTTCATATCAAAATCCCCTGAAGGAGTAATGAAGCCCGCTGCTCCACTGTATATTCCCCGGCGAAGGGTTTCGTATTTTTCAATGAGCTGCATAGCCATCACTTTAGGGGCACCCGTCATACTCCCCATAGGAAATGCATGCTTTATAATATCTGCCCAGTGGGTTTCAGAAGATACCTTAGCAGATATCGAAGTAATCATCTGATGAACTTGCCTGAAGCTATATATGCCAAACAACTCTTCCGCTTTCACCGTGCCTGGTATCGCTGTTCTGGCCAGATCATTTCTCACCAGGTCGGCAATCATCATGTTTTCTGCCAGCTCCTTTTCATTATGTCTTAAAGCAACTTTAAGCTGTTCATCTTCATTAGGGTTACCGCCGCGTGGTGCTGTTCCTTTAATAGGCTGGCTCAGAACCTGGTCACCTTTTTTTCGCAGAAACCGTTCAGGGCTTGCTGATAATAGATAATGATGGTGGTTTTTTTGAAAGCATGAGAAGGGGGCCGGACTTAGCTCATTCAGCAATAAATAGCGAAACACCGGTGAAATCGCCGCATTTCCTGTAAAGCCCATACATAAATTAAGTTCATACACATCACCCTCTTCAATATGCTGCCGGATTTTCTCAAACCGCTCCAGATACTCCATTCTGGACATATGCGGAATAAGGGATATTGACTCATGCGTATCCGGTACAGGGCATGGCGTGGCCTGTATTTGAGCAAATACTACGTATGGATCCAGCGGTGAATGGATCTCAACCCTTTCCTCATACAAAAAGATGATATGCAATGGCTGAAAGAAACTGTAAAGAGGACAGTCCAGCGGATCATTATGAAGGCTGCTGAGTGCCTCAACTTCATTTTTCAGGTCATATCCGAAATAACCCGCCAGGTAATCACCAATCTTGTGGTGAAAGTCACCCACATACGCAAAGGTATTCCCCGTATGCCGGTTAAGTACTTTATGCGCCCCACACATAAGTACTTCTGTGAAGCCCTCAAAAGGGTAGGGGATGTCGTTGGATTGAAAGTAGCTTAGATGGCTGAACGCATTTGCCCACTGTAAGGCGCTTGCTACAAAAGAACCTTTATCTTTTATGGAGAACTCTGCCTTATTACGGATCATTTTCCAGGATTACAGGGCGCAAATGTATAAAATTAGCAGCATAAAAAAAGGAGGCCGGTTGCGGCCTCCTTACTTTAATTCCCTAAGGAAATAATTAGTTTACAGCTTCTTCTTCAGTCTCAGTAGAAGCATTAGCTTCCACATCGTTCATGCCTTCACTGGCAACGATATCGAAACCTACATTTACAGTATTGTAAATAAACTGATCTTTAGCCTTATCTACTGCTTTCGACTCATCACCGTAAGACACGCCCCACTCGGTACGGTCAATGTTGAATTTAGCCTGTGCCATTACTTTACCATCCTGCATAGTTACTTTTGCAGGGAATGTTACAGACTTAGTATTGCCACGCATAGTAAGGTTACCCGTAATTTTGTGCGTAGGGTTAGCAATCTTGTATTCGTTTTCTTCGCCTGAATTTTCTTCAGAAGCTTCTGAACCTGAAATCGCCTCACTACTTACAATTTCGAACATGGCATTAGGATATTCTGCCACAGCAAAGAAATCAGGACTCTGAAGGTGGCCTACTAGCTTTTGCTCATCTTCACCGTCAAGGTCTTCTACTAAAATTGCGTTAAGATCAATAGTTACTTTACCACCTACGATCTTATCACCTTCTACAGAAAGCGTACCGTCAGTGATACCGAAAGTACCATTATGACGTCCACCTGGCTTGGTACCTACCCATGATACTGAGCTTTCCTCAGTGTTGATGGCATAATCCTCGGCAGTTGCCACTTCCTGCACTTCCTGTGCTTCGCCAACTTCTGCCTTATCACTATCAGGATTTCCAGTACAGCCGGCCATTGCCAACATTGCGGCAAGAGATAATACACCGGTAAATTTCAATGTTTTCATAATTAAAAACAGTTTGTTCGGACTTTGTATTTGAATGAATAAATCTGACGTATCTCTTTACGAGAAAGTCAAAGTGAAGTTTAGAAAAAATGTATGTATATACAATTAATTTTTAGTAATAGTGTTTCAAAAACCACTAACTAATTGAAAACCAATAGGTTGCTGTTTGATATTTCCTTTATAAATTTTCAATAAACGATATTTTTGCCCCACCCAATTGAAAAAAGGTGCCCCGATAGAGCACCTTTTGTAGCCGGAAAAATCCGGATATAAATTTCTGTATAGATCAGGGGAGGATGTTGCCCCTATAGCTACTGATATTTACAGGAGGAATACTGCTGTTATATTTACTGTTGATAGCATCAATGAACGTATTAGCCACTACGGCAGCGCCGGCAGGAGAAAGGTGTACACCATCCAGACCAAAAGCATTACCTGTTACAAATTCGCTGCTGAAGTTTTCACCATCAACAAAGATTCCACCTTCGATGAGGCTGGTAAACAAGCCATCCACATCAACCAGGGCAAACCCATTATCATTGGCGACACCAGAAATGATACTATTATAAGATGAGCGAGCCTGATCGATAAGAGCAATCTCATCCACAGTAAGCACAAGGTTGTCCGCGAGAGGTCCCGCAGCAATTTGCTCAGATGATAATCTGGCTACATCCAGTAAAATTCTATCATTCTCGGTGGCAAGCCTCACGCCGGTGAGAGAGTTCTCATCCGCAATCAGGAATCCATTAGCACCTTCCTGCAGCGTAGGGTAAAACCCGGCATTGCGAAGGCCTTGGATTTGCTGGTTAATAGCTGCCACAAGTTCCTGAGGGCGATCCTCAGGAGTTGCGATCAGGTAATCAATCTGCTGCTGAAGCTCTACCGGACGAACGCCAGGGTTATCAATCAACAGATTAGTATTACTTACGAGCGTATTCAAAGGCTCATCAAGGCCAGTGGCATCAAGGTTGTCTATTATCAGATCCCTTGTAGTGCCTATTGCAGTTTGTCCTTCAACGCTTTGCACATATGCCTGAGCAGCACTGGCGGCCTCCTGGTCATTTGCTCCCTGCTGTTTTGCCTGCTGATAAGCCTGTGTGTAAACAGCCTCTGTGGCTACACCGGTAGCAGAAGCAACAGTAACAATTACCTGTGATTCTACCACAGGCTCGATTTGAGCCGCAAGACTTGCATTGGCACCCGCTGCCTGCTCGGCAGTAAGTACAAAAGCATTATAGGGTACAGTGGTAAAATAAGGTATTTCAGTTACGTCGGGTATATTAGCAAGAGCTCCTTCAATATCGGCATTAGCCGTAGTGAGAGTACCTACTATGCCTCCCATTGCCTGCTGGAACGTACTTACAGGAGTGATTTCATCTCCGTCACCCCCTGAAAGGGCATAACCCAGTATATCATTATTACCTATCCACAACGTAAAGAATGTCGGGTTTTGCGCTGCTGCATCAGCAACTACCGTAGTAGTGGGCGCTGTGGCGATGCGGGCAAAGAAGGGATTTCCCTGCTCAGAACCATAGCCTGGAGTTACCAGGTGGAAAGACCTTGCGCCAGGCACGCCTAGGTTATTGTACGGTCCGCTAACCGTTGGCGTACCGAATGCAGCAGGATCACCATCTGTGGGAATGGGGAAAGGGCTGCCATTAATGATTGAAAGCTCAAGTTTACCATCTCCGCTGCCTCCAATGCCATTACCTTCCGGTACCAGTGGTTGTACAAAATCACCCCCACCGACTTCCATCATTTGACTGGCAATAATAGAAGGATACGAGTTAAGCTGCCCCTCACGGTATAGTGCACCATCAGTGTAACCGGCGGTAAGGGAGTTACCCAAGGCTACATAGGTACTAAAATCAGCTTCGCCGTTGGTCGGTTCAGGTACGTCAATTTCGGGCTCGCAGGAGAACATGAAAAGGCCTGCGGTAATTATGCCGAGATATATATTATTTCTCATCATTATTCTCTTCATTAAAATTTATAAGAAGCAGACAGACCAGGAATGAACGCGTTTAGCTTGTAAGTACCTGGAAGTACATCCTGGGTACCCGCATCCGGGTTAAGCGTGCCGGCATCAAGTGCATCCTGGGTCGTTTGCGTTCTTTCCTCTCCATTAATGTAAAGGAAGGAGGCATCCAGCACAAGGTTACCAAATGTCAGTCCCACACCGGCAGTCAGTCCCACACGGTTTGCATCCGGAGTTTCAGGAGTCATGTACCCAAGCTGTACAGGCGTCTGGTCATAGTATCCACCACCGCGGAGGGCCACTACGTCAGATAATCTGTATTCTGCACCTAGGTGGAATACAAAAGAGTCTTCATAGTTTCTGGGAGAGCTGCTGTCCTGCAGTCCTTCACCGTCAGCACCTTCTTTTTCAAAGTCGAATGCCAGCGCTTCATAAGCACCCCATCCCACCATGTTGGCTTCAAAGCCAATGCTCCACTGCTCAGTAGGCATATAGGTTATTCCTATGTTTGTGTTACTGGGAAGGGGAAGAGAGGCAGAGAACGAATTGTCTGCAGGAAACAGGGGAGAAGCCAGGGCCGGAACGTTGGTATAGATAACGTCACCATCGTCAACTTCCATATCCACTTTAGAGCGGTAGCTAAATCCAAGATTTACCTTTTCGCTTAATGTGAAGAAAACCCCCACATTATATCCCCAGCCGGAAGCATCGCCGTCCAGCTCAATGCTACCCTGGCCCTCAGCATTGTTAAAAGGAAGGTCACGCTGAAGGTTTACACTACCAAAAGCATAAACAGGTCCACCACCTATGCTAATATTTTCAGTAATTCTGTAACTCGCTGTGGGCTGTACAAAAATGGCCCTCAGCTCGATCTGATCTAATAAAAACTGGCCTTTCCAGTCAGCTTCCCAATCTACATTAGATCCGTAGGGTGTATAAACACCAAGGCCTACCTTGAATTTGTCATTACCATGAGCAGCATACAAGTGAAAGGGAGTACCCATAGGGTTTTCCGTTTCGGCAGTATAGATGCTGTTCTCAGTTTGGCTATCATAGAATGCAGAGTTAGACTGGATAAGATTCAAACCGATCATGGCACCACCAGTCTGGTCCATCATAGCCAGTGCACCGGGGTTGAAGAAAACACTGGAAACATCAGGCGAAACAGCCACACCGAGGTTGCCCATCGCCGTAGACCGGTTTCCCTGTAGTAACACCTGGAAGCCACTGGCCCATGCACTCGAAGCGAGCAGGCTGGCAGCCATAAGTGTAAGTAACTTTTTTCTCATCAGATCATTCAAATTTGGTCAATGTGCGGACAAAATTATTGGGATAAACGTAATTTCATAATATTATTTTAGAAAAATAAATGTAAGAAAAACAATGTTCAGAGCCTGTTTTTCCCATACCAGGGCCAACTCCACACGTCAGAAAATGCGGAAGGGTAGATTGTTTTAAGAGTAAATATGTCTTTATTCTGCTTGCAGAGTATTTCTAAGCAGATTTAGGTGTTTTTTAGTTGCCTTAAGACAACCCGCCGATATCTATTTTTTATCTCGTTAATAACGGTTACCTATGTGGTGTAGTATAAGCAATGACGTGACAATATGAAGGCTGACCAAAACAAAAGACCTGAAAAAGGTGAGTATAATGATTATTACCACCAGTATGTGACCAGGATTTCCGGTGATACATGCCAATACCTCGAGAGACAGGGAGAATCATTTGCCACGCTCATAAACTCAGTTCCGGAAGATAAGTGGGATTATCGCTATGCAGAGGGTAAATGGAGTATAAGAGAGCTTATAGGGCATATCCTGGATGGGGAAAGAATATTTGTATACAGAGCACTTGCCATTGCACGGGGAGAGAAAGAATCCCTTCCCGGCTTTGATGAAAACGCCTACGTAGCGAATGGCCGTTTTGCCCACCGCTCAGCAGAGAGCTTCTACAAGGAGTTTATCAATATAAGGCAGTCTACCCTCGATTTTTACCGCTACCTGGATGGTCGTGACTGGGATAGGAGCTGCGTGGTTAATGGCCATCCGATGACAGTGCGGGCTATAGCATACATAATTGGAGGCCATCTTGCACACCATATGGAAATATTATCAGAGAGATACCTGGATTAGTGCTGAAGCTTTGTCTCTAAAACTTCCTTGATATGGGCGATCACCTGCTTACCGTGTTCCTTCCCGTTTTCAATAAATATCTTTGCTGTCTCTTCACCACCTACTACAGAGCCTGCCACATAAATACCTGGCACATTCGTTTCGAAGCTGTTTTGATTGAACTCAGGGATAAATGCCTCACCATTTAGCGTCACTCCAATTCGTTCCATCAGTTCCGCATCAGGCCTGTAACCAGTCATCAAAAAGACAAAATCAGCGGGAATAGTTTGAGTGTCACCACTTTCGAGGTGTTTGATCTCTATCTCCTTTTCATTGATAGAGGTTATTTTGGAAGAGAAATGTGCGTTGATGTCCCCTTTTTTAACCCGGTTACGTATGTCAGGAGTTATCCAGTACTTTGCTGTATCATCAAAGTCCCCGAACTGGTGCACCACTGTAACCCTGGCTCCATTGCGGTAAAGGTCCAGAGCAGTTTCTATAGCAGAGTTTGCTCCACCCACCACTACCACCTCTGAGGTGCTATACTGGTAAGCCTCATCATAGTAATGACTAACGTGTGGTAAGTCTTCACCCGGCACGTGTATAAGCCTTGGCAGGTCATAATAGCCAATAGCCAGCACCACCTTTCTCGCAAGAAATGTCCCTTTATTAGTTATAACAGAAAAGATTTCATTAGCATTTCGGATGTCCTCTACGCAGGTAAAAAGTTGTAGATTCAGATCAAAATGATCCACCACACGACGATAGTATCGGAGAGCTTCCGTTCGCGTTGGCCGCATTTCAGCAGACGTAAAAGGGATATCTCCTATCTCGATATTCTCAGACGTACTAAAGAAAGTCATGTTGATAGGGTACCGCCTGATGCTTTCGGTGATGCTTCCCTTATCAATAATAAGATAGTCCAGGCCGGCTTTTTTTGCTTCTATACCACAAGCCAGGCCACAGGGTCCGGCACCTATAATCAGGGTATCGTATACTTTCTTGTCAGTCATCGTAAGCTTAATACGGAGATAAAAAAAATTGGTTCCTGACCATCAATCCTTTCTGGATTTGTTTATCTGGTAATCAAAAACATCAGGCCGCTGATAATGTCCGGACACATCTAGCGTCATCCGCTCACCTATTACCGATTGGACATCTTCTATAGTGGCATAAATAATGTCTTACTGAGCATAAACGGGAGAAAGCACATAGTGCCCGTCAGGCCCTATCAGGCAACTACCTCCATTTAAGAAAAGGTGGTCTGGTGTGTCCTTATAGGTAGGCTGTATAGTAAGGTAGTCAGGAATGTCCGACACCCTCATGATCTGACCGGCTGCTATTACAGGGTCCTTCAAATGCATACTGCCTGCTGGCTACTTCATGAAGGTCATGCCCCTGGGCCATAGTGCCACGTGAATGTGCTCATTTTCATCATGCATAGCCTGACGTGCCATAGGCATCCAATACTCCCAGCAGATAAGGCCCCTTACAGGTCCAAAAGAGGTTTCAACAGCCCTGAGCCCATGCCCCTCACCTATACCATACACCATCTTCTCAGTGTAGGTAGGCATAAGCTTTCTATGGTGATTAGCTAGCCTACCGTTGTCATCAAATAGTAATAGCGTATTAAAGAGCGTTCCGTCGTATTTACCCTTAACCCCCCGCTCATTGGCTCCCATCACGATCACCATTCCGTATTTTTGCCAGCTCACCAATAGCTTCAGTCTCAGGACCAGGTACAACCAGGAAATTAACATGCATGTCCCCAAATACCTTTTTGGTCCATTCATTACCCCATATAGCAATATCCGGACAGTAATCCAGCCAGACCGGATAGCCCGTGAGCCATGTTTCTCCAAATACCAGCAGATTGACCCCTTGCCTACCCGCCTCCTCAATCATCTCCAGCATCCTCACCAGGCTTTTGCTCAAATTCATATGAACAGCCCCCTTCTGGACTAGCCCTATCTTGACACTTCTTCCTATTTCAGGTTAGTATTCCACTCCCGTGAGCTTAACGCTTTCCTGCCACAATTTGTCGGCATTAAATTCACTCTGGGCATTCTTTGAAGGCATAATGGCCACCTTGTCTTTAAAGTAAGCTCCATTAACCCCCTCTACTTTTTCAGAAGCCGCCAGAAAAACGCTCGTTTCCGCGCCTTTTTTGGGTCCTTTCATGAAAGGCTTACTCAGTTTGATCACCACACCGAAAAAGCTTTTGGCACCAGATCCAAAATTACTGGCAATAGCCCCCGGATGCAAGGTATTGGCCGTTAGCGACGTTCCTGTCAGCTTTTCAGCCAGTTTTCTGGTAAATAAGATATTGCATAGCTTTGATAAGGCATAGGATTGCAGCCCGCTGTACCCCTTATCCATTTGAAGGTCATTTAGATCTAATTTTTTAAGCCACTTATGCGCTTCCGAAGATACCGTTATTATCCGCCCATAAGAGCTATTCTTGAGTTGAGGTAATAACAGCCCCGTAAGCATAAAAGGCGCAAGGTGGTTTACAGCAAAAGTTTTTTCCAGACCATCCGGGGTGAATTCGCGTTTATCACCCTGGATCACGCCTGCATTATTTATCAGGACATCCACCGTATGAAACTCAGCCTTAATCCGGTCACTCACCTGCCTTATTTCATCCTGTACAGCAAGATCAGCTAGAAACAAAGCCACCTTCTGCCCACTTACTTTTTGTATGTCCTCCCGGGCTCGTTCCGCTTTCTCCTTATTTCGGCAAAGCATGATAATTTTAGCCCCTTTTTGCGCTAGTTCAAGGGCTGTATGAAATCCTATGCCCGAATTGGCACCCGTTATAAGACAAATTTTGTCTCTGATCATATAAAATCTGGCTTTTCTTTATAAAATCAGATTCAGCAAAATGTGTTGTGAAAAATTCATAAAAGGTTCACGAGAGGATGACAGCAGGTAGTTAAATACCTCCGCCTATAGTAGATAAGTAAAGCTTACGACCACGGCATAAGCCCGATACCTGACCACTGGTAGTTACGCGTAAGCTCAAAGGGTAGAGGGGATTGATTGACCGTAACATCACCATCCGGATAAGCCATTGTTCAGGTACACAGTTGTAATTTTCCCATAGTTGCTTCCCCCGCTAACCTATACCTATTCTATAGTCAACCTATAGTCATCCTATAGTCAGAGTGTGGATATCATTTATCTGCTAAAGTAGCACTATTTGTAGAGGCGGTGTTTCGAGGGTAAGCGACGCCCGCCTTAATTTAAAGCCTCAGATAAAAGAGCCATACTCAAGCCATGCCATCATAATGCATAAAGAGTTTCCTGCTCATGTTCCAGCACCCTGATAAGTCCCGTTTTAAGCGCTTCCTCCAGTTCACGCCTGGCCCGTCTTTCACTAATATTTACCAGCTTACTGAACTGTTTAAGCGTTATCCGCTCATTTTTTTCAAGGTAAGCCACCAGCCTCCGCTGGTTAGGCGTTTCAGGTCGCGCAATACCCGACCCTTTACTTATTCCCTGTTCCAGTAGCCATTCCGCTTTTTTACCAGCCGGTAGCGTTTTGTCATTTTGTCGTATGTAAGTCTGCCATTCTCCGCTTTTTCTCATGCTTTTATGAGGCTTGTTCTCACTTTCGGGTATCAATGCCACAAGTATTGATTTATCCTCCGGGTCATATTCTATTACCTCATAGTGCACCTTCACAGGAGGATCACACCAGGTTTCCGCTGCCTCATTAATCATGTACATTTCCTCCTCCGGATCAACAGAAGCAAGGGTCCTGTCATCTTTAACCCCTACCAGCAACCTGCCACCGGTCGTATTAGCAAATGCCGCCAGGGTACGCGCTATTCCCGGCAAGCTCGAGATCGATTGTTTAAAGTCTTGTTGCTCACCTTCACCCTCACTTATCATCTTTTCTAATTTTTTTACCTGATCTTCTTCCTTACCTGTATCCATTCTGATTTTTCGTAGTTTGCCAAAGTCTAACAAATATTTTTTTACTAATTGATAATGAATGTTTTGTCTTTGGAGAGAAAGGAAAAATATTTTATCTTATTACCTGCAGAAGCCATCCATATTCATTAGCGACATTTTTTATTTTTTCTTTGCCTGATGGGGCAGAATCAAACATATTGGACCAATATTTAACTTTTTACAAAACGATGGAATTCGATAACAAAGGTTTTAACAAGGAGGAAATCGAAGGTCTGAAGGAAAGGTTACGTAACTCTGGTAAAAATTATCTTCTTGCAGACTCGGAGGATAACAGCGAAGAGTACAAGACTTTTTACTTCATTGGCTCTTACGAAGGCCAGGAGTGTATTTACGACGCGGCCCTATTCACGCTGAGATTACATCACGCCAGCGAACTGTACGAGCGAGCCGAACACGAAGCGGCCAAACGGTTTCCTAAATTCCGGAAAATTGAATACCGGGAAGATGAAAATGGTGATCTCGCCGCATTAGATAGCCTCGAAGAAGAAATAGGCCTGTTCATCACAGAGATGATGATGGAAATGGAAGAGGAAGAATCCATTAAGGTTCAGGAATTTATAGAGATAGATCCACATATCGATTATGGCATAGGGCTTGATGCCTCCTTAAATGTAGAAGAAGTTACTGATAAGGTAATCTCAAAGTTTGTAGAGGACTATAAAGCCGATAGCCTGAAACTAGACACCACCCTATATTCGTTTCAAACCGAGTACGATGAAGAAATGAGCTGAACCTTTCCTACCTTTACCCTCTGACTGCGCTACACTGCATCAATTCGGATTACATTATATGCAAGTATGTTTAAAATAGCCTGGTCAGAGGTTTATGCACACCCCCTTGACGAAAATCACCGGTTTCCTATGGTGAAATATGATTTACTGCCTGAGCAGTTGATCTATGAAGGGACTATCACAGAATCCAATTTGTTTACACCTGGTAAAGTAAGCAGGGAGGATATACTGGCTGTGCATGATGCGGAGTATTGGAAAAAGCTTGCTGAAGGGGAATTAAGCCGGTCAGAGATCAGAAAAACCGGTTTTCCCTATAGCCCTCAGTTGGTGGATAGAGAAATAACCATTATGCAGGGCACTGTGGATGCAGCCCTGTTTGCACTAGAGTATGGGGTAAGCATGAATATTGCCGGGGGAACTCATCATGCTTTTACCAATAGGGGAGAGGGTTTTTGTCTGCTAAACGACATTGCCATCGCCGCCCGCTATCTGCAGAGAAACCACCTTTGCCGTCAGATTCTGGTAGTTGACCTGGACGTGCACCAAGGCAATGGTACCGCCGAGATTTTCAAAGACGACCCTACCGTATTTACCTTCAGTATGCATGGTGATAAAAATTATCCCATGCATAAAGAAGAAAGTGACCTCGATGTAGCTATGCCCGATGGTACAGGCGACAAGATGTACCTTAGTGAGCTGGACCGTCACCTTAGTAACCTTATCGATGAGGTAAATCCGGATTTCATCTTCTTTCAATCCGGTGTGGATGTACTGGCATCTGATAAGCTCGGTCGACTAGCCATGACAATAGCAGGGTGTAAAGAGCGTGACCGTATCGTACTGGAAACCTGTAAAAAAAACAATATCCCAGTGGCTGCATGTATGGGCGGAGGCTACTCAGAAAGGCTCTCTCATATCATAGAGGCACACGCCAATACCTACCGGCTCGCACAAGAGTTATATTTTTAAGGGAATTGTCCCCCCATTGCCTGCTTATTTTTCATACATTTATATACAACGACCTATGTCATTAAAAGCCAAATGGATAACTTTCTCAGTAGCTGGACTCGTATTAGTAGGAGCAGGGCTTAGTTTGTTAGGCGATGCCATTTTGGTAAAAGAGTCAGCCACATCACTTCATGAGTGGTTTTGGTATGGCACATTTGCATTGGTGACGTTTAACAGCGGCCTTTGCCTTTTCGGCCAAGGAGTGATATACCGGGTGAAAATGATAAGAGATTAGGACCACGTGATAGGGTAAGATGCAAGGGAATGATTCACACGTAGAAGCCAGGAAATTCAGGAGGAGCTTACTCTTTACCCTGGCATTCACCAGTATATTATGGCTGGTAAAGGGCATGGAGGAATGGGCCGTTGGTGACCTGGGATATCTTGGTATCCTGCCAAGAACCCTTCATGGCACATTTGGTATCGTTACTGCCCCGCTCATTCATGGCGACCTCACTCACCTGCTTTCCAATACCTTTCCCCTCATATTATTGGGCGTTGGGGTCTTTTACTTTTATGATAAAATTGCCCTTGAAGTCTTCGGGTGGATATACCTCACCACCGGCTTTTGGGTTTGGCTTGCCGCTCGTGGCGATGCGTACCATATTGGAGCAAGTGGCATTGTATATGGCTTGATGGGCTTCCTCTTCTTCAGCGGCGTATTCCGGCGGGATGTTCGCGGAGTGGCTATTTCACTGGCGGTGCTTTTTCTCTACGGAGGCATGATACTCGGCATGTCCCCCGGTAATCCGGAGATAAGCTATGAAAGCCATATCCTGGGTATGCTTGCAGGAGCGTTCTGCGCCTTTCATTTCCGAAAGGCAAATAGCGAGCCGCTTGTTCCCTCTTCTGATGAGGAAGAAAATGTAACCGCACTGAGCCATTCTTTATCATCAGCGTCCGAAGCACCCACTTATCGATTCGTCTATACGTCAGAAGCCAGGGAGGAAACTTCGGATAAGCCTCAGGATACCCCGGAGACCACAATGTATCATTATACCCTTACAGAAGGATATCCTATCTTCAAATACCCTAACAACGAACAGGACCCTCCTTCAGAAAGCAAATCCTGACCATATTTCCATAAACATGGGCGTATGAAGCAGGAATTTCGATTCTTTCTTATATTTGCAGGCTGATTAGAAAATCAAATTATTTAGACGTGAAAAATCTTTCCCTGATTTTAAACCTGGTGCTGCTCGTGGCAGTCGCCGTATTGTTCTATCTGCACTTTTCTGCGAATACCCCGGCACAGGCAAATGAAACTGCCGACATGAGTGTAGCCGGTAGTAAAGAAAATCTGCGTGTTGCTTATATCAACTCTGATTCGTTGCTTAAGCATTACGATTACATGGAAGAGCTGACAGCAGAACTGGAAGAGACCCAGCAGAAGTTTGAAAATGAGTTTAAGAACCGTAAGCAAGGACTGGAGCGTGAAATTCAGAACTTCCAGCAGAACATGAATAATATGACCAGGGCTCAGGCCATGGCCGTTCAGGAAGATCTGGTGCAAAAGCAGCAAAACCTTGTCCGCTATCAGGAAAACCTCACCCAGCAGCTCATGCAGGAAGAGGCATCTAAGCAAAATGAGCTTTATGACCGCGTAGCTGCCTACCTCAAAGAGTATGGAAGTGCTAATCAACTTGAGCTTGTACTCACCTATACGAAAGGTAGCGGTGTATTATATGCTTCTGATAGCCTGGATATTACCAGTGCAGTTATCGACGGCCTGAACAGCCAGTACAGCAGCGGAAGCGCAGTGGAAGCCGATAGCACGCAAGCTGAATAGCCCAAAACCTGCGATTGATAGTATCAAACAAAGCCCCGGTTTTTGACCGGGGCTTTTTATATATGTACATGCCTGTATAGCAGACAAATAGGCTGGGGGCTCCAAGGCCTATGATATACTTCGTATTTTTTCTATACTATTTGTTCTTAACGATGTAAAACAGGTATTGAATGAAATCTCTGGTATTTAACCTGCTGAATATCAAGCAAAAGGAAGTGATCCCTGTATCACTGCTTCTTGCCCAGGGATTTTTCATGGGTATTTTCATAGCTAATTATAAGGTTACCGCTGAAACAATTTTTCTTCAAAATCTCGGCGAATCTTACCTTCCCCTTGCCCTTACTATAAGTGGCTTAGTAGGAGTCATTTCCACCTACCTCTTTGCCCAGCTCCAAAGCAAGATCTCCTTTAAGCTCCTGGTCATCTTATCCATGGCTAGTGTATTTGTCAATACAGCATTAATGTGGGGTGTGATACCCTACGTGGAAAATGAGATCATAAGCTACATTATGTTCGTCATGCTGGGACCGTTTCAGGCGGTTCTGCTGCTGGGCTTCTGGGGTGTCTTTGGGCGTATGTTTGACCTCAGGCAGGCAAAAAGAATCATAGGAGGAATAGATACAGGTCAGCTTTCTGCTGCGATCCTGGCGTATTTCACCATCCCATTCCTAGCTGAGTATCTCAACAATATTTACGACCTGCTCATTCTGAGTTCTGCAGGTATTTTACTTAGCCTTCTTTTCCTTGCCATCATATGCGGAAGGTATAACCTGGATATGTACCGCGTAAATAGTGAGGAAGTTAAAAGGGAAACCCGTTTTCGAAACCTCATTAGAAACCGATACATAGGCTACCTCTCTCTATTTCTTATATTCAGTATGGTAGCCAGCTACTTTATTGATTTCTCGTTCCTTACCGTAACTCAGCGGCAGTACCCATCTGAAACAGATCTGGCTAGTTTTCTGGCCGTCTTCAATGGGGCAATCATGATACTCAGCTTTTTGATACAAACTTTTGTCAATGATAGAATTATAGGCACCTATGGCATCAAAATTTCCCTGCTGATCCTGCCCTTTATCCTGGGAGTTTTTACACTAGCGTCTATCTTTTTTGGCAATCTCTATGGCACCTTTGCCAGCAGTTCAGGCTTTATCTGGTTTTTTCTCAGTGTCGCTTTAAGTAAGCTATTTACCTCATCACTGCGAGACGCCCTTGAGAACCCTACTTTCAAGCTATACTTCATGCCCATGGACACACGCATCCGGTTTGATATTCAAACCAAGGTAGAAGGTGTCATCGGAGAGTTTAGCCGGTTACTTGCCGGAGGATTTATTTTATTACTGGGCACCCTATACTTTATAGAGCTTATTCATTACAGCTATTTCCTTGTCCTTATTTTAGTTGGCTGGGTGTTTGTCACTGGTCGCCTCTATGGAGAATACTCTAAAAACGTTAAAAAGAAACTTGAACAGCAGAAAAAACGCTCTGAAACCATTCATAATGATGAGAATCTGATAAAGAGCATGCTGGTATCCAATCTGGATAGCCGCAATGTTGGCAAAGTGATCTTCAGTATTAAATTACTGGATAAACTTGATCAGGAAGAGTTAAGAAAGCATGCCTCCAAGGTGATGAAGCACAGTAGGGACGAGATCAGAAAATTCGGATCTGAGATTCTTTATCAATACAAAGGCTATTCCTCATCAAATAATAGCAGGAGAGTATTTCAGTTAGATAAAGGGTCTGGTTCCGATGAGCTCGTAAAGTATTTGCAAAATGTAAGTGATGAGGAAAGCAAAGAAGGATTCAACTTCGCCAGGATCAACGAACTGGGAAAAAGTAAAAATCCCGAAGACAGAAAGTACGCCGCTGAACTGATTGCCAAAGAATCTGCGCCTCAGCTTATTGGAACCCTTGTGGAACTTCTCCGGGACATTAATGCAGGCGTTAGAGTAGCAGCTATTATCACGGCCCAAAAGACACTCTGGGTAGATATAATCCCCTATTTGATAGAAAACCTAAACCATCCCGCCTGCGGCGATGCAGCTTCCGGAGCCTTAAGCAAATACAAAGAGGCTGCCTTGCCTGTGCTTGAGAAGTCATTTCATAAAACCGGACAAAATGCCGAAACCATGCTGCAGATAGTGAAGGTGTATGGACGGATAGGAGGGGATAAAGCCATTGATCTGCTGTGGAATAAAGTGGACTTTCCTGATAAACAGATCGTACAGCAGGTATTACTAAGTCTTGGACTATGCCGCTTTGTGGCAAATGGCTATCAGGAAACAGCTATCAAAAATGCCATCGAGCAAGATATCATGGATATTTCATGGAACCTTGCTGCCATGCGCGAAATCAGGAAGAGCAAGAAAACACAGGTACTACGGGAAGCGATAAGGGAAGAAAATGAAAGTAACAAGGAGCATATCTTCATGCTCCTATCCATGATCTTTGATCCTCATAGTATACAACTTATAAAAGACAATCTGGAAACCGGCACCAGTGAAGGCATCACCTATGCTATTGAGTTGTTGGAGGTATTTCTCACAGAAGACTTCCGGGAGCGCATTATCCCTATACTTGATGATACCACCGATGATGAAAGGCTGAAAAAGCTTCAGCAGTACTATCCCAGGGAAGAACTCAGCGAGCAAGAAGTATTAAGACAAATAATCAACAGGGACTTTCACCAGATTAGCTACTGGACCAAGGGCTGTGCACTTATGGTAGCTGCGCAGAAAAATATGCATGAGCTGGTATTCGATATGATTGCAAACCTCTTTCACCCTGAAAAGCTACTCAGAGAGATTGCCGCGTGGAGCCTCAATCACCTCAATGAAGATCTGTTTACAGAACATGTAGAACGTCTGCCACAGCAAAGCAGGCAATTACTCTACCAGAAGATCGTTCATAAAGACAATGCACTTAAAAAAGGACGGGAAAGTCTGACCATTTATGAAAAAACATTATTTCTAAAAAAAACCCTCCTTTTCAACTCATTGCCTGGTAGCATTATGTCTGGTCTGGCAGAAAATATTGCCGAACACTACATCGATAAAACAGCCGCATACAGAATAAATGAGAACGACTCGCTACTTTTTATCTATAAAGGTGTCGTTGAGCTTTATAAAAATAATAAACTCATCAATTCCTTACGGGAAGGAGATTTTATCGGAGAACTTTTCATTTCAGAAGGAGGGGAGGATAAGCTGGAAATAAAAGCCATGACCAGTACCATATTGCTTAAACTGGAAAAGGTAAAATTTTATAATTTTCTAAGCAATGAACTAGAGATAGGTCGCAAAGTCATCTCTTTTGTCTCTAAAGAAGACGCTTTTGAGAACTCAGCAACTCAAACACTTGTGATCCATACTTAAGCTTCTGGTAGGTATTTACTCAAAGTCGTCATTCGTCTGAAACATAGAATTTTACTATATACTTTAAAAATCTTACATTTCATGGGCCTCCGAGTAAGTCAGATCATCATGTTTTTCGTACTTTTAAGCTTAGATTGTAATAATCTTATAAAGTAAAGATATTTTTTAAGGATCAGTACCAGCAAAATTCTTTTTTCTGAAGTGAAAAAACCGACATCAGATATCATCATATGCTATGCGAAAGAAGATGATGGAACCTATCCGGGCAATGAACGGGGCTGGGTTTCGGAATTCGTCTTCTTCCTTGAGCTGATGTTGCGGAAGACTAGCCAGCATAAAGAGTTTCGTTTCTTTACTTTCACTGAAAACCAGCTATTGACTATCCCTTCGGATAGTAGTCAGTTCATCTTTATCCCCGTTGTTTCACCTTCACTGATTGCACAGGACAGCCTGGTTTCTTTCATTAACCGTAGTATCGCCCAATTACGTGAATACTACACGATGAAAAGACTACAGCCGCCAGTGTTTCCTGTGATGAAGGCCCCTGTTTTAGGAGACCAGTTACCATCATCCTTATGTTCTGTATTACCGCATGAGTTTTATGAGGTAGACAGTTTATCAGAGGAAATTGGTTTTTTTGACAGTAGCCGCGACCGGAAGGACAGGAAATTCCTGATGAAGATTTATGAACTGGCTGATCTCATCTGCCGCCGTCTAACACGCTACGAGGCTGCGCCTGGCACAGCCGAAAGATTTAGACAGACACCGGCCATTTACCTGGCCGAAACAGGAAAAGATCTTAAGCTGCACTGTGAAAGCCTGAGAAGGGAACTCTCGCGGTTTGGCTATGAAGTATATCCGCAACACCCGCTGCCTGAACATTACGACGATATGGTCCACGCGATCAGGGAAGACCTGAAACGTTGTTGTCTTTCTATCCATCTTATGGGAGAAGACTTCGGACCTGTAGTAAAGGGAAGCACCTATACAATTGTAGAATTGCAAAACCAGGTAGCAGCCGACTATTGCAATGAACTTATGGAAGACCCGAACGCCACCGCATTCAATCGGATCGTTTGGGTTCCCCAACATACCAGACACATTTCTTTTAAACAGCAGAACTATCTGCTTGCCCTAAAGAAAGATGTACGCTCAATACTCAACACCGAATTCCTGCAGACACCTGTAGAAGAATTCAAAGCCTTCGTAAAGAAAAAACTCAAACAGGCCACCCAATTCAACTTTGCTGAAAACCCTGAGAACGACTTATTCAGAAATAAGAGCATTTATCTCATTTATGATAAAAATGAGTTTCATAAATGCATTCCATTGGCTAATTTTCTGGATAAACAGGGGTTCAGCGTCATCCTATCAGTATTTGACGGTGATCTGATGGATATTCGTAATATCCATCAGGACAACCTAAAGCATTGTGACGCTACTATAATTTATTATGGTAACGATAACGAAGAATGGATGAAGAGTAAAATGCTGGATCTATCAAAATCCCTTGGTTTCGGACGTAATAAACCGATTACTCCGCAGGCGATTCTGGTTGATGATCCCTCCAAGGTGGCCCGGACTCCTGTTGACGACCGGGATGCTATGATTCTTGTAAATCAGGAAGAATTTACCCCCGATCTGCTCAAGCCCTTTTTGGCAAAATTGGAGACGAGTAATTAATGAAGGAAAGGTATAGGGATAAGCAAATACTTGATTCTCCTGTCAGAGCGGAAAACCCTTTTCCAGGATTAAGGCCGTTTACTGTCAATGAGAGCCATCTTTTCTTCGGTCGTGAAGGACAGAGTGATGAGGTATTGCTTAAACTTTCCGAGCATCGTTTTACTGCCGTAATCGGTGCATCAGGTACAGGCAAGTCCTCACTCATGTACTGTGGCCTAATCCCTATCCTTCATGGAGGCTTTATGACCGGCGCCGGCTCCCGCTGGCAGATTATCGTTACCAGGCCAGGCGTTTCTCCTATAGACAATCTCGCCGAGTCCATTATGGACCACGACCCTACTTTTGACGGCGACCAGGACGACCATGACCTGGGAGTCGTTATCAACTCCACTATCCTCCGCAGTAGCTCACTGGGGTTGGTAGATGCCGTTTCAAAGATCCGTCAGGGAGAAAATGAAAACATCCTGCTGCTTGTAGATCAGTTCGAAGAACTTCTGCGGTACCGTAAGCTCTACACTGATACGAATGCTGTAAATGAATCTACAGCCTATGTTAACCTCCTTCTGGAAGCTGTAAGTCAGTCAGAGGTTCCCGTGTACGTAGCCCTTACCATGAGGTCCGACTTCATTGGTGACTGCGCTATGTTCCCCGATCTTACGCACATGATAAACAAGAGCCATTATCTTATTCCGCAGATGACGCGGGATCAGTTACGAATGGCTGTTGAAGGACCTGTTGCAGTAGGAAATGGCAAAATTTCACAAAGATTAGTTCAGGAACTTCTGAACGATATCGGGGATAACCCTGATCAGCTTCCCGTACTTCAACACGCTTTGATGAGAACGTGGGACTACTGGAAGGACCAGGATGGCAAGGCGGGAATCATGGATATCCGGCATTATCATGCCATAGGTACCATTGCCGAAGCCCTTTCCGAACATGCCAACGAGGCCTATGACGAACTCACCAAGAAGGAACAAGAGATTTGTGAGGTCATATTTAAAAGCCTCACTGAAAAAGGAGCAGATAACTACGGTACCCGCCGCCCCGCTGATATTACCACTATAGCCTCTATAGCCGAAGTCACCCCCGAACAGGTCATTCGAGTGGTAGAAAAGTTCAGAGAACCAGGCCGTTCCCTGCTATTACCCGATGCCACTGTACCTATATATGATGATACGGTAATTGAAGTATCCCATGAGAGCCTCATGCGGATTTGGGAACGCCTGAGAGTTTGGGTAGAAGAAGAATTTGAATCTGCCAAAATGTACCGCAGGCTTTCTGATGCAGCCACTATGTACCAGGTGGGACGTACCAGCCTTTGGCGTCCACCGGATCTTCAACTGGCACTGAACTGGCAGCAAAAACAACGCCCCACACGTATTTGGGCCCAGCGATACGATGACGGCTTTGAGCGTGCCATAGTGTTTCTTGAAAGTAGCCGGGTTGCTTATGAAAATGAGCAAAAAAGTAAAGAAAAACTGCAGAAACGCCTCCTTCAGCGTACCCGCAGAGTAGCCGTTATACTCGGTGTTTTTGCCGTAGTATCTATATTGTTTTTCGTTTTTGCCATAGTCCAGAAGGTAGATGCCGATAACCAGGCACGCTTAGCGATACAGAATGAACAACTTGCCACCGAACAAAAAGAGCTCGCGCTGCAAAATGAAGAAGTCGCAGACAGTATGCGGAGGCTTGCCGTTAGCGAGCGGGAGGAAGCACAGCTACAGAGAGACGCTGCTGAGCGCAATGCCCGTAATTTCCAAATACAAAAGGAGGTAGCAGAAAGGCAACGTCAGGTAGCTGATGAACAAAGAAAACTTGCGGAGCGCCAGACAGAAATTGCAGAGTGGCGCACGTATGAGGCCGAGGAAGCTAACCAATTTGCACAGGAACAAGCCTTACTGGCAGAAAACAGACGAAAAGATGCCTACAATCTACGTCTGATATCTTTGGCGCAGTCTATGGCAGTAAAAAGCTTACAAATAACAGAACCACAACTTCAGGGCCTCCTTGCCTTACAAGCCTACAAATTTAATACAGAGTTTGGCGGTAATGCCTACGACCATTATATCTATGACGGGCTCTACTATGCGGTCAAAAACCTTTCCGGCGACCCGCTGACCACATATTCTGCTCATACTGATGGGGTAAGAAGCCTGGCAGGCAGCCGCGGAGGTCAAAATTTCTATTCTGCAGGTAGTGATGGCAAAATATTCCGCTGGTCCTTTGATCAATCCATAGAGCCTCAGCTCGTATATGACAATGAATACGCCAGTAAAAAAATAATTGTTCATCCCAACCACGACAAGTTGCTAAACCTCGGCAACATGCCCTATGTCCAGGAGCTGAGTATATCAGGTGGTCAGACAGATTCCAACCTTATAAGCTTACCCGTATCCCGCGCCTATGACATAGCCTACGCTCCCGATGGTACTTCTTTTTATATTTTAGGAATAGACGGCCTGGTTTACATAAATGATGGCGAGTGGAATGTAATAGGAGAGTTAGGCACTAACTACAGGCACATAGAGGTCAGCCCCAGAGGCTTTGAACTGGTGGCAAGTGCCACCAATGGTGAAGTAGCTGCGCTAAGATTAATCAATACAGGAAAAAAACAGATCATCATAGAGGCAGATGGAGTAGCTGCCGGAGCCGTATCTTTTAATGCCGATGGACAACTTGTCGCAATTGGTAATGACAACGGCCAGGTAAAAATCTACAATAGGAATAATAAGTCTATTCTTAACATACTCTCAGGTCAGAAGAGCCTGATCAGTGCCATCAATTTTTTTCAGGGAGGCAAGTTTCTTGCAACTGCAAGTTTGGACGGTTCCGTTCAGTTATGGATCATGGGCCAGCTAGATAAACAGCCATTTGTATTGAAGGACCATTATTCCTATGTATGGGATATAATGTTCTCACCGGATGGCAAGTATCTCCTTACCGCTAATCGATCCGGGGTTATAAAATCCTGGCCCGTAACACCAGACCTCCTTGCAGAGAAGTTTTGTGATCTTCTTCAGCGTAACCTGACCTCACAGGAATGGGACAGGTATGTAGCAGAAGATATTCCCTATGATGATACCTGTAATAAACTATCCGGCGATAATGCCACAGCCGAAAATGGGAATGAATAAACAGTCCATATACTACATATCGAAAACTATAGGGCTTGGACTGTTCCTTTTCTTTACGCTGAATTTTTCAGCCAGAGCCCAGTCTTGCGATAAAATACTTTCTGATGCTGAGAAGGCATTTGAAGTTGGTAACTTATACAGCCTTGCTGACATACTTCTTCCCTGTGTGAAAAACGGAGGATACAACAGGGATGAAAGAATCAGAGCTCTGAGGTTACTGACTATTTCATCATTATATATCGATGAGCCGGAATCTGCTGAACAATACTTTCTTGCCTTATTAAAAGAGAAGCCGGATTACCAACCTCAGCAATCTGATCCCCAGGAACTTCATGACCTTGCCCAACGCTATACAACCATGCCAAGGGTTTCATTTTTGCCACTGCAATTCGGAATTACCTATGCCCGCCCATCTATAGTAAATGAATATACAATAGATAGCTATACAGATGCCCAAACCTATGAAGGAAGGTCGGGTATGATGACAGGCGCTGGAGCAGAGATAACAATAAAGCCATGGCTATCAGCAGGAACTGGAGTTTATTATGCAAACTATCGGTTCAGTTATAGGAACACCATTTTAGGTTATAGTCAACTTAACTTTACTGAAAACCGGCAGGTATTTTCTTTTCCATTATATCTACGGTTAATCCATCCTGGATTATTTAAAAAACTCAGGCCCTACGTTTATGCCGGTGCCAGCTACGATCTAATGATCGGCGCTGAGGCAAGAGGCTTAGTGAGAAGAGATATTACCCAGCAGGAAGTAGATGTGACAGGACCGGATATTGACCTTGACGACCAAAGAAGCCCTACCGGGCTAACCGCTATGATAGGAACAGGGGTGGCAATGCGGGCAGGTACTAATTTTATCCTCGTCGATATTGGGTACCGAAAAGGATTTTCTAATGGACTGGACAGTGATGGCCAATTCAGAAACAGCACCCTCGTATACAGATACGGCTTTACCGACAACGATCATACCCTGAATAGCTTTACAGCTATGGTCCGGTTTTTGGTTCCCCTCTATGCGCCACGTATGGTGAAGAAACGAGATGAGCTATGAGAAAGCAAATTCAGCTTTTTGCTATATTCCTTACGCTAATTGCAATTGCCGGCTGTGCGGAAGATGTGCCAAGCCGGGAAGACGACGAGTTCGTTAAAATCTACGGTGGCACCGGCGATGAGAGAGGCTATGATATCATCCCTACTGATAATGGAGGCGTACTTATGCTTGGAAGCACAACTACGCCTGACACCACAGATGATGGCAGGAAGCAATCTATCTACCTGGTTTGGGCTGATGCGAAAGGAGATATAACCAAAACACTCATTATTCCCTCCGCAGGAAACGAAGTTGGGAAAAACCTCTTAAAAACATCGGACGGCTTCCTCGTAATTGCTGAGACAGATGAGTCTTCTGCTTCAACCAGTGATATAAGAATTTTACGGCTAAGTCAGGATGGCACCATCCTCAGCGACCAGACGGTAGGATTTGCAGCCTATAATGAAATGGTGGCAGATGCCATATCAATGCCCGATGGGGGTTATCTGATAGCCGGCACTACCAGTAATGTAGATACAAAGGAAAATCCCGATCCCGCAGCTGATGTGTCAGATATCTTACTTATTCGGATATCTCCCTCAGGAAGCGTTGTGTGGACTGAAAGATATGGGTTCGGCGGAGCAGATGAAGGTAAATCCGTGCTTCTGGATAGGAATGGAAACATTATTCTGACGGGCAATACAGATTTTCAGCAAGGTGGAAGAGGGGGACAAAACCTGGTTATCTATAGAATCAATGATTCAGGATTAGAAACAGCAGTCAGAATCTATGGGAGTAACCTGGATGAAAGCGTAAACCATATCTATCAAAGGCAAAACCAGTTTTTCCTTATCGGTAGTATTGGCTCTGCCAATCAGAGTGAGTCAGCCATTTGGAAACTGGAGAATACACTGGACTCCCTCGAAGTCCTTACGTTTAGTGTCTCCCGTAATGAAGAGGGAATAGACATGGCCTTTCTAAATAACGACTCTTATATAGTGGTCAGTAATGCCTCATTTTCAGGTAGCGGCACCGACTTATCATATATACAAGTAGAATCAAACGGTAAAACGCACCCGCTTGCCACCTATGGTGCAAATGGTAATGATCAGGCGATTAAGATATTAAGAGGCACAGATGGAAAAATCAGCCTATTTGGTACAATCTTTTTTGAAAACACATATAAGCTCTCTTGGATCAAACCCAGGGTCGTTCCGGTATTGAATGAGTGATAAATTGAACTTTTCAATGATACACACTTATTCAGGCGCCTTCAAAAGATGAAAGTGCAGGTAAATATTTCATTTCAAGCGATAAGGGTACGAATTCCCTTTTTTTTAGTTTGTTATGCACTATTTTTCCCATTCAATTTATCGACCTTGTTGGTGAGAATGACCGGAACCATACCAATATCCCGAAGACTAGTTTTCCTGGTACTTTTTTTACTGCCTATACAGGCCGCCTTTGCACAGGTGACTATTAGCCGAACCGTTTCACAGGTAGAATTATGTCCGGCGTACTCACTTCGCTACCTCGGTATCATTACCCTCTCCGAATCAATTAACGATGACTTTCAGGTAGGCGAGGACCAGACCCTTGTGCTGGAGCTCCCTGACGGCCTTACGTTCAATGAGCCCGATGGGATGGTAAATATTTCCGGGGCCAATATTTCCAACGTAGTATATTTTGTTTCTGGCAGTAAATTGTTCCTTAAATATGATATAACAGGCCCTGCCAGCTTTCCCAGGGACGAAATCCAGCTTAGTGGTTTCAGAGTGATTTCCTCCGCTGAGGCCCAGTCAGGCAATTTGCTTAGATCAGGGGGTACAGCCGTTATTAACGGAGGAGCTATTGCTGATAATCTGGTGTATGCCTCCATTAAGATTGGCGATGCTAAGGCAGATGCCGGCATTGATAAGGAAATCTGCTTAGGAAGTAGTACACAAATAGGTACGGCAGGGCAGGCGGGATTTACCTATTCATGGACACCCAGCAGCACGCTGGACGACCCCTCAATACCTACGCCTGTAGCCAGCCCCTCCAGCCGCACTACCTATACCCTTACAGTGACAGATGGACAAGGATGCCAGGCTACCGATAAGGTAGTCGTAAACGTCAAACCTTTACCAGTGGCAACGATAACACCTTCGGGCAGTATCGACCTTTGTCAGGGAGATAATGTCGTATTAATGGCAGCCCCATCATCAGGCACTTATTTATGGTCTAATGGCGCGAGAAGCCAAGGTATAACTGTATCGTCTGCAGGAAACTACAGTGTTAAAATCACTGAGAATGGATGCACCAGCACCAGTAACCCCGTAGCCGTTACGCTCAGTACTCCTGCCGGCGTGTCAGTCTCCTCTCCTGAGAGCACTGTCTGCTATGACCATGTATCCCTATCGGCCTCAGCTACACTTTCCGGTGGTGCATCATCCGGCTCATGGGTAGGTGGTGATGGTAGCTTTTCAAACCCCACAGGCCTCACCACCCTCTACACCATTGGCGAAACTGACCGGGAAGCCGGCCAGGTAACCCTTACTTTTACAACCAATGACCCGGCGGGTAGTTGTGAATCTGCTTCGGATAATCTATCAATAACAATAAACCCTCCACTATCTGCTAACGCGGGGAGTAACCAGACAATTTGCCGGGGGGAGTCCGTCGCTCTGGGAGGTAGTACTATAGCCAGTGGGGGCGATGGCCACTACCAGTTTGAATGGAGTGGCCCTGAAGGATACACGAGTGAGAGTGCAGCCCCACTGATTACGCCATCCACCTCAGGTACATATCAGCTAACCCTCACAGATGGACAGGGCTGTTCAGCCACTGATCAGGTCACTATTAATATAAATGAACCTGCGGGGGTAAAAGTACTGACCCAGGACGAGGCCCTGTGCCCTGGAGCTACCTCAATAGCCATTTCGGGCGAGCTTAGCGGAGGAGCCAGTTCCTCAAGCTGGTGGGGCGGTTCAGGAAGCTTTGCAGATGCAAATGCATTAAATACAACCTACTTTATTTCTCCTGATGACATTTCTGACGGACAGATAAAGCTTTTCCTGATGACAGATGATCCTGCCGGAAACTGTGAACCCGCCACAGACTCCCTTACCATCTTCTTTTACCCCAAGATTCAGGCATATGCAGGAAGCGACGCCACCATTTGCCTGGGAGAGAGTATAGAATTAGGAGGTCAGCCAATAGTAAATGGTGGAACCGGAAATTATACGTACTCATGGACTGGCCCTGATGGCTTTACGTCAGGAAAGAGTAACCCTGTCATACAGCCCCAATCACCTGGCACTTTTGAATACGTGTTGTCAATCAGAGACGGAGCAGGATGTCAGTCGGATAATGATGTCATCAGGATTATTGTAAATGACCAGGTAACTGTAGATGCCGGACCAGACCAAATTACCTGTCAAAGAGATAGAGAAATATTATTAGAAGCACAGGCTGGGAATGGATATACAGGCGGCTTGTGGTCGACCGCAGGTACAGGCCTGTTTGCTAATGCTTCAGACCTAATTACCACCTATTCCCTGTCTGACGATGACGTGGCTGCCGGAAGTGTCAAACTTACCTATGAAGCCAATGATTCCGATGGTTCAGGCCCCTGCTCATCAGCAAGCGATTATCTTTCTATCACCATCCGTTCTGAGCCAGAGGTGGCGTTTGCAGGGCTAAATGATCAATATGCAGAAAACGAGCCTGTGGTTACTCTCACTGGTTTTCCGTCCGGCGGTACATTCTCCGGTAATGGTATCATAAGTGGAACATCAGACTTCGACCCAGGAGCCGCGGAATTAGGGCTGAATGAAATCATTTATACTTATCAGGATACCTATGGCTGTGTGAATGCAGATACACAGATCGTTGTTATTAATTCTGTGCCCGAGATTGCTTTTGGCCTGGAAGGCAGAGATGAGCCCCAAGTCTGTATTGATGAAGGCCCACAGCGCCTCGTATATGATGAAACCCAAAATGGCGTCGGTACCTTTAGCGGGGTGGGGGTAGACCCTGACCCAAGCGGTGATTTTTATTTTGACCCTTCAATATCAGATCAGGGCGTTCATAAAGTAGTATTCAGGTTTGAAACTTTTGACCCACCTACCACGAGTGAAGATACCCTTATCATTCAGGTGTATGAAAACCCCGACGCGTCGTTCACTTACGATCAGTATGTATGCGAAGGAGATGAAGTAGCCTTCACCAACCAATCTACTATGAAGGCTAACTTATTTAATCATAGCATCACAGGGTATCATTGGGATTATGGAAATGGAATACAGAGTAGCGGCGAGCATGGACTTATGACCTACGCCGAACCCGGCCAATATGTAGTGACGTTGACCGTGTTCAGTGAAGCTTGTGAAAATTCAATTAGTAATCTGATCACTGTAGGAGGTAGTCCCACTGCAGAATTTAGGTGGGAAGACATTTCAGAGGGTAATGTTACCCGCTTCTTTGATCAGACCGAAGACACCACGGACCCTTTCAGCACTGTCACAAGCTGGCAATGGAATTTCGGAGATCCTGGTTCACAGGAAAATACTTCAAATGAGGAATTTCCCACACACACATTCTCTGAAGCCGGGGAGTTTACCGTTACACTGACCGTAACGATGAATACAGGCTGCCAGGCAACCATATCACATCAGGTCCAGATATTGCCTAGTGTAGTAACCTATCCATATTTTCAAGACTTTGAGACTACTGCAGGATGGGTGCCTGCAGAGGGTAGTAGTTGGGAATTAGGCACCCCATCCGGTACCAATATCAATCAGCCTTTCAGTGGAGCACGATCCTGGGTCACGAACCTGGATGGTGAATACCCTAACAGTGCACAAGGATATATTAATGGACCGGACTTTGACCTGACCGTTCTTGCCAGGCCCATGCTCTCCTTTTACTATCAGGGAGACCTGCAAAGAGGGTTTGATGGTGTCGTGATGCAGTATAGCCTGGATGGGGGACGTTCCTGGGAAGTACTCGGAAAGCCCGGTGACGGATACAACTGGTATAATGCCTCATCATTGGTTGGTAACCCGGGTGATCAGGATATTGGTCAATACGGGTGGTCGGGACAGCTCGATTGGCAGAGAGGAGCACTTCCCCTGAACTCATTAAAGGAGCGTACTTCAGTCAGACTTAGGCTTGCATTTGGAAGTGACCCATCTAATCCCCCTAACACTACGCTGGAAGGCTTTGCCTTCGACGATATCTATATTGGTGAGCGGAGCAGACAGGTGTTGGCTGAGCATTTTATAGATGGGTATGGCACTGCTGGTTTAGAGGCTAATCAGGTACTAGGTCAATTACAGGCCGAGGTACCGCTGGACATCATTCAGCTACAATACCGCTCAAATATCCAGCAGAGTAGCGATTCGTTATTCCTTGACGCCCGGGATGATATCAGTTCCAGAATATCCTATTACGGTATAACAGAGCCGTTGAGAAGTGTGATCGACGGTAACTACCTTGAAGACGAACCGGCCAGCCTCAATAGCCAGGAGATATTGAGGCGAAGCTTGATAGACCCTGTATTTGAAATCAGCCTTGATACCATAAACCTCGGTCCTCATCAGTTAGGTATCGAGGCTGCTGTTACAGCAATAAAGCCCTATGAAGAGGAGGTAGTACTACAATTAGCCATTGTGGAAGCCGAAACCCCGGTAAATATCTCCGGAAATGTTAACGTTCTTAATTATGTAGTCAAAAAGCTACTGCCCAACGCCGGAGGAAACTCCTTTACCCGGAACTGGCAACCAGGTGAATCCGAGATGATTACCGAAACCTGGCAGGTGGATAACATCGATAACCCCACCCAGCTCAGAGCAGTCGCATTTGTCCAGAATAAAGCAACCCGGGAAATACTTCAGACAGTCACCATACCGCTTAGCCCGAAAAGCACTGATATTATCGAAGGCCTAATAAACCAGGAACTGACCCCTTATCTGAAGGAGACGGTAATGTATCCTAATCCCGCAGATGATAAGCTGGTGGTTGACTTTAACGGCCCTGTCAAGGAATCACTAAACTGGTCATTGATAGACCCTGCCTCCAGGCAGCTTGCCGCAGGTCAGCTTAGGCAGGCAGCAGACTATCTCGAGATCAATACAGGCAGGATGAAGAATGGTTTGTACTTTCTTGTTCTCTACCAGGGCACCACTCCCGTTTATTATGAGAAGGTAATTATTCGTCACCAATAGCAACCTTATAGCCTAAGCTGTTTTTGCAAAATCCCTTTTTCTGTTTAGTATGGGGAAATTTAGGATAAATTGGTAAGCCTTTGCAAAAAGTAGCAGATCCCGGCCGGTATTTTTCCAAACGGGTAGGGGAGACACGGCTGGGAGAAACCCTTCACTGGTTCACTCACGGAGAATACAGAGATTTTTTAAAGCAGGCATCTGATGCTGGATGTCAGGTAGTGCTATTAGGAATACCCGAAAGTATAGGCCCTGTCGCCAACCATGGCTTTGGGGGTGCGGAAAATGGCTGGGACTCTTTTCTTAATGCCTTCGCTAACATTCAACATAACAGCTATCTGCCTGGTGGGAAAGTTGCAGTCGTTGGTACACCGGATTTATCTCAGGTTTTGAAAGCTTATTCCAGGTTAGAAAAACATGACCTGGAATCCGCCAGAAAACTAGTGGTGGAGGTAGATAAGATGGTTTTTGACGCCCTGCTCCCCGTTTTTGAATGTGGAATGGTACCGGTGGTTATTGGTGGAGGCCATAATAACGCCTACCCGCTTATCAAGGCAGCAGCCACAGCCCGCAATAGTGGTATACAGGTGATTAATTGCGACCCTCATGCAGACTTTAGAATATTGGAGGGAAGACATAGTGGCAATGGCTTTAGTTATGCTATGGAGGAAGGCTACCTGAACCGCTATCTTGTTATTGGCCTCCACCAATCTTACAATAGCGAGGAAATGCTCACCCGGATGGAGGAGAACCAAAATGTTCATTTCACCTTTTTCGATGAGGAACCTATCCCGGCTTATTCATTACAACAGGCGGCAAGTTTCCTGGATGATTCCGTGCCTTGCGGTATCGAATTGGATACCGATGCTATTGCCGGTTTTCCAGCCAGTGCCAAAACACCGCTTGGCATCAGCCTGAAAGAAGCCATTGCCTACCTGAAGAGTGCCTGTGAGTTATTTACACCTGCCTATATTCATCTGCCTGAAGCAGCACCTCCTCCTGCTGAAAGTAAGTATACAGGTAAAGCCCTCTCATACATGGTCACCACCACTATCAAATCCATTCTTTCTAAAAAGACCGCCAGTAACTGATATGAGTCGTTTTTTTTCTGATATCATGGCATCCATAATTGTACCTGCCCGCCTGGTTTTTATTATGTGGCTTATGTTTTTTATAGAGGTCATTTCCCCTTTGGAGTTTGGGTTTTTGGGCATATTGCCACGTACTAAAGAAGGACTGATAGGTATTGTTACCTCGCCCGTAATTCACGGCAGCTACCTCCACATCATCAGCAATACCTTTCCCATACTAATATTAGGCAGCACCTTATATTTCTTCTATGACAAGATCGCTAGCAAGGTATTCTTAAGGTGCTACTTCCTCACCGGTATTCTCGTCTGGCTATTTGGCGGTGGCTCTACCATCCATATAGGGGCCAGTGGCGTAGTTTATGGTATTGCCTTCTTTCTCACGTTTTTCGGCTTCTTTAGAAAAGACTTCAAGAGCATCGCTATTTCGCTTATTACCTTGCTAGCTTACGGAGGTCTCTTCTATGGACTATTACCTACCCAACCCGGTATCTCCTATGAGAGCCATTTGCTCGGGGCCCTCGTTGGTATCATCAACGCTCTAGCATTAAGTAAGATCAGACGAACCAGTAAAGATGAAGGATGATGCCCAGTGACCGTGAAGAAGTAGCTGAGTTTTTTAGAGAAGGACTTGACCCTCTTCTTATCCCCTTCGGCTTTCACTTTGATAGTCAGCGCCTGCAGTATCGAAGAAAATCTGAAGGCGGAAATACAAATATCACCCTCTCTTTGGCTGGCTCAGGCATTTATACCATTGAATTACACCTGGGCGCACGTCATGACCTTACAGAGAATCTTATAGGACAGATTACTTTTAATACGGCCGATTTCAGTCCTTATAGCAATACAATAAGCACAAGCATGGCAAAGCTGATAAATCACCCCTTCGCCAGGTATTCCCTTTCAGATTATACTACAGCAGACCAGGCCTTAGATGAGCTGAAAAACTTTCTACAAACCCATGGCCTACCCTTTCTTGATGATACATCAAAGCCTGACCGCATTCATGCATTGCTCAATCATAATCCGGCAAGTGCCAACCCCTATGTATTTAACCAAACATACAGGTGTTTCAGGGGCCTGGCTATTGCCCGATATGTTCAATCCGGCAGAGTAACGGAATTATATAAGGCGTACAAAGAGCAGCTGGTAGAATTGGGAACAAATGAGATACTAGGGCAAAAATTCGACGCATTGTATAACCATTTGAGATCGGTTTCCCTTAACTGAACATGAAAAAAGACATTCCTTCTCTTTCTGGTGTATTTACCGATACCTGGGCCACATTGAGACGTGGCTCTGCTGACCCAAAACATGGATTTCATTGGCCTGTAATAGCAAGCGTAGGTATTGACGGGCCCGAACAGAGAAAAGTGGTTCTAAGAAAAGTTGACAAGGAAGAGGCTTCATTGATCTGCTACACAGACCATCGGTCTCCTAAACTAGCACAACTACTTGAAGACAATCGAACCAGCTGGCTTTTTTACGACCGTAACACTAAAACCCAGGTTCGGGCCAGCGGGATTTCTGTAATACACCATAAAAATGAAAAAGCCCGGAGAATATGGAAAGACATTGAACCTTCAAACAGGCAGGATTACACCGGGCCACTGGCACCAGGCACTCCTTTAGACGAATACCAGCCTAACCTTGCTACCCCTTTTACAACCGGCAATCCAACCAGGGATAATACGGCTTTCGGCATTGAAAATTTTGTAATAATTGAGACCGCTCTACTGAAAATCGATTACCTTAAGTTAGAAAAGGATGGGCATATAAGAGCACTATTTTTCCGGCAAAAAGGGGAGAAAGAGTGGCATAAAAGCTGGATTGCCCCGTAATTACTTCTCCCTGTTACGAATCTCCTTCAGGCACTCTTGTCTAAGCAGGCTTACCCTTTCTGAAAGTGCCTGGTTGGTTTTTTTCGCTTCCATGAAATTGTCAAAACGCTTTTGGTCCTCCCATCTGATGATACCTCCTATAGTTTCAAATTCAGGGGCGCCATACATTTCAAGGTAAAGCTTTTTCTCTGAGAGGTCATAATTTAAATGGCTGACTTCTAAAAGCCTGAACTGAGGCTCAAATGGATCATTCGGCACATTACTGATGAGTAGTAAGGCAAGATAATACAAGCTCGTACGCCTGTCTGATCTTTCGAGCCTTGTATCAAAGACAATATACTTGTCCTTATCATGCTCAAATATGGCCCCATCATAGGTTATGCCATCTAAAAAATCTTTGATTCTTTCAATAGTGGTCATAGTAGTAAAAAAGTGATTCCTTACTTCGCTTTAAAAAAAAATACCCTGCAACACTCCACCTACATTATCATAAGTTATTAATAGTCCTTTTGTTATGTTACATACAAAAATTAAGGGACTGTAACAAATCCTGAGAAATGGGAGTAAAACTATATATTTGAACAATGGGTTAAAATTCCGGGCATGAATAAATCAAAAAAGATCCTGCTGGCTGCATTTATTGTTTTTATTCTCGTTGTGATTGCTATTATGTGGGACATGTCACGTAAGACTACTTTTCCTGGTCAGCGCGATACTGAAACCCAGCCACCTGATACTACCCTGCGCTTGTCAGATACAGCATTGTCGGTACATGCTTGAAAATGTACTTAGTAATAGAAAATAAAGTAGAGCTTTGGAGAAAGGTAAGAAGATAGACGTCGATAAGATAGACCTGGAGGAAATGGCTGAGAAAGCTACTCAAAACCCGGGCACTATAGCATTCCCGCATCATTCAGGTAGTGCCATGATAAAACCTGAGGACAAGGGTAAGCTTAAGGGCAGGGCTGTTTCTGCTATGGAGCAGCAAACGGATAGGCAGTTAAAACAACTGTATGAGCAGATGCAGCTTCTTGCCGGGCAGGCTAAAGAGCTACAGGTAAGAAAAGAAATGAGTGAGCGAATCTACCTGGCAGAAATGAATTTTGAGCCACTAATCGGTCATCAATATCATCTTTATCAGAAGAAGGATAAGACAGACGTGCTTAGTATGGTTGGGCCGAATGAATGGGGTAGGAAAAAACCCTATGAAGCTTTTCTGGCTACCGTAGAGCTCCTTGCAGATCATACTTGGGAGATAAAAGAGAAGGGTAGCGATTTTGAGTAAGGTAGCTGAAAGTAAATTTTTTGACTTGGTTACTGATGTGGCCGGGTCCTTAAGAGCATTTGAAGAGCCCAGGGCTACCGTGGCTTACTGGAAGAAGCTCCGTCTGTATGATCAAACGGAAGATGTATACAGGTCCCTTGGGGGGCAGCAAAAATACATCCCATTTCCTTATCAACATAATCAGCTTATAGCAGGGGAACACCTTGTTATGCTGGATACAAGCCTTGCATATAACCGGTACCGGATTAAGACATTTCGTAACCCGGTATATGACAATCTCCCGGGAGTAGCAGTAGATTCACTCAGGCGGTTTTGCCGGCAATATGAAAGTGAATGCCTCAAATCAGGCATGAGAGAGGGTATATGGACTTCTGAAGAAGCCGAATCACATTTCGGAGCTGCCTCAGAACCCGGTGACTTTCATGGCAATGGCGCCCCGGGCTGGAAATGGCATGCCTATACGGATCACATCATGGACATTATGTCACTTTATTCCGGAGTACCTGTTATCAGGTTTTCAATCTACGACAATCTAATGGTAGACGGTAAGATCGTGCAGGTACAGGATCTGATGATGACCTCATCCGATGAACGGTACCCTGACTTTATTAAAAACTATATTTCACGGAAGCTCAAGAAGGTAGGGGTATAAAATACCCCTGGCTCCATGCTATTTACTAAACAGACCGTTGATTTCCCTGTCTACCAGTCCCACTACATTGGCAAAGTCTTCCGTGTTATGCAGAAAGTCCTTGTTATTCACATCAACTACCAGCAGGCGCCCCTGATCGTAGGAGAATATCCACTCATCATACAATTTATTCAGGTTCTTCAGGTAGTCTATACGCATACTCTCCTCATATTCACGGCCACGCTTTTCGATCTGGGATACCAGCTTGGGGATATCCGCTTTGAGGTAGATAAGCAAGTCTGGTGGCTGTACAAAGCTTGTCATAGAGCGGAATAAGCTCAGGTAATTAGCATAATCCCGATTATCCAATAATCCGGACTGATGGAGATTTCGTGCAAATATGTGGCTGTCCTCATATATCGTCCTGTCCTGGATCATACTTATGCCAGACTTACGAATATGATTCACCTGATTGAAACGACTATTGAGAAAATAGACCTGTAAATGAAAGGCCCATTTTTTCATATCATCGTAAAAATCCTTCAGGTAGGGATTGTGCTCTTCATCCTCATAAAGAGGCTCCCAGTTGTAGTGTTTGGCTAGCTTGGCTGTGAGGGTCGTTTTACCTGATCCTATGTTTCCTGCTATGGCAATGTGCATGACTGTAAATTTGGGGGCACAAAAGTAGGTATACACAATGGATATGGCAACATGAATTTATCCACATTATACCCGGAGTACTCTCAGGCCTCCTTATATTACTGTTTTTTTACCCCTGTTTTAAGTTCTTTTTAAATCTTTTTCCGGTCGCTGTAGGATTAAGCTTACTCCCTATATTTATCACAGACATAGCCAAACAGCTTTATTGTTTTTCACCGGATGAGCAGCCTCGGAACCCAAAAAGTAATCGTTGCAGATGACGACACCTATACACTTAAAAAAATCAAGCATTTACTGGAAGGAGAGGGGTACGATGTTCGGGTAGCTTTTGACGGAGAAGCAGCTTTACGACTGTGCGATAAATACCAGCCTGATCTCCTTATCTCTGAAATAAATATTGATGGACTTGATGGTCTGTCACTTCTCCAGAAAATACGCCAGAATCACCGTCTGGATAATATGAAGGTGATCATCCTGACCAGCTCTCATAAAGAGGGTAATGAGGTGCGTGCCTTTGACCTCGGGGCAAATGATTTCCTATATAAACCGCTGAGGCCAAACGCTTTTATATTACGGATGAAACGAAAGCTTGCAACCACCAAGGAGGAAAAGAAAGCCTTGTCCATCCTACGTATCAACGGGTTGGAGCTTGACTCAGATAATGGTACTTTGATCAAGGATCAGGCACCTATACCCATGCCCCGGCGCACCTTTGAGCTTCTCTTTTTCCTGGCTCAAAATCCGGGAGTTGTTTATAATCGTTTTGAACTATTGGACCGGATCTGGGGCAATGATGCAACTATCAACGGGCGTACCGTAGATGTCCATATCAGAAAGATTCGGGAAAAAGTAGGCAGAGACTATATCGTTACATTCAAAGGCATCGGGTATAAGTTTAATAGTACTTATGCTACAGTAAGCAAATAGGCACTCCCTTTTTCCACATTATATTTCTCCTATAAAAAAACGAGGCAACCCCCAATGAGAGTTGCCTGAATAAGATAATATGAAGAGAATTCTACTTACACAAAGGTAGCTAATTCAAACGAATACACTGCTCATGACACGTTATCAAAACATTAATTTCGGTACGTGCTTTGATTTTGACAAAAAACAGAAGATTGTTTTTGTCAATCTGTAAAGAATCCATGATTACATTGTCAGGTATCCGGATACTACCGAAAAAAACAGCCCCTCTTCGGTAATAAGATTCGTTAGAACCGCACTATCTGGAAGCCATTTTGCATGAAAAGCCCAATTTTAATCCGAAACCCTCTGCATATTATCTGAATGTTAATACACATCTGTACATTCAGCGTTAAACTTATATCTCCTTTAAATAGCTATGTGTTTTCAGGCGATTAATTCAATTTCCCGTATAAACAAGCATACATCTGACAGCAATAATACACGTACCTTTAGTAGGTGCTTATCGTTCAGCCCTTTCAAGAAAAATTATGGATTCAGGGCTGGTCTATCCTGACAGGAGAAGTGGCAGAGCCTTGTCTTTTACTCTTTTGGTCAGTCTTTTCCTTTTCCCACACTAATGCACTGGCGCCTAGTATAGCTGCGCTCTTTTCACCTAACCCTGAAAGGCGAATAGCAATGTTATCTTTATTGTAAACATTGAAAAGATACTTCTCAAAGCTCTTTCTTACCGGCTTGAGCAAAAGGTCTCCGGCACCTGCAAGCCCTCCGAATATAAAAATGGCCTCAGGACTGGTGGCAGCTACGAAATCGGCAAGCTTTCGACCCAGGATATTCCCCGTGTATTCAAATGCCTGTGACGCTATATAGTCGCCTCTGACAGCGGCCTCATATATCGTTTTTGAAGTCAGCTCCCTGTAGCTATAGTCACGTAAAGGGCTATCAACTATAGCATCGGAGAGCAATTCAAAAACCGTACGGCAAATGCCAGTGGCGGAAACATACGCCTCAAGGCAACCACGCTTCCCACTTGAGCACATTCTGCCCCCTTCAATCGCGATCACGTGGCCCAGCTCTCCGGCAAACCCGTCTGCGCCATATACGAGCTTACCGTCTACGACTATACCACTGCCCAGGCCTGTACCAAGGGTTATCACTATAAAGTGCTTCATACCTCTTGCCGCCCCGAAAACCATCTCACCGATGGCAGCAGCATTAGCGTCATTAGTAATAGTCACCGGATAGTCTCTGAACTTCTTAAACTCTTCTACAAAAGGGACAATGCCTTTCCACTCCAGGTTCGGCGCATGCTCTATCGTACCTTTATAAATATTCGCATTAGGAGCACCAATACCAATTCCCTTCAGGGTATAACCGCTCAGAGACTGTTCAAGGACATCAAGCTTTTGGTTAAGCTCCTGGAGGTAAGCCTGCAGGCTGGCATGCCCAAAGGTCTGTAATTTACCTTCTGCAAGGATATTCCCATCTTTATCTACATACCCGAATTTGGTATACGTACCGCCTATATCGATCCCCAGCGCGAGTTCGCTCATAGTAATTTAGTGCCTCAGTAAAAAAATATGGCCGTCTTTAGGAAATTGAAGTTAAGAAGAAAGTACTAATCGCTAAAGGATTTCTGTAAATACCCTGTGTAAAATTATTTAATATTCCTGAGTTTTGCCTTGAAGAGTTACTGATTGTAGTTGTTATGCCGCTTGTATCATCCGCCTACCGCGCTCCCTATTATCTCAAAAATGGCCATCTGGCAACCATTTTCCCCAACATTTTTAGAAAAGTGGAGGGTCCTGAGTACTGCCGCGAGCGATTTGAAACAGAGGATGGAGATTTTTTGGATCTTGATTGGGTAGAAAAGGGTAATAGCAGGTTACTTATCATTAGTCATGGACTCGAGGGAAGTAGCGAAAGACCCTACGTCAGGGGTATGGCTAAGTATTTTTCCTCTAGGGGGTGGGATGTAGTGGCGTGGAATTGCCGCTCGTGCAGCGGAGAAATGAACCGTGTTCTACGACTATATCATCATGGTGATACCGAAGACCTCGAAGCCGTAATAAGACATGCACAAGCCAAAAACGAATATGAGCATCTTGCTCTTACAGGCTTTAGCATGGGAGGAAGTATGGTACTGAACCTGCTGGGACAAGGAATGGCCACTTTACCCGCAGAGGTAGTAGGCGGGGTGGTATTTTCAGTGCCCTGCGACCTTGGAGCTAGTGCCAGGCACCTGTCTGCGCCTGGTAATGGATTTTACCGAAAACGGTTTTTAAAAAAGCTGATCAGGAAAATGCATGAAAAGCATAGAAGCTTTCCTGATCGGGTAGCTATCAGCGGGGCTGAAGCTATAAGGCATTTTGCTGAGTTCGATAACCAGTTCACTGCTCCACTCCACGGATTTGAAAATGCAGAGGAATTCTACCTGAAGGCCAGTGCAAACCAGTACCTTAGCAATATCCAGCACCCGGTTCTGATCGTTAATGCTGCAAATGACCCATTTCTACCACCAGCCTGCTATCCGGTTAAATTAGCAGAAAACCATCCATCCGTGCACCTTGAAATACCCGAAGAAGGCGGCCATGTGGGCTTTATGATGAAGGGTAGGAGAGAGACATATGCCGAAGTAAGAGCATATGAATTTTTCGAGGGAATATTAATGTAGTAAAAGCTTACTTTATTTTGGAAAAAAAAGCCACCCTTATGACAGGGTGGCCGATCCATATATGAAAAAGAAAAAACTGAACTTATATTCTAAGATAATAAATATTTATTAATATTTAGCCATTTCCTTGTCAATTTTATCCGCCCAGGCCAAAATTCCCCCTTTTAGATTATATAGGTTTGTGAAGCCAAATGAGTTCTCTAACTCCCTGATAGCTTTTGCGCTTCTTACGCCACTACGGCAGTGTATTATCACCTTTTTACCGCTTTCCACACGGTCTACATTTTCTGAAATTGTTTTAAGGGGTATAAGCTCTGCACCTATATTAGCAATCTCATATTCATATGGCTCCCGTACGTCAATCACCTGAATCTTCTCACCACGGGTCTGCATATCATACAATTCATCTACCGTAACCTCTTTTACAGGCCTGTCCTCATCGGATGAGTTTCCTCCTATGCCACAGAACTGCTGGTAATCTATCAGCTCTTTCTGTGAAGGATTATTCCCATTAAGCGGGTTTTCGGGATCACGACGAACCTTAAGCGTTCTGGTCTCAAAGGTTAGCGCATCAAAGAGGAAAAGCCTCCCGCTAAGAGGATCACCTACCCCCGTAATTACTTTTATTACTTCATTAGCCTGCAGACTACCTAATATGCCCGGAAGCACACCTATCACACCCCCTTCTGCACAGCTGGGGACAAGGCCTGGAGGCGGTGGTACAGGAAACAGGTCACGATAATTAGGGCCTGTATTTCCTTCATTATCGGTATAGTTGAATACGCTAACCTGTCCTTCGAACCGGAAGATACTTGCATACACATTGGTTTTATTCAATAGTACACAGGCATCATTCACCAGGTAGCGGGTAGGGAAGTTATCCGTTCCATCAGCCACCACATCATAGTCTTTGATGATATCAAGAGCATTATCGCTGGTAAGTTGCGTATTATGAACTATGAAATTAACGTGTGGATTCAGTTTCCGGAGAGTGTCCCTGGCCACTTCTGCCTTAGGTTTACCCACATCGCTTACCCGGAAGAGCACCTGGCGTTGCAGGTTACTTTCATCTACCACGTCAAAATCCAGAATACCTATTGTACCTACACCGGCAGCGGTAAGGTATTGCAGTAGAGGGCTTCCAAGTCCACCGGTACCGACTACCAGCACTTTTGCTGCTTTTAATTTCCTCTGACCTTCGATATTGAAATCAGGTATAATCAGGTGGCGGCTATAGCGCTCAAGTTCTTCTTTACTGAATTGTATATTGCTCATTGATATTACTTCTTATCGGGTACCACCTGCGATGGCTGGCACAATACTGATGACACTTTCATTCCCTACGCGAGTTTCGCCGTTATTCAGGCCTTTGATGTCTTCATCACCTACATATACTTTGATAAAGTTTCTCAGCTTGCCCTGGTCGTCAAATATCTGTTTTTGTAGATCGGGGTAAGTAAGAGCCAGTTGCTCCAGCGCATCATTTACAGTTTGTCCGCTGGCATCCAGGCTGGATTGATTGCCAGTAAATTTTCTGAGAGGAGTGGGTATGATCAGTTTTGCCATTTTATTTCTTTTTAAAATATGAGTTCACTTTTAATTGGTTCTTCATCAAACTCGCGGTCGTCGTTTAACTGCCAGCTTGTGATATCGTCAGTACGGCCATCCATTACGCTGAGAATCACGTACGAAAACCAGGGCATAGCTTGCTTCCGGTCATGCTCGCTGGGGATAGCCGGGTGCTGTGGATGGCTATGATAGACCCCCAACAGCGAAAGGTTATTTTCCTCAGCGTATTGTTCAGCCTTCATATACTGCAGAGGACTGATTTCAAAACGCCTGCGCTGGTCTCCTTCTTTTTCATTCTGTACTGGGACTGCTTCCGTCACTTCCCGGTCTTCATTGACTTCATGTCCGTACATAAAGCCACAACATTCATTAGGGAAGGTCTTTTCTGCATCCTGTATCATTACCCTCCGCGCCTCTTCGTTTATGATAACTGCCATTTAAAATAAGTTTTTAAGCACTTCACCATACTTGTCTGCACTGTCAGCGAATACGGTCACTATTACCCCTTTATCCAGTTTGGCAGCGAGCTTATATGCCCCGGCCATATTGGCTCCGGCACTAGGGGAGAGAAGTAGCCCTTCCTCACGGCTTGCCTTAATTATGTATTGGTGAGCTTCTTCTGTATCTGCCTCCATGCTGCCATCAGCCAGTGCAGGCTCATAAATTCCCGGGACTATGGCAGTTTCCATGTGTTTCCAGCCTTCCAGGCCATGCATGGCAGTTTCAGGTTGCTGGCTGATAAGACGTACGTCCTTATTATATTCTTTCAATCTTCTACCGGTTCCCATAAAGGTACCGCTGGTACCTAACCCCGCTATAAAGTGGGTAACCTTACCATTTGTCTGGCTTATGATTTCATTGGCCGTATGCAGATAGTGGGCTTTCCAGTTATTATCGTTCCCATACTGATCTGCGTAATAGTAAAGGTCAGGCTTCTCCCTGTATAATTCTTTTGCCTTCTCTTGAGCGTCATCTGTCCCCCCGAACTTAGAAGTGTATATGATCTCGGCCCCGAATGATTTCAGCTGAAGCTTGCGCTCTTCTGAGGCATTTTCGGGCAGACATATAGTCACAGGTACTCCAAGCGCCGCACCTACTGCTGCATAAGCAATTGCTGTATTCCCGCTACTGGCGTCTAACAGACGCCGCCCATTACCCAGAATCCCATTCAGTATGGCATCTTTGATGATGTTATAAGCGGGGCGGGCTTTCACGCTTCCACCAAGCTGTTGCCATTCTAATTTGGCAAATATCTGTACATCAGGCTTATCTGCAAGCCCCTTTAATTTGAAAAGAGGCGTTCTGCCGATATGCTTACCTGTATTTTCGAGGCGGTCCAGAAGCTGCGGGTTTATAAGTTCAAGTTCTTCGATCATGATTTTTCCATAACTCAATAAAAAAGCCTTTCCAATTTCAGTTCGGAAAGGCTTTAATTATCATCAGGTATTTACTATTAAGGTAAATGATGGCCACTCCGAACCGGAATACCGGTACAGCAACAAAATGTGGTACAGCATGTGGTGTTAAACGATCTCATTTTCACTTAATTAATAAAACATAAAAAAAGCCTTTCCGGTTAGGGAAAGGCTTCAGGTATACCTGTTATATTTTTATGATCTAGTCATAGCCCTCCCTGATGTACCAATACGGTACAGCAACAACACGTGGTGTTGTATGCGAAAAGAGGAATATGACAAATATTCTGTTTCATTACTGTGGCTAATGTAGTAAGCCATTTTGATATATAAAATAGCTTACGAAAAAAAAATTCCATAGTTGCTTTTTCTCCAATTACTCTGTTGGGTAAGAATACCTCAACGCCAAGGAGATAATGCACGATAATCAGAAGCAATTAAATAGCCCACTTGGATGACAGGGTTAATAAGCCAACTCTTTCCGGAGGTTCAGAAACCTGGTAGTTCCGTTTTTTCCAGTCTGAAAATTTCATTTACTGGTTTACCGAATATCTCAGACAATTTTAACGCTACCAGCGTAGATGGCACGTATCTTCCCTTTTCGATTGAATTTATTGTCTGCCTGGAAACACCGACCCGCTGTGCCAGCTCTTCCTGGGTGATGTCCAATATGGCACGTTCCACTTTTATTCTGTTTTCCATTAGCGGCTAGCACGTAGTAGATAGTAAAAGCCTATCTGCACAAAGAGAATGAACCAAATCACGGGAAAGGCCGGGAACTCAATCACCTCCTTCATTTCACCCCCCCTAAGCAATGGCGTAATAAAGTATATAACGTAAGGCTGGAAAACGACATAGAGAACACCGCACACCAGGCCGAGCATGTATGACCTCATGCGCAATGAAAGCGTGTATTCATCCTCCTCACGTTCCCGGCTGATGGATATCAGCAACATAGACAGTAACAGAACATTCTGAGTAAATACACGCCAGAATGAGCCACCAGTATCCAAAGTATAGAGTAGAGTAAGAACAATAGCCGAAGCAGCCGTCAGTAGGAAGCCGATCTGCTTATACCTGTTGGACAGCAGATTGAACCGGTTTAAAGATTTGGCTTCACAAACGAGTATTTTCTGTAAAGAGTTCATGTCAATTAGTTAAGTTACCTTAGCAATATGTAAAATTTACTTTACATATTTAAACCACTCGTGTAAAAAGCCTATTTATCTGGTAAACCCGGATGAAAACTAAATATTCCAGAGAGTAGCAAATACCAAAACAAATCAGGTCATTTGCATTTTTGTGAATTAGGGCTGTCTAAGCTAAAACAGCACATCGGTTATTTTTTTATTAAGAGAACAGCTTTAGGAGAGTATAATGACTCACTTGCTGTAACTGAAATTTATGCAGGGACAAGACCAAGATTATATCTCAAATCTATGGGAAGCCATTCGCCAAAGGGTAGGGGTTTGTCAAACAGTATACAAAGCTTCATCTGCTGCACCAGAAATTTCTCATCAGGTTTTTGAGCTAGTGAAAGGTCTGTCACTAGATAATGTCATGCCATCCTTGCTTAAGGAACAGCTTAACTTATACCTGTCCAGATTTTGCCGGAATCGTTATTGTATCGTGAGGCATGCCGGCTTTTTACTCGGGCATGGCTTTGTAAGCGGAGACCCGTTACAGCCACCTCTTTCAGAGAAGGAAGTTATTAGAATAATTAGGGAACCTGTGCCTTCCAAAGAGAAAATGGAAAGCCTACTTCGCGAAATCAGTAGGGCCGGTGAGCAAACTGAATGGCCTGATTACCATTCTAGAGAAGGCTTTCTTCTCAGAGTAGCCGCACTGGTGGTTTTTATTGATCCTGAGAATGCTGTTAAATGGATAGAAGCATTGAAAAAATGCTTCACTGCACCAAAATACGAGGCACTAATGGGGCTTATAGCCTGTGCCAGATTCATACACTTTTGGGTAACTATCCATCCCGACATTGAATATGATGATGACATGCATCTTCTTTTAGATCGGTTTCCTAACCTAAAAGAGGTAATAGAAAACCGTAAAATGGAGAAGGAAAGGGTGTTACTGGATAGTGCCCTTCATGCAGAACTATCAGATCTGCGACATATGGCTAACCTAAGCATGGCGCTTATAAATAGTGAAGGTCGGTTCAGGGCTGCCATTAAGGCTGTAGACGGAATTTTATGGACCAATAGCCCCTCTGGAGAAATGGTTGGGGAGCAGCCAGGCTGGCAATCGCTTACCCACCAGTCTTACGATGATTATCAGGGATATGGGTGGTCAAGAGCGGTACACCCGGATGATGCACAGCCAACAATTAATGCCTGGAATGAAGCTATTAAAGAACAGAAAACATTTGTTTTCCAACATCGGGTAAAACGTCATGATGGTGAGTGGAGGCGCTTTTCTATTCGTGCTATTCCGGTAAAGGATGAAAATGGTGAGATACGGGAATGGGTCGGAGTCCATACAGATATAACAGAACAATTTGAACAGGCAGAAAGCCTCCGGAAGGCAAAAGCAGAAGCTGAAGCAGCAAATCAGTTCAAGTCTGAGTTTTTAGCAAATATGACGCATGAGCTTCGGACGCCTATGAACGCCATAGTAGGGATTACCGAACTGCTTGCCCGTGATGATAGCCTGGCTGAAAGACAGCGTAGAATAGTAGATACGCTGAAACTATCTGCAGGGTCTATGATGGAGCTTATTAACGACATCCTGGATATGGCCAGAATAGAAAGCAACAGGATGGAACTCGAAAAAATCACCTTCAGTCCGGCACGCGTTATTAAAAATGTGATAAATATCCTCGAAATAAATGCGAGAGATAAATCACTGGGAATCAATTCGAATACTAGTCAATTCATAGATTATCAATTTATAGGTGACCCTCAGCGTTTCAAACAAATCATCACAAATCTGATTAGTAATGCTATTAAGTTTACGCACGAAGGCGAGGTAACGATATCTATGGATGTGCTGCCAAGCCCTCATTTGGAGGGATTAAGCGAGGCTTCTTCTGAGAATAAAACCAGTCTGCTGCGTATAAAAGTGAAAGATACCGGAATAGGCATCGATCCTGATAAGCAGGAGATAATCTTCAATAAATTTACTCAGGCCGATAGTTCGATCACGAGAAAGTACGGTGGTAGTGGTCTTGGACTCACTATAAGCAGGAATCTCGCGCTGGCTATGAAAGGCGATCTTACCGTCACAAGTGAGCCAGGCAAGGGATCCGAATTTTGCTTACAATTGCCTCTTAAAATTGACAAAAGCTACGAGGCAGCAGGTATCGAAAAAGGACATATGAACAAATCGAATAGCAGCTTAGCTGATGCTAATGCTAAACCTAAAGTACTGCTTGTAGAAGATTATGAGCCTAATGTACTGGTTGCCGGACACATGCTCGAGATTTTAGGGTATGATTTTGATGTAGCTACGAATGGATTTGAAGCGCTGGATATAATTAAAAATAAACATAGCGATTACCTGGCTATACTGATGGACATTCAGATGCCAGGTATGGATGGTATGGAAACCACCCGCCATATCAGAAGATACGAATATGATGAAAGCTTACGGCCAATACCGATTATTGCCGTCACGGCCCATGCAAGCCGGGAAGATATGCGTAAATGCCTTAAGGCAGGAATGGATCAATACATTAGTAAGCCTTATACTTTTGAAGATATCAGCAATGTGCTGGATGGCCTGCGGGAAGATAATCGTAAAAGGCTAGCCTGAATTATAAGAGCGAGTCCTTTAAAATCGCTTTACCGCCAGGTTCGCAACATGATCACCAATACTAAGAGAGCTTGTGGCAGCCGGAGATGGCGCATTACATACATTAACTGCCGCGTCTGATTCGAGTATGACAAAATCATCAATCAGCCCTCCCTTACGATCACAGGCCTGAGCTCTTACACCAGCACCACCAGGTATAAGGTCATTTTCTTTTATTTCAGGCATCAGTTTTTGCAAAGCTTTGGTAAAAGCTGACTTGCTAAAGCTTCTGTACATTTCACCAAAACCCGTTTTCCAGTATTTAGCTGCTACTTTCTGGAAGCCCGGCCATGCAAGTGTCTCGCCGAGCTCCTCCAGGTTTATATGGCTTTTAGTGTATCCTTCACGGCTAAATGCCAGGACAGCATTGGGGCCAGCTTCAACGCCCCCGCCAATCATTCGGGTAAAGTGTACGCCAAGGAAGGGAAAAGCAGGATCAGGTACAGGGTATATGAGGTCTTTTACCAAATGCTGTTTTTCTTTCCGGATTTCATAATACTCTCCTCGGAAAGGAATGATTTTCAGGTTCAGCTTCTGATGTGTAAAACGGGCCACCTTATCAGAATATAGACCTGCACAGTTTACTATAAGCCTGGTCTCGTAAGTTTCTTTACCTGTGATGACGCGGTGCAGCCCTTTAGACGCCTGGCTGTTTGCCTCAATGTGAACCACCTTTTCTCCTAACCTGATTTCTCCGCCACCTTCTTTGAATTTGTCTGCATACCGGATAGCCACAGCCTTATAATCAATAATCCCTGTCTGAGGAACATGGATTCCTGCTATGCCATGTACATGCGGCTCATACTCTTTTAACTCACCTTCTGATAGCTCTTGCAGATCTGAAAGTCCGTTTTCACGACCCCGGATAAGGATGTTTTGTAAAGCAGGCAATTCTTCTTTACTAGTAGCTACGATTACCTTGCCGCAGAGTTCATAAGGGATGTTTTCTTTTTCCGCAAACCGGATAAGCTGATTATAGCCTTCGATGCAGTTGCGTGCCTTGAGGCTACCAGGCTTATAATATACCCCCGAGTGGATTACTCCACTGTTATGTCCGGTCTGATGAGCAGCCAGTTCCATTTCCTTCTCCAGCAAAAGCACTTTTAGCTCCGGTTTTTGCTGATTGATTTTCATGGCTGTGGCCAGCCCGACGATTCCGCCACCTATAATAATAATGTCGTATTGCACGCTACTCTGTTTACTTTCCAGCCGGGTAAAAATAGTACGAATTCCTGCTAATATCCATACTGTACTGTAAATTGGTTTAAGTAACCTGAATCGCTAAGCCATGTCATCTGCACCTGATAGTACTCTGCTGGAAGAAGATCACCTACAGGAGTGTTTTGGAATTGCGCAAAAGTACAATTTGCACCTGAAGTTTTGACCTTTGGTCAGGATCCTAAAGAGGCTTATTTTGTCAAGTAAACCTTCAGAATAAGTTTAGCATGTACCCTAAGGGGGGAGGGAAATTCACACATTTCAGGCCTATGCAGGAGAGTAGGGCGTTAAAGAGACAAAGCTCATACCTCGCTGATCAGAAAACACTACCTTTCCTGGGTTAAGCAGCTTAGCAGATACCTGCAGAAGAGTGAACCTGAAACAAAAAGACCTGCCTAAAGAAGGTAGGATAGTATGTCAGGTTCAGCTATTCAGATGTTGCCGGCCATGCATGCACACTACTCTGTGGGCGGTCCGGAGGTATTCCGGGAATCCCAAGAAACATTTATTCGGGGATAGAAAAAGTAGAACCTCTACGTTCCTGTGGAGACCCCTTTTCACCCGGTGCAGTACTCTACTATAATTTGCTTGGGTTTGTAGAGATGACGGTTGCATATTAGAATCATAATTAAGCTGGACACAAACCTGTTCTTTTCTTATTATTGTTCACCTTATTTATCTCGACATGAAGCGAAATTTATTTCTCCTTATTTTAATAATAATCAGTATCACCGCCGTACAGGCACAGTCAACCGAGCTGGTTTCAGATTCTATAGAATACGAAAAAGTATTCGGCGGCTACCGGTTCTATCAGCAATATGAATACGGGTATGAGCCTAAAAACTTTTCCCAGCTCAGGCTGATAATGGAAGATAATCAGGAAGCTTATGTATTGGCCAAAAAAGCGTCTACAAATGCGACCATAGCCAATGTACTAGGCTTTGCCGGTGGTGTTCTTGTGGGAGCGCCATTAGGTGCCGCCATAGTTGGCGGAGAGCCTAACTGGACTCTTGCAGCTATAGGGGGAGGACTTATTGTGGCAGCTATCCCGATAAGCTCCGGTGCCAATAAAAAAATGGTACAAGCTGTGGACATTTATAATAATGCCCTGCAAAGTGACCTACATCGATCCAGTCATGAGCTTGAGATTGTATTCACTAGCTACGGTGCAGGACTAAGTTTGCGTTTTTAGACAGGCTGATTTCGCAAACCAGAAGTGATAATCTTGTAGCTGACATAATAAACTACCGATAACAAAAATGCTGCCTTTTCCGGGGCAGCATTTTTATATTAGATGCATTAACTTTATCAGTCGTACATGTAAATATCATCCAGTTTATGATCATGATCCAGCTGGACAAGTTCGTTCAGCAAGCCATCTTCCAGATTATACACCCAGCCATGTAGGGTAGGGGCTTTACGGCCCTTCCAGGCGTCTTGTATAAAAGTTGTTTTGGCCAGATTATGTACCTGCTCAATTGTATTCAGTTCTACCAGCTTATTAACCCGATCATTTTCATCTGTGATAGCGCTGATTTCTTCACGATGCATACGATATACATCCTTTATATTTCTAAGCCACTTGTTGATCAGGCCAAAGTTATTGCGTGACATAGCGGCTTTGACACCGCCACAGCCATAGTGTCCGCATACGATTACGTGCTCTACCTCAAGTACCTCCACAGCATACTGCAGCACACTAAGCAGGTTAAGGTCTGTATGCACCACCATATTTGCTATATTCCGATGCACAAATATCTCACCTGGCTGAGTATGAGTAACTTCATTAGCTGGTACACGGCTATCTGAACAACCTATCCATAAAAATTTTGGCTTTTGAGTGGTTGCATGGCGTGAGAAAAATTCCTTATCCTCCTCTAGCTTTTCCTGAGCCCATGCCTTGTTTTCTAGTAATAATCTTTCGAATGGTTTCATGCCTTAGTGAGTTCTTGTAGATCTTCTTTAGTTCTTGGAGCTAACCCGTTAAGGTTATCCATAGTGGATTTCAGTTCCACAGTAATATCTTTCATAGAGGCTGTTTCTGTAAACTCCTTTAGAGTTTCTTGTATATCACTATCAACAAATTTTGCCCTGGTACCATCAATCAGCACATGGCTGCCAGCAGGTATTTCTCTCAGGATAGTCCTCAATTCAATTTTGTTAAGAAAGCTAACGTCCTTTTTAAGCCTCAAGAGGTAGTTGTTGTTATGCCTGGCAACTGTAATTGCACTGTGATAGTTGCTTTTCATAACGAAGAAAAACCCTACTACCATACCGATAGCTATCCCTATAAGCAGGTCAGTAAAGTAAATGGCGATAATGGTAATGATAAAAGGGAGAAACTGGTCCCATCCTTTTCTGTACATCTGCTTATACAATACTGGCTTGGTAAGCTTGTACCCGACTAAAAGTAACACGGCGGCCAACGCACTTTTAGGAATCAGGTTAAGTATCTGAGGAATAAAAGCTACTGTAGCTAATAGCATAAACCCGTGAAGCACAGCCGAAACCTTGGTTCGTGCCCCGGAGCTAATATTAGCAGAACTTCGAACGATAACGGCCGTGATTGGGAGACCACCTATAAGACCTGATAAGGTATTTCCCATACCCTGGGCAATTAATTCTCTGTTTGTTGGTGTTATTCGCTTCAGCGGGTCCAGCTTGTCAGTTGCCTCAATACTTAAGAGAGTCTCAATACTTGCTATCATAGCGATAGTAAAGGCAATTACCCACATATTGTAATTGCCTATCGCACTAAAGTCGGGGAGTGTAAAGTTGCTGGTAAACTTGCTGAAACTGAATCCACCATCCTCCCCGAAGCTTAAGGGAATATTAGAAACAAGGTGGCTATCCTGTAAATAAAATTCGGGCATGTACGATTTGTAAAATACATTGGCGAATATTCCAAAAAGCACAACAATCATAGCTCCCGGCACCACCTGGAAGAACTTGAACTTTTTAAATTGAGGAAGCCCCCACAGGATCAGGATGGCTAATGAGATAACTGTGATAATTATAGCACCGGGAGTCAGGTAATCGGTGATTTTCAATATCTCAGTCAATGTGTTTTCGCCGTCCTTCTGCCAGAAACTCATATCTCCTTCATAGTCTTCGTCCAACCCAAAGGCATGGGGTATCTGCTTGAAAATCAGAATGAGACCGATTGCAGAAAGCATGCCTTTTATAACCGAGTCAGGGAAGAAGTTTGCGACGACACCTGCTTTCAGAAGGCCAAGGGTCAGCTGCATCAGACCGCCTATCATCACAGCAAGGAGGAAAATATTAAACGACCCGAGCTCACCTATGCCATCTGCCACAATAACGGCAAGGCCAGCAGCAGGGCCACTCACTGCCAGGCTGGAACCACTCGCAAAGCCTATCACTATACCACCGATGATACCTGCAATGATACCGGAAAAAAGTGGAGCTTCAGATGCGAGTGCAATACCCAGGCAAAGGGGAAGGGCAACGAGGAATACCACAATCGAGGCTGGTACGTCCTTTCCTAAATTCTGAGTCCAGGAGTTATTATTTTCCATGTGTTAAAAGATCTTGTTCTAAATATCTTTGTAAAAAACAGCACATTTGGCCGTAAAAGGATTACCACCCATTCTATGCGATAATTTTACCTCAGCTTGGCTTGGGAGTGCACAGAATTACGGCCAAGTTAGCTATCTATTATTGGGATTGAAATTTTTTAGTCCTCTATGTATAACACTAACCCCTTCAGGTATTCACTTTCAGGGTGAAAAATATTTACAGGATGATCTGCAGGCTGAGATAAATTGTGTAAAATACGCACCTTACGCCCGGCTTCAATGGCTGCAGCTGCAATGGTGTTACTAAATAATTGCCTGTCTACCACTTGGGAGCATGAGAAGGTAAATAGGACACTGCCAGACTTCATTCGCCTGATAGCCTCGGCATTCAGGCGTTTATAGCCCTGAACAGCATTATGCCTTACGTTGATATGCTTGGCAAAAGCAGGCGGATCTAGTATTACCACATCAAATCCGGTATCCACTTCCCTTATATACTTCACCACATCGGCATTGACACTTTCATGAGATGACTCTCCGGGAAAATTCAAGGCTATATTCTTATCCGTTAGCTCCAGAGCTCTTGCGGAACTATCCACACTATGCACTTTTGTAGCACCAGCCTTAAGTGCATATACTGAAAAACCTCCTGTATAGCAGAAGGTATTAATGACTGACTTCCCTTTACTAAAGGTACTTAGAAGTCTTCGGTTTTCACGCTGATCTATAAAGAAGCCGGTTTTCTGGCCCTTCTCCCAATCTATTAAAAACCTGTTCCCATACTCCAGCACTTCATTAGTATCCGAAGCTCCCCAAAGGTATCCATCTTCTGGACTGACCGGAGATTTTTTGGGGAGGGTCTCGCCACTCTTATTATAAACAGCCTTCAGGCGATCACCCAATGCCTCTTTGAGGCTCTCGGCAATAAGCTCACTGCTCCGGTACATGCCAATAGAATGACACTGAACCACTGCTGTACCGTTGTAATAGTCTATGATAAGTCCTGGAAGACCATCTCCTTCACCATGCACAAGCCTGAATACATTCGTATGTTCAGCATCCAGAAGACCGATCTCTTTACGAAGTCGTGCAGCTGATCTGAGCCGTTTGACAAAAAATTCTTTGTCTGCAATAGCATCATCGAATGAAATTATTCGACCGGTTATACTTCCATTCTGATAATGAGCGATCCCCAGCCACTCACCATCAGCTCCTGTTACCTGCAGCACATCCCCTTCTTCAGGATTACCTGTGATTTTAGCAATAGCACCTGAAAATATCCACGGATGAAACCTGCGGACCGGACGGTCTTTTCCTTTTTTAAGTATGATCTTCTTATCCAATTTATCCATTTATTATCCAACAAAGGTAGAATATTAAATGATGTGCTAAAGCTCAATGCTTCTCTATAGCGTTCCTGGCAATTTATAACTCCAGGCTATCAAATAATAATATTTTAAATTAACCTCTTGTCTAAAAATCAAAATGCAATGAAAAACATATTTTAAAATAAAAATTTTAATAAAAAGCCTTTAAATTACTATATTGATAATCACAATAAATTCAATCAACTAATAATCCATCATAGTATGAGAAAAAAATTACTAACCACATTATGTCTCACCATTGCGTTTGCTACAGGCGCTTTTGCTCAAAAAGTCGATCCCGGCGCCATCGTAGGTGGGTCAAACGCGGATATTGCTGATTACCCTTACCAGGTATCAGTTCAGACCACCAGTGGCTCACATTTTTGCGGCGGCACCATCATTAATGAATACTGGATTGTTTCAGCCGCTCATTGTTTTCAGGGGAGTACTACAGGAACAGCATCCAATATCCAGATCCTTGCCGGTTCGACAAGGTTAAGTACTGCTAGCCAGGGCCAGATTCGTCAGGTAGAAACCATTATTACCTTTCCCGGCTATGAGGACGTAACACTGGGACGTGACTGCGCTTTACTGAAGCTTTCTTCTCCTCTTGATCTTTCTGCCCCAAATGTAGGTGCTATTCCTATGGCAACTGAGGCAGACAGATTGGGCGGACTTACCGATCCCGGTATCATTTCCTTCATATCAGGCTGGGGTACGCTTTCCTCGGGCGGGACCTCTCCTGATGTCCTGCAGGCCGCACAGGTACCTATCGTTTCCAATGCTGATGCAGACGCAGCGTACTCGACAGTAAATATTACCGATGATCAGCTTGCTGCCGGCTATCTTGGCGAGGGCGGGGTTGATGCCTGCCAGGGTGATTCCGGAGGACCCTTGGTTGTACCGAATGCTAGTAACGATGGTGTTATACTTGCCGGTATCGTTAGCTGGGGTAATGGTTGCGCACTTCCGGATTATCCAGGCATGTATGCAAGGGCCTCTTCCTTTGAGACTTGGGTAGACGGAATTGTAAACAATACAGGCTATTGCTATGTACAGGGTAATACCACTTCAGATGAGTGGGTCCAAAGCGTATCTATTGGGTCTTTCACCAACAATAGTGGTGATAACCTTGGCTATGGCGACTTCACCGGCCAGCAGGCAGACCTGGAAATAGGAACAAGTTACAGCCTAACACTGGAGCCCGGGTATTCAGGCCGGAGCTATAATGAGTACTGGCGAATCTGGATCGACCTGAATAATGACCAGGATTTTGATGATGCCGGCGAGCTGGTATTTGATGCAGGTAGTGCAGCAAAAGGAATTACCACAGGATCACTAACAGTACCTGCGGGTACTACCCCTGTTCTTACGCGCATGCGTGTTGCTATGAAATATAATGCAGCTCCCGGACCTTGCGAGGTGTTTCAGTATGGTGAGGTGGAAGATTACACTGTCAACCTGACGGATGGTGGCAATAACGGTGGGGGAGACCCTGTTTATTGTGTATCCAGTGGTGGCGGCAATAAAGATTATATAAATAGTGTGTCTTTTGCTGGTAACAGCAACACTTCTGGTGCTGACGGAGGATATGGAGACTACACCAACGTCACATTTAATGTCTCTGCCGGATCCGCCTATACCCTTTCTGTAGCTGAAGGGCACAAGGGTCGTGCACCAAGCCAGGTATACCGCGCTTGGGTGGACTGGAACCAGGATGGCGACTTCGATGACAGTGGTGAACTGGTACTATCTGCCGGCCCAACTACTGCTGTTTCTGTAAGTGGCAGTGTGGTTGTACCCTCTACCGCCTTCAACGGGAACACACGGATGCGGATAAGTCAGAAAAACAATTCGGCACCCGGAAGCTGCGAAACGTACGGCTCGGGCGAAGTTGAAGATTATTCGATATCCGTTTCTAACGGTGCAACAAAATCAACAGATTTTACATCACGTTCAAGCGCAAATGAGCTTAGCCTGAGTTATTTTCCTAATCCTGCCAGAGACAACCTTACTTTAACCTTGGACCATGGTAAGGAAAGTACCGGAATTAGTGTAAGAATATTGACACTAAGCGGCGCTGAGGTATTTAGCCAGAAAATGAGTAGCGGGAATGGCATCACTAATCATAGCCTGAATATCAGTGGCCTGCGCGATGGTATTTACATGCTTAAGGTAAAAGGTGACGGCTATAATGAAGTAGAAAAACTCGTTATCAAACGATAATTCATTTAAGAATAGTACCCCACAACTTGAAAAGAGGCGCCAGAGGTGCCTCTTTTCAAGTTGTGTATTATTAAGAAATAACTTGTAAGGAAAGAAGAATCTTATTCAACCTCTAATGTTATAATTATTCAGTTCCTTCCTCATAACTATCCTCTCCATAATGGAATAAAATCTAAACAAACATTTGTTTGGTCTATTATTAGTGAAATTTTATTCCAATCAAGGCAAGAGGAAACCCGCATTACGGTGGTCCCCAATGTTATCCACCCAATTAAAGATTCTTTTCCTGATTTAAAGAAGTTAGTAATTTCGTGGTTATGGATTGAGTAAATCCAAATTATGTTCTTACTATAAACCTCTTTTTATGAGAAAAATTTTACTGTTTTTTTCCATGTCTATCTTTGCTGCTACGGCAGCCTTTGCCCAGAAGGGAGATAACGAAGGCGCCATTGTGGGTGGTAGTAATGCTAACATTTCTGATTACCCTTACCAGGTCTCTATACAGACTACCAGCGGATACCACTTTTGTGGTGGAACCATCATCGATGATGAGTGGATTCTGACAGCAGCTCACTGTATCGATGGTACAGCCGCTTCCAGCATCCGCGTTATGGCAGGTGCAAGCCGCATAAGCCAGTCAAGCAGTGGACAGATTCGCTCTGTATCAGCTATTTATGCTTATCCCGGATATAGTACGCCCAGCGCAGGTAAAGATGCTGCTCTATTGAAGCTTTCTTCTCCTCTGTCATTTAACAGTTCTGTACAGGCTATTCCTTACGCTACTGCTGCAGATGCTTCTGCCGGATACACCAATGCTGGTGTAATGTCTACCATATCAGGATGGGGTACCCTGTCTTCAGGTGGTTCTTCACCTGATCAGCTTCAGGCCGCTCAGGTACCTATCGTGTCTAATTCTTATGCTAATGCAGCTTACCCTCAGAACATCACTTCTGATCAGCTTGGTGCCGGTTACACTACTGGTGGTATTGATGCCTGCCAGGGTGACTCCGGAGGACCTCTGGTTGTTTCTAAAGGTTCTGGTGTGATCGTTGCTGGTATTGTAAGCTGGGGTTACGGATGTGCTGACCCTAACTATCCTGGTATGTATGGCAGAGTGTCTTCTTTCGCTACATGGATTGACGGCTACGTAGGTGGCTCATCCGGCGGCGGTGGGGGAGGTTCTACCTCTTACTGTGCTTCCAAAGGCAATAACTCTTCTTACGAGTGGATTCAGCGTGTAGACTTTGCTAACTTGTGGTACTCAAATAGTGGTGATAACGGCGGATATGCTTCTTATGATGCTTCTGCATGGTCTGTATATCAGGGTACGTCTTACCCTATCACTGTAGATGTTAACTTCAGCGGTTCATCTTACACTGAATACTACAGAGTATGGATTGACTACAATGGCGACGGTGATTTTAACGACAGCGGTGAGCTGATTCTTAGCAAGAGCTCTTCTTCAAGTAGCGGAGTGTCTGGTAACTTTACTGTTCCTTCAGGTGCCAAATCTGGTAACACCCGCATGCGTGTATCTATGAAGTATAACAGTGCACCTGGCAGCTGTGAGACTTTCAGCTACGGTGAGGTAGAAGACTACACGATCAACATCGGTGGTGTGCGTGCTGGTATCGCTTCAAGCGAAGTAGAAGGTGTTCGTAGTGGTATCGATGCCAATGCAAACTTCTTCATGGCTCCTAACCCTGCTAAAACTTCTTCTACGCTATCCTACAACGTAGGACCTGAGGCTAAAGATGTGAAAATCAAGCTTTATGATGTAACCGGTGCTGTTATTACGACTGCCGATTACGCTCAGCTCAGTGGCCTTATCGAACATACGTTTGATGTGCAGAGCCTGCGTGAAGGTGTTTACATGATCTCCGTAGAGAGCGGTGATGAGAAAAAAGTAGAGCGTCTTGTAGTAAGCAAGTAAGCTCCCTGACGATATATCTATCTTAATTGATAAAAAGAGGGCACTGCATAGTGCCCTCTTTTTATTTTTGTGTAGTCTGTTTTCAGGCTTCTTGTATCAGGGGCGCTTTTTATTTTCCAGATTTGCGTATCCCTTCAGATTAACAAGTTCCTCAGTCCATTCCGGAGCGTTTTGCAAGGCTTCCATCACATCATCCCCTTCATTTAGTACAGTCCACATCATACGATGCTTCGGCTTTAAAAACTTTTCTTCAATACTCTTTTCCAGCATTTGAATAAGAGGGTCATAGTAGCCATTGATATTGTAAATGATGATTGGTTCCATGAAAAGCCCCAGCCGCTTCAGAGTAATAACCTCCAGTAGCTCTTCGAAGGTACCGCAACCACCAGGCAATGCGATCACCCCATTTACCTCTTCCAGAAACCGCTTTTTCCTCTCATGCATGTCACCTACAAAGATGAATTCGGTAACGGCCTTATGGTTAAGCTCCACTTTCTTCATGAAATTAGGCATAATGCCGATAATCCGCCCCTCCCGTGCAACGACGGTGTCCGCAAGATGTCCCATCAGACCTACTGCTCCTCCACCGTACACAACCGTCACATTATTATCTACCAGTGAATTTGCCAGCGATTCTGTTGCGGCAAAATATTTTTCATCTACATAAGGGCTTGATGCGGCATATACGCATACCTTATTGATCTTTCTCATATTAATTACTGATTTACAGATATCTGAACCGGAACTTTGTTTTCATCCACCAGGCCGGAGATTGCATTCCAGGGCAGAAAAAGCTCGGGAGTGCCTTCTGCATAAGAGGTGATTTCATAAGCATTATACAGAAAATTAAGCCCCTGACCTGTTATCGTAAAGTTATCATTGAGCGAAAACTCATTGTCCTGAAACCAGTATCCGGCTGTTTTGAAAGATTGATTGCCAAGTTCATACCTTTGTCGGAAGATAGTTTCGGCCACCGCATTCAATGAGTCCATATCCGCCGGATCCTTTAGTAAGTCTCTGATACTATATTTTTGTCCGCTGGCGGGGTCAAAATTAAAAAATACTACAGAACCATTCCCATGGGCTCCACCTGTGAACTGATATGTGTTAAACTTCAGTGTCACCAACTCTGGGGTATTGTATTCAACAGATAAGTCATTCGTTACCTCCCATTTACTAAGTGTCATGTTTCGATATTCTTCCCCAAGTGTATCTATCAGACTGGGAGAGTATTTTTTAAAGAATTGCGCCCGGGCATCATTTTCATAAACATACTCCCGTACCAGATTACCTATGCTATCCCTGAGCAAGTCACTTGAGCCCTGCAGGCTGTCCGGATAGGAGAGTGATATTCTTGTGCAAGCGGGAAATGTTTCCGTATCCTCACAATTCCCCAGCGTAGTATCCAGGGTTACCATAGTGTATTCAAGAGGATAAGCCGGAGGGTGTGCCATAGGCGTGGCAGATTCCCTGTCCTCAGCAGGAGGTACGTCACCCTCTTTTTCCTCCTGTCCGCAGCCCGGAGCTGCTAAAAATATGGAGGCAATAAACATAAAAGTTAGTTTTCTCATGTCCTTTTGATAATTTTAGAAATGTTTCGCCCGAACATGGCCCATTAATTGGAAAGTAAAGGTAGAAACATATTAATTACGATGAGGTTTAATATGAAAATTCCTTTATTTGCACTTGATGGCTAATCATTTGCAATCAAATAATTACCATTAGGGGTGTTTGCCAGGCAATCACCATGCTTTTAAACGAAAGTTTTTGACTATAGAATTACTTTTTAATAAAAAAGTCTACAAAATTTGAAATTCGAGGAGCTTAACTTCGGCCCGGCAGTAATGGAAGGCCTTTCTGCCATGGGCTTTGAAAATGCAACTCCCGTCCAGGCCGAAACCATTCCAATCATTCTGGAAGGTAAAGACATTATCGGTTGTGCTCAGACAGGCACCGGTAAAACAGCCGCCTATCTTTTACCCATTCTTAACAAATTGGCTACAAGCGGGAACGATGAGCACAATGTCGATGCCATCATACTGGCACCTACCCGGGAGCTAGCCGTACAGATAGACCGGTCATTGGCAGGATTTGCATATTTTACTAATACCAGTTCACTCGCCATCTACGGCGGTACTGACGGAGCATCTTTTGAGCGTGAAAAAAAGGCGCTCAAAGAAGGGGCAGACATTGTCATAGCTACACCCGGCAGGCTTATTATGCATCTGAATATGGGGTACGTGAAGCTTGATAATCTTAGCTTTCTGGTACTTGATGAGGCAGACAGAATGCTGGATATGGGATTTCTGGGAGACCTAATGAAGATCATAAGTTTCTTGCCGGAAGAAAGGCAGACACTTATGTTCAGTGCTACTATGCCTCCCAAAATCAGATCTCTGGCAGAGAAAATCCTGAAAGAGCCGGAACAGGTAAACCTTGCAGTTTCAAAACCTGCAGAGGGAGTTTTTCAAGGGGTATTCCTGGCTCACGACGACCAGAAAATTGAACTGATCAAGCACTTACTTTCAGCTAAGGAAATACCTAGCATTATCATTTTCAGCAGTACTAAAGCGAACGTAAAAGCCATTGATAAGGAATTACGCAAAGCTAATTTTAATGCAAGAAGCATACACTCTGACCTGGAGCAGACCGAAAGGGAAGAGGTGCTACTGAAATTCCGTAACCGCCAGGTACAAATCCTGGTAGCGACAGACGTAATGAGCCGGGGAATTGATATTGAGAACATTGGGCTTGTTATCAATTATGACGTGCCCCATGATGGCGAAGATTACGTACACCGTGTAGGCCGTACTGCTCGCGCAGAATCAACCGGTGTCGCTTTTACTTTTGTTAATAGCAAAGATCAACAGAAGTTCTACCGGATAGAAGAAACTATAGGTATGGAAGTAAGGCGCCTCAAGCTACCTGAACACCTGGGAGAACCTCCATCCGTACAAAAGCCCCGCAAAGGCGGTCAGGGTGGAGGATCCAGACGAAAGGGCGGCGGCAGGAAAGGTGGCCAACGTAAGGGGAGGCCCGGGCGGTCATCCTCATGATACCTGTGTCCGGATACTTTTAATCTGAACGCAATGCAAAAATGTGATGTGGTAATTGTAGGGTCCGGCATGGCCGGGCTTACTGCTGCCAGTGTTTTACAAAGGAATAACCTCAGCTACTGCATAGTTGAGTCCTCTGACAGGGCAGGAGGGAGAATTAAAACTGATAACTTAGATGGCTTTCTCCTGGACAGGGGATTTCAGGTACTACTTACAGCGTATCCGGAAACCAGAGAACTACTCGATTATGCCAAGTTAAATCTTAAAAGTTTTTTGCCCGGGGCACAGGTGTATCGCAAAGGCAAAACTTTTCGGGTTGCAGACCCTACAAGACAGCCATCTGAGCTTTTCAGCTCTCTTTTCTCACCGTTAGGTTCGTTTACTGATAAGTTTCGTGTACTACGACTGAGAGCTCAATTGAGTAGTAAGTCTTTATTAGAAATATTTCAGGAGGAAGAAAAGCCTTCATTAATAGCTCTGAAAGAGGAGTATGGCTTTAGCGATAAGATGATCGACTCCTTCTTTAAGCCGTTTTTCAGTGGTATTTTCCTGGAAGGTGAGCTTGAAACCAGCAGGCGCGCACTGGATTTCGTTTTTAAGATGTTTTCTGAAGGGCACGCAGCCGTACCTGAAAAAGGTATGGAGCAAATACCAAAGCAGCTGGCGGGGCAATTACCTTCCCATATGTTTCATTTCAACACGCCTGCCACCAGCATAACAGATGGTAAAGTTGTTACTGAATCAGGAAAAGAGTTCGAAGGAAAATATGTACTCATAGCCACACAAGCCCCTGCTCTTCAAAAACTTTCCGGCTTTTCCTGTAAGGTAACTTATCAGAGCACATCTACCTTTTATTTTGTGGCAGATAAGCCACCTTACATTGAGCCTATATTAACCCTGAATGGCACCGGCTCCGGACTGATAAACAATGTGGCCGTGATGTCTAACATAGCATCATCATACGCCCCGGAAGGTAAACACCTCATATCCGCATCAGTCATTGGCGATCAAGCCTTTGATGAATACAGCATTCTCAAAACCATTAAAAAGGAACTTGAACAAATGTTTGGTAAGGAGGTAACGGAGTGGGAACACCTGCATACCTACCACATTCCGTACGCCTTGCCTGCACAAAATCATGTCCAACATGAAATAGCACCAGCTATGATGCAAATTAGTGAACGCAATTATATATGCGGTGACCACTTGCTTAATGGCTCCATCAATGCTGCTATGAGAAGCGGACGCCTCGCGGCTGAGTTAGTGGCCGACAGGCTACGAGCTTAAACATTCTTTATAGATAGAAGCTTTTGCCATCATGGGTAAAGCACAGTATTTTACAGATTCATTCCTGGATGACATGCGGATGCAAATGGATCCTTTGGCAGATCATGCATTCAGCGTCATTAAAGAAGCTGCTAACGCTTCATACCTCCGTACGATAATCGCCTCAGTTCATTATAATCACGAGAAATGGCCTGAGGATCTTCCTCCCGAGGCTATTCAATACTTTAAGCAATCAGCTCGTATCCCGGAGTTTGCAAATCTGTCCAAAATGAAGAAAGGCGCCGCTGTTTTCGTTAAGCATGCGGATGACATACTAAGTATGCTGGGTTTCGCCAGCTTGCCATACTGTTATGCAGCTTCAGATGGTGCCCGTGTACTTGACGCTTCTCCACGCCTTATAAATGAACCCTCTAAACGACTGCTGGAAACAGCCCGTTTTGTTATGGATGTAATGGATCCTTTAGCATTTACCCCTCAAGGCAGAGGTATAAAAAGTATTCAAAAAGTCCGGCTAATGCACGCAGCCGTTCGATATTACATTCTGAATAGCGGCCATTGGCAAGCGGATAAATGGGGGGTTCCTGTAAACCAAGAGGATATGGCGGGTACGCAGCTCGCATTCTGGTATATTCCGATACGAAGCTTCAGAAAAATAGGCATATCCCTCAGCAGAGAGGAAACAGATGACTTCAGGCACCTTTGGAGTGTGGTGGGAAGGATGCTAGGAGTAGAAGAACGCCTACTTCCTGATTCCGCCAAAGAGAGTTATCAGCTTTTGACCATAATTTCCCGCAGAACCATAAAGGCATCTGACCACGGGAAAGCCCTGACCAGGTCACTAATTGACCACTTTAAAGACACACCTGTGAAGGGGCCATTTGAAAAAATTACTGAGCCCTACATGAGGTATCTGTTAGGGGATGAGGTGGCCGATGCCATCGGACTTAAAAAAGAAAAATTTACCAAAGTTTTTCTCAAACCATTAGCCGGATTAAGGGGAGTTCAAAATCTCATGGGTAGTGGTAATAAGTTCTACCGTATGCGTAATTTGCTAGGTAGCCAAATCCGCAAGAAGATTGGCATACAGCACCATCAGTATGCCATGCCGCAGGGCTTAGGACAAAAACCTAATTAGGGTTCTTGAAGAACTGCAGATAGTAGATCGCATCTTCCTTACTCGTGAATAGCCGAAAGGGGAGATCCGGTTGGTCGATGCGTAACCACAGGTTCACCATTTTACGCTGTATTTCTGAGTTTACAACGATCGCCGCCGCCGTAATCCCATGTTTACCCACCCGGTCACTGAAAAGGTTCCTAGCGTTGCGGTTGAGATAATTGGTGCCACGGGCATCGATAAGAAGAGGCGTAGGATGATGTGAGAGGGTACTCAACTGCCTCATGATCTCATCAGCTTCATCCAGTGACAGATAATTGCTGTCCAGGTATTCGATAATAGCGATCCCATCTATATTCCACATTTTTATGTGGTCATTTTCAAAGAGGCACGTATTCGAATTTTTTTTCATACCAGGCAGTCAATTTTAACGAAATATCAAGCTACCGGAAATCCGGTGACATAAAATAGCTTTTTTTCATTATCCGAACAATGATTCTCAAATTAATCCTGCCGCTTTTTCTCTCTCAGAAATAACATGTTACCCTTAAGTAAGTCACTAGCATTCTTATTCCTCCAGGCTTTCTTTCAGAATGTAGAGGCAGCCCAGCTGCCTGAGGCTTTCTTTAATGCTTTCCAGATGGTTACGGGTGATGTGGTTCTGCTCAGCAAGAGACTTAATATTCCAGGCTCTCAGATCACCGATCTTATAAACTCCTAACTGATTTAAAGCAGTTAAAGTGCCTTTGTCGAGCGATATCTCCTTAAGGCTTTTTTCCATCAGTTCGGCTTTACGTGAGTACTTAAGCTGGTTTTTTCGTTTGTTCAACCGTTCGATCAGCCTCGCCGTTATCATATACTCTGTTTCTTCCTGTAATTCTTTAAGGTCCTTTTTGGTGAAAGTAGTAAGAGGCGTATTTTCATCTACCCAGGCCAGGTAGCGATCCCGTACACTATCATTACGCAGAAACTTCATTGCCAACTTCAGGTTACTGGAAAGTGTAGCATCCTTTACGCTGTTCCTATCGGCCATGATTTTGATATCCCTCACGTGTACAAACTGGTCTACCAATTCAAACTTAGGCGTAAGACGAACATTTTCTGGCTCTTTTACAAAATACTTCCAGTAACTATAAAAGTCCATCATCTCTACAGCCTCCATAAGGATCATTGCCTGCTTTTTTGTAAGCTTACTTTTGGATGACATTACCTTTTCTTCTTCTTCGGGCATAGCATCATGATGAAACCGGATGATAAAACCTGCGTTTTTCATACTCCTGTCTTCCAGGAATGAAACATCTGCAGGTACCCGGATTATGCGATTATCTGCACCGATTAAATCTACAGGTGTATCCTTAGGCAGAGATATAAGGTCCAGTTGTGAACCATCCCCTTGCTCTGCCATAATTTTTTCTATCGGCTGGCCCGTAATCTCTTTAGCGCTTATCTGCAGTAACCTGCACAACTGATCGTTGACGTACAGAATCATCCCCTTATTATTAGTGATAATAATAGGCTCACGGCAGGTTTCAAGAAGGCCTTTGAAGTAGGTATCGGGGACAGTTTTGGCAGATAGCTCTTCGTTCAGCATATTAATGCTGATAGCAATGTAGTTAAATACTTTATCCTCTTGGTTGACTGGAAGTTTTTGCTCAAAGTCAAGATTAGCCATATTAGCTATTACCTCCTGAAACTCTTCCAGGCGGCGCGATAGCTCCTCTTCATTCCGTTTTAGCTCAACTAACTTTGTAATGAGGCGAAAGAAATCACCGTCAAGCTCAGAGATTTCTTTTAGCGAAAATTTCTCTGAACCCAGCAGTACCTCTTCCAGCATTTTTGTTTTCTCTCCCACTTTTCAAAAAGTGATTTGTTGTATCGATCTCTATTAGACAAAGATATAGTATAATTGAATAATATGCATCTTCTTAATCATATCCCTGCCCAGGTAATAAATATCTTAATAATAATTTGAAATTTCTTATGAAATTGAAGGTAAGTATGTATTAATAGATTTAACTTTTATCCCCCAACATTCAGTCTAAGCATATAACCAAAAATTGCTACCCTCTTTTAACCTTATCTTCTAAATATTTAATTATTTCTATCTTTCCGGTTCGGTCACCGACATAAATGAGTAGGATTACATTCTATTCATAATCAAACTCTTCAAAAAATACCTGAGTTATTCCTTCTCTTCCGGTGCCTCACATCAATATATCCCTCAGCTGGTAGACCATAGTGTATCAGCCATTTTATTCTCGGATTATTCACTGATTTACCAGCTCACCACACCCAAACAGGCTTGTGACTACTGAATCGACGGTACCACAATCGAAAATAATAGACCTTAATCCTAAAAATGGAATCCGACCGGTACATTCGTCCTAAGATGCTTAGCCTCTTGACATTATCTTAGCACTCTACCAGTACCTCGGGTAGCTTTAACATTTTGACACCTTTGGCAAGCCACCTAAACCATAATTCATAATCTTCCGTAAAGCCCCCTTCCAGATCTGACCCAAACTCTTCAATTAGTGATTTTCTGTACAAAACCGAAGGGTGAGCGAACGAAGATTCCGTAAACCGCTTTAACACTATTTACCTATTGGATATAATTTTATTCTGAGATTGAACATAAAAAAAATATCCGTAGTTATCTTTAACACTACCACAATACCGTACGCAGTTGGCTACCATTCCGGTATCCGGTTGCTTTTTAGAAAACTGTATTGTTTAGGTAATCGACCAGCATATGATACATCATCTGCATCCATTCGCGCTATTAGCGGAGAGCGAGCCAGTTTAAGTCCTGCGTTGAGTGCTATTAATTCCACCGTGGTATTTTTTTTTCGACTCTGACTCTACTGTCCTTATGCCCCTTACCAGGTGTGAGGAACAGTCCTGGCTACCGTCGTCGATAATAAGTAATTCAAAATCTTTAAATTCCTGGCGTAGTATGCTATCTACTGCCCTGAGAATAGTAGTTTCTGCATTATACACAGGAAGTAGTATGGTTATTTGCGGATCAATGACTAGATAAAAAAATAATTGTTAACCGAGCCGGATAAGCACAGAGATTTTTAATATACTATGATTTCTCTTTTCCGGACCAGAGAATATACGAGTCGAATATGATTATCGACTCTTTTTAACGAGAGACTTTTTAGAATGCGCTTTAAAGCAGTATTGGAAGATGATTCCGTAAGTAAGTCAAATATTTTACTTTCGGGTAAAAATATAATTGATTTTGACGGGAACTGGCTCAAACTAATAGGAGCCACGGATCGGGAACAGATAATAAACACTTCTATTGAGTGCTATTTGTTCCGCCTGACACCGGAGACTGATGAATGTCCCGGTAGCGGAACCTTTCAGGTCATATCAGATGACGTTCGCAGGAGAGTAATTATAGGAGAACGGTGCTCTAATCCTATGCTAGGCTCTCGGGGCATCCTTTACACGTTTATGGTTAAAAGTGAGTCTCCTTCTGCAAAGCTTGAGGTTGCATTAGCCGGGTTGCGGGATAGGGAATTATTTAATAGTAGCCCCGATATTATTTTTGGTTTCGACCGAGAGCACCGGCACATTTATGCAAATAATAGGGTAGAAGAGCTACTTTCAATTCCCGCCGGATCCATGATCGGGAAGACTCACAGGGAACTAGGCTTTGAGGAGGATTACTGTATTTATTTTGAGAATTGCATTGAGGCAACCTTCAAAGCTGAAAAAGAAAAGCGGTTTCAGTTTTCATTACAGGATAAAATATTTGACTGGTACCTTATTCCTCTCAGAAATGAGCAGGGAGAGGTATATGAATTAGCCTCTTTTGCCAGGGAGGTAAGTGAATTAAAGAATGTAAAAAAGGCTTTGGAGAAAAGCCAGAAGGAACTCAAAGAGGCGCTCAAAATATCCAAGTTAGCCTGGTGGAAAATTGATCCTTCACAACATAAGATAATTCTTAATAATCAATTCAGATCCATCATTGGACTTTCCAAGGATGATTATCCTTTTGAAGGAATGAAAACTGAGGATTACCTTAGACGGTTCGTCGTAAAAGAAGATCAGGAGACACTAAATGCAGCATTCAGAAGAATAATGAATGCTAAAGACCCATCGCACAGGGAAACATTCGAATACACCCTCAAGCGGCATAGTGGCGTTGAAATTAAAGTGAGAACTGTTGCACGCTTACTGACTGATAATGATGGGAAACCTAAGCACATATACGGCACCATTCAGGATATTACCGAAATTTGGAAGGCAAGGAAGGTAATCGAGAATTACCGGAAGAACCTTGAAAAGATTGTTTTACAAAAAACATTAGCTCTTAGACAAAGCGAAGCGAAGCTTAATGATGCACTTAACCTGGCCAATCTTGGTACCTGGGAATATGATTTCGGAAGCAGACGATTCAAGGTAGGCGAAAGGGTACTTGAAATCCTTGGATATGTTGGCAGTAAAAACAGTTCAAAGGAATTACCCCTTGAAAGATTTATGAGCATTATTCATCCTGATGACCTGAAGCACTACCAGGAAATAGGCCGTCTGACCCTTAAGAATAAAAACGAGGACTACTCTGAAAAAATGCTTTTCCGAATAATTCGCCCGGACGGAGAGATAAGAAAGCTATTTATCAGTATTAAGATTTTACTTGATGATAAAGGATGGCATACCATGCATTACGGTACGGTTCAGGATATTACCGAAATATATAATGTCGAGAAAAAGCTGGACCGGCTCTCGAGCATCATTGAGGCCACCCCGGACATCGTATTTGTATTTAATCATGTAGGACGGGTTCAGTATATGAATCAGGCCGGAAGGAATTTTTGGGGGCTGGACAGCTTTGATGAAAGAAGCTATTTCGTAAAAGACCTGTTCTCTTCTTATGAAGTTGATAGTTTTTGGGACAACTCTGAGAAGCTCGATGAACTTGGGTATTTTAAAACCGAGTATACACTGCATAATCAGCATGGGCTGGAAGTACCTGTCAACGCCGTTATCATTGTACATCACTCAGAACCAGGCGAACCCAATCACTACAGCGTCACTTTCACAGATATAAGTCAGGTTAAAAAGGTACAGGAAAAACTGGTTTACAAAAATAATGAGCTGGATACCTTTCTTTATCGTGCCTCACACGACCTCAGAGGTCCCGTTGCCTCAATGGCAGGGTTATATCAGCTTGCCGAAATGGAGGTGGATGACCCCAAAGCCGGAAGGTTCTTTGGTATGTTTAATAAGCAGATAAGCCGCCTTAATCATATCATATCCACCCTTGCAGAGCTCACAATTATTAAGGAAAGAGATCTTGTACTGGAAGAGGTAAACTTGGAGGAGACAGTGTATGAAGTCATTGCTTCTCTTTACAAGGAGCCTAACTATGACCTCACTGAGTGGAGTGTGGAAGCCGAAAAAGACCGTACAGTTCTTACGGATCGCAGTCTCTTGGTATTAATCCTCCAAAGCCTTCTGGAAAACAGTTTGCGATACGCCAGGCCGGATGTAACGCCGAGGGTGCGGGTACAAGCAATCCTTCAGGACGCGCATCGTGTGGTGTTATTTGTAGATGACAATAGTATGGGAATAGAAAAGAATATCCAGAATAAGGTATTCAATATGTTTTTCCGCGGCAATGAAATTAGTAAGGGCAGCGGGCTCGGGCTATACTTGCTTCGTAATGCAGTAGAAAGATTGGGAGGAAGTGTTTTTCTGAGCAGTGAGGCCGGAATAGGGACCACTTTTAGAGTAGAAATCGTAGTGAATGTTCAGGAACCTGAAGCCCCCATGGGTTTACCTTCTTTTATTACCACCTCCCCTTAAATAATTAATAAATTCACCAAAAACATCCTTGTCTGAAAACACAGATTTAAGAGTATGCAGGTAATCCGATATGCTTAGCTTTTCTTTTCGAGGCTCCACCATTACCTTGTCTTTTGCATCAGGTGTAGGGGAAGGAGCCGGTGCCTGCGTGTTCCTGAAGTCTGGTGTTATGCTGCCAGATGATGGATTTTTGGCCGGATCAAGTTCGTCTGCTCGGCTAAAACTTCTTTTACTGGCGTCTATTCGCCCTAATTTTTCCTCGACAAGCCCCTTATTATTAAAGGCTATAGCATCCTCCGGGTCGAGTGTAACAGCCTTTTCATAATCCTCTAATGCCCCGCTGTAATCGCCTAACCGATCTTTGATAAATGCTCTGCTACTGAAGAAATACGGATCCTGAGGATCGGTTTTCACAGCGGCGTCAAAATCTCTCATCGCTTCCTTATTTTGTCCGGCAAGGTGTAATAGCACGCCCCTCTCTACATGAAAGCGCCCGTTATCGGGATAGCTATTAACGAGATGGTTCAGGTCTTTCAGGGCCTCCTGCGTTCTTTTCTGCTGATAGTATGTCTTGGCCCGTCCTACCAAAGCTCTAGGATGATCCGGACTTAGAGCTAGTGCGGAAGAATAACTATTAAGCGCTTCCTCCAGGAGACCTTCGCGTACCTGACGGTCTCCCGTGGCTATATAATTTTCTGCTTCTGGCATCAGGGCAAATTTTTCACTTTAACCTTTTTTGTACGCTTTTTGTGTCGATCTTTTTTGGGGTTGTAATACCTGTTCCTGTTTTTTGGCTCAATATTGTAGCTATTATAGCCGGAAGAGCAGGAGGGAAGGGTAAAAAGAACGAAAAAGATAAATATCATCAAGCGGGAAATCTTTCCCATCGGTATTTTCCACATAGACAATTGAATTTGTCTGACAACGTCGGTAAAACGGAAACGGGTTCACTGATCTGCTAAAAAACCAAATAAAGGAAAATAAAAAAGCCCGCCAAAATTGACGGGCTTGCGGAATGGACGGGACTCGAACCCGCGACCTCCTGCGTGACAGGCAGGCATTCTAACCAACTGAACTACCACTCCGTTGGAAATACGTTGACACAAGTCTGGCGGAATGGACGGGACTCGAACCCGCGACCTCCTGCGTGACAGGCAGGCATTCTAACCAACTGAACTACCACTCCGTTATGTATTTCCAATATTTTAAGAACAATGGAAACCGCTGTGTGTTTCCGTTAAAGTGATGCAAAAGTATGCGGACGATTATTTATTTGCAACCCCCCGCCGAAAAAAAATTAAAAAAACATTTCGGAAGGCAGGTTTCTTGCTCAGAGGTGGTATTATCGCCCGACAAATGTGATATTCGCATCGCTAATAGCAGTATTGATATTTTTATCCCTTTGCTACGAAATTATTATTAATTTGTAACCAACTCGCCTTATATAGATGCTCTTGGAATTTGAAAAACCGATAGCGGAGCTTGAGGCCAAGCTAAAGGATATGAAAGAACTCGCCGATCAAAATAATGTTAACGTCTCTGACGCGGTGAAGTCTCTTGAAAAGCGGATCAAAGAACTGAAGGAAGAGACCTTCAATAATCTGACCCGATGGCAACGTGTCCAGCTATCTCGGCACTCAGAAAGACCCTATACCCTTGATTATATTTATGAGATCACAGATGATTTTGTAGAGTTACATGGTGACCGGTCTGTCGCAGATGATAAAGCCATGGTAGGCGGATTTGGCACCATAGATCAGCAGACCTTTATGTTTATTGGTCAGCAAAAAGGTCGTAATACTAAGCAGCGCCAGATGCGTAACTTTGGTATGGCTAACCCTGAAGGCTACCGCAAGGCTCTGCGACTAATGAAAATCGCTGAAAAATTTAATAAGCCCATTGTTACCCTTATCGACACTCCGGGCGCTTTTCCTGGATTAGAAGCAGAGGAAAGAGGCCAGGGAGAAGCAATTGCCCGCAATTTGAAAGAGATGTTTGCTCTGAAAGTACCGGTGATATGCATTATTATTGGTGAAGGGGCCTCAGGAGGAGCATTAGGTATAGCTATAGGTGACCGTGTACTTATGCTTGAAAATACCTGGTATTCAGTAATTTCACCAGAGTCGTGCAGTAGTATTCTCTGGAGAAGCTGGGATTATAAAGAACAGGCAGCCGAAGCACTGAAGCTTTCTGCTGCTGACATGCTTCATTTCAAGCTTATTGATGGCATTGTTCCCGAACCTCTTGGCGGGGCACATACCGACCTCAAAAAGGTATCTGCTACGCTTAAGGCTAGCATACTGAAAGAACTAAAGGATATACAGTCCCAGCCGGTAGAGGAGATGATCGCCAATCGAATCGATAAGTTCTCGTCGATGGGCGTTTTCAACGAGTAAAAATTCCTCCAAAAAAGACTTGCCGCCGAATTATTGATTTCAGTAGTTCGGCGGTATTTTTTTATCTTACCCCCTGAAACAACATAGCCCATGAACCTCCATATTATACACGCAGGAAACTTCAAGCTTGATGGCGGCGCCATGTTCGGAGTCGTTCCCAAATCCATCTGGAGCAGGACTAATCCGTCCGATGAAAACAACATGTGCTCATGGGCCATGCGGTGCCTTGCCATAGAAGATGGTAACAGACTCATTCTCATTGATAATGGAATGGGTAACAAGCAAAGTGATAAATTTTTCGGTTACTACTACCTCCATGGTGATAAATCCTTGAAAGGAAGCCTGAAAGAAGCAGGATTTGGTCTGGGTGATGTCACAGATAACTTCTTGACTCACCTGCACTTTGATCATTGCGGAGGAGGGGTGGAATACAGCGATAAAACCAGCCAATCCCTCAGACCAGTTTTTGAGAATGCGAGATACTGGACCAATAAGCAGCACTGGGATTGGGCAAATGATCCTAACCCACGGGAAAAGGCCAGTTTTCTGAAGGAAAATATTCTGCCAATGCAGGAAAGCGGGCAGCTCGAATTCGTACAAAAAGAAAAAGAGCTTCCTTTTAAAATGGACATTATATACGTGGATGGCCATACAGAAAAGCAGATGCTTCCCAAGATCAAATATAAGGATCACACCATTGTGTTTGCTGCAGACCTGCTACCTTCCGTAGGGCATATACCCTTGCCGTATGTCATGGCATACGATGTGAGACCTTTGGTTACAATGAAGGAGAAGGAGGCATTTTTGAAAGAGGCTGCAGATAATAATTACATCCTCTTTTTCGAGCATGACCCTGTTAACGAGTGTTGTACAGTTAAACATACCGATAAAGGTGTGAGGGTCGACCAGGTATTTCCACTATCAGATATACTATAAATGGCATTAGGCATAGCACTTTCCGGAGGTGGAGCGCGCGCCATTGCACACCTGGGCATACTCCAGGTGCTGGAAGAGCATAACCTGCAACCTGACCGTATCACTGGTAGTAGTGCCGGTGCTTTATTAGGCGCACTGTATGCTAAGGGCTACAAACCTAAGGCTATTCTCGATATTGTCACCAAAACCAGCTTCACCAAGCTCATACGACCGGCGATGAGTATCTCCGGGCTTCTGAAAATTGGCACCATTGAGCCTGTTTTCCTCCAGTATTTTCCAGATAATGACTTCTCAGGTTTAAAAATACCTCTTATTGTTGCAGCCACGGATGTAGAAAAAGGAAAAACTGTCTATTTCAGCAAAGGACAATTGATACCTCCTGTTTTGGCTAGTTGCTGCCTGCCTGTAATATTCTCACCCTATACGATAGACGGCACCCGCTACATAGATGGCGGTATTATGAATAATCTGCCTGTGGAGCCACTGGAAGGTTATTGTGATCGTATTATCGGCCTTCATTGTAATCCGGTAAATGATGGTTTCAACCCTAAGAACATGAGGGATATTCTGGAAAAAAGTTTACTGATGGCCATCAATTACAACGCGTACCAGCGCAAAAAAACCTGTGACCTCTTCCTGGAACCGCCAGATTGTAAGCATTATAAGGTTTTCGACTTTAAAAAAGCCGGGGAGTTATTTGATATCGGCTATAACTATGCACTCAGCCGTCTTGACGAAATAAAGCAATTGGACGAATTGGCAAGCTAATTACGTACTACATGAAAAATATTACCGACTATAGCAAAAAAGGTCCCACACCCACCGGCAGCACGCTCAACACGAAAGGATGGGTACAGGAAGCAGCCCTTCGTATGCTGTACAATAATTTAGACCCTGAAGTAGCCGAACGCCCCGAAGATCTTGTGGTGTATGGAGGAATAGGTAAGGCCGCCCGCAACTGGGATTCTTTTGACCTGATCGTTAAAGCATTAAAGGACCTTCGGGAAGATGAGACTTTGCTTGTTCAGTCAGGTAAACCGGTAGGAATTTTACGCTCCCATGCGGATGCTCCCCGGGTGCTGATTTCTAATTCTATGCTTGTTCCTAATTGGGCTAATTGGGAACACTTTCGCGAGTTGGAGAAGAAAGGACTGATGATGTACGGACAAATGACGGCCGGATCATGGATTTATATCGGTTCTCAGGGTATTGTACAGGGCACCTATGAGACCTTTGCAGAACTTGCCCGCCAGCATTTTGACGGTACTTTGAAAGGTAAAGTAAACGTAACGGCAGGACTAGGAGGCATGGGTGGTGCACAGCCACTGGCTATAACCATGTGCGGAGGAGTTTGCCTTGCTGCCGAAATGGAAGAATGGCGGATAGACAAACGGCTGGAGACCCGCTACCTGGATGAAAAATTTCTTGATATTGATAAAGCGATAGACCGGGCGCAGGAAGCTGCAGCAAGTGGCGAGCCTATATCCATTGGAGTAGCATGCAATGTAGTGGACCTGCTTCAGCGATACATAGATCGCAACATTACACCCGATACGCTTACCGATCAGACATCTGCACATGATGAACTTAATGGCTATTTTCCTGAGAACCTATCTGTAGCTGAAGCTAACACCCTGCGGGAGGCTAACCCGGAGGAGTATGGAAGTCTGTCACTGGACACTATGGCCCGTCATGTGCGTCAAATGCTCGAACTACAGAAACGGGGCGCCATTACCTTTGATTACGGTAATAACCTGCGTGGCCAGGCGAAAGACAGAAGGGGAGTAGAAAATGCCTTTGATTTTCCGGGATTCGTACCTGCCTACATCCGGCCACTTTTTTGTCAGGGTAAAGGTCCTTTCCGTTTTGTGGCTTTAAGTGGGGACCCTAAAGATATTTATACCTGTGACAAGGTGCTTCTTGAGTTATTTCCTGAGAATGAAAGCCTGAAAAGGTGGCTGAAAATGGCCAGAGAAAAAATTGCCTTTCAGGGCTTGCCATCACGGATTTGCTGGCTGGGTCAGGGGGATCGCGAAAAGGCCGGCCTGGCCTTTAATAAGCTGGTGGCAGAAGGAAAAGTAAAGGCCCCGATCGTCATTGGCAGAGATCATCTGGACACGGGCTCCGTGGCTTCTCCTAACCGCGAGACGGAAGCTATGAAAGATGGGTCAGATGCAGTGGCTGATTGGCCTGTCTTAAATGCACTGATAAATACTGCAGGCGGTGCCAGTTGGGTTTCTGTCCACCATGGAGGAGGTGTAGGCATGGGATATTCAATTCATGCCGGCGTCGTTATACTTGCCGATGGTACCCCGGAAGCCGAACGAAGACTTGCAAGAGTATTGCATAATGATCCGGCAATGGGGGTGATAAGGCATGCCGACGCAGGATATGATATTGCTAAGGACACAGCACGGACACACAGACTGGACCTTGCTGAGCGACTTAATAAGTAGATCCTATGGTGAGAGCTTTAGCTAAATTTTTGTTTTTCGTATCCGGCTGGCGCCTCGGAGGGAAATTTCCTGCGGATGTGAAAAAAGCCGTGATGGTTGCCGCACCGCACACCAGCAATTGGGACCTTGTATATGCCCGGGCCGCTTTTTACCTGATGGGCATTCCTGTCAGGTTTACCATCAAAAAGGAGTGGATTAAAGGCCCTATGGGCTGGTTTCTTAAAAAGCTGGGCGCAATAGCCATAGACCGTCAAAAGTTTAAGAGTGCTGATAAACGGGGGAGCAGCGTTGCAGCCATGATAGAACTGTTTGATAGCCGCGAGGAACTGGTGGTACTGGTAACGCCCGAAGGCACACGCAAGTATGCAGAAAAATGGAAAACCGGCTTTTATTATGTAGCCCTTGGAGCCAAACTTCCCATTGTCCTTGGCTACCTTAATTACAAGGAAAAAGTGGCCGGCATTGGTCCTGCCATTCAACCGACCGGTGATATTGAAATTGATATGGAGAAGATCAAGGATTTCTACAGAAAAATCCCTGCAAAATACCCTGATCAGGGTGTAAAATGAATTTTTGGTAATTATTCAGTACCTATATTCAAACCATTATAATCAGTGAGCGTTAAGAGGGGGAATTATCGCATAATTTGTGTGTACGAAATCTATTGATTATGAAGAAAATTAGCATTTTTACATTACTTATCTGCGCCATTTTTACAACGACATCGTTCGCGCAGGGTCCTGAAATTGGCATCAAGGGTGGTCTGAACTATTCTACTCTAACCGGGGACTTTGATGGCCTCGAAGGTTCGATAGGATGGCATGCAGGTCTGGCTTTCGGACTCAATTTCACTGACTCCTATACGCTTCAGCCTGAAATTTTACTAAGCTCACAAGGTGTGGACTTTGAGGACGTTGATGACAGTGGCCTTAACTTACTTTACCTGAACATTCCTGTTTTAGCTAAATTTCGTTTTGCTGAAATAGCCTACTTTGAAGCGGGTCCGTACATTGGTTTTCTTATCAATGAAGAGTATGAGATCAACGGAGAAGAAGTAGATATTGATGATACCTTCAAAAGCACCGATTATGGTGTAATTGCTGGTGTAGGCGTCGACCTGATAGGCGGATTTGGTGCCGGTGTAAGATACCAACTGGGTCTGAATAACATTGCAGACGATTCTGATGATGTAAATAACCCATTTGATGATGATGGTGACCCAAGTAATGGTGTCTTCCAGGTTTATGCTGCTTATTACTTTGGCAGATAATCAGTCATCTTAATAAAATAAGAAAGAGGCTGTCTCAAAAGTGTTGAGGCAGCCTTTACTTTTTTCTTTCCAGGCTCATCTGCTGTAAATGCTATTGATGATCTGTTTTCTTTTGGCGAAGAAAACAGGCTCTCTATGAAGCCTTTTTGAGCAGGTTATGTGCAATAGCCAGTAGTCCGGCTTCTATTTCGACTTTCTCTGTTCCCCGCATCATAAATCTGCGGAAGCCCCGGTTGTGTTTGATGGCTGCGAACACAGTTTCTACATCTGCCGGTCGCTGCTTGCGATGAGCTATTCCCTGGTCACTCATAAGCATATCCCGCACTTTTTGCTTGTGAGTTCTAAGGTTATGATTGATCTCAACTATCCGGTTGCCTTTTGCTTTAAAACAACCGCTCCTTAATGGACACTCCAGGCAGTTTCTGGCCTGATATTGTGCATAAGTTTGTTCATAACCCGACTTAGTTTTTGTTTTTCGCTTTCCTATATGATCCATTGGCTGGCCTGCCGGGCAATAGATCTTATCCTGCTCTTCGTTGTAATGCAGGTTCTGAGATTTAGATATGTCTTGCTTCCATTTTCTGGTTTGCTCCTTATGGAAGTAATTATACTTTACATAGGCCTTCTCTACTTTATCTTTCAGATAGTCATAGTTCTCTTCGCTACCATATCCTGCATCAGCGCATATAGTGTCAGGCAGGGTGTTATATAACTGCTGATAGTTCTTAAGATGGGGTTGTAACGTTAGGGTGTCGGTAGGATTTTGATGGATCGTGTAGTTTACCAAGTATTGATTGGAGGTGCTGATCTGAAGGTTATAGCCCGGCTTGAGCTGTCCATTTCGCATATGGTCTTCCTTCATCATCATAAAGGTTGCATCGTGGTCAGTCTTTGAATAGCTGTTTCGTTGTCCCAGTATAGCTTGCTTCTGCTGGTATTCAGCCAGCTTCCCAGGCCAGTTTTTTCGTGCATAGGTAAGCTTCTGCCTCTTCCCTTTTGCTATCTTCTTGCCCGTGAGTGCCTGGTCAATCCTATCAATAGTATCACTAACCTTTCGAGCATCGATTTTGCTAAAATCAGGCTTTTCCTGATATAACTCGTCTTCTGCCACCCGCTGGGTATAGTCCCACAACTCTTCAAGCTGTTGGCTTATCTTTTCGGTATTGGTCTTAATAGACCTGCCCCACACAAACGTGTAGCGATTAGCCTGGGCTTCTATCTTGGTGCCGTCGGTGTAAACTGTCTTTAAGTCCAGTAGGCCCTCATCAACTAAGAACATTACAATCTGAGCAAAGATCACCTTCAGGCTATCTTTCAACCGATCGCATCGAAAACGGGCAATAGTGTTATGGTCAGGCTTGTTCATACCTGCCAACCACATGAAGTGAACGTTTTGACCAATAGCTGCCTCCAACTTGCGGGTAGAGTAGATATTACTCATATACCCGTAAATCAATATTTTAAGCAGCATCCTTGGATGATATACTGATGTACCGCCAGGCTTATAACCAGTCAATAGAGGGGCAATATCAAGACGATCGACCACTTCGTTGACCACCCGAACTGGATGGTCTGCCTCTATTAACTCCTCCAGGCTCGGAGGTAAAAGCATAATTTGCTTGGGGTTGTAGTCTTTAAAAACTATCTTTTCGCTTATTGACACAACTCAAGATATCACATCTTGGAAAGCGGGGGTAGTAATGCCCTCGCTTTTTTTATGGCCAACTCCAAAAAAAAAGAGGCTGCCTTTTGAGACAGCCTCTTTTGATTTATTGTGTCGGTTAAACTGAATTATCATAGTTCTTTCTTCCAAAAGCGTAATGACTTTTCAGTTTCACTGTCTTGGTCTATATCCTGCCACTCGAGAGTGCAGAAAAGATCAGTAATTTCATATCCTCTCTTTTTCCAAAAATCCTGCAGGTCTCTGTAACCTGCTGGCTTAAGACTGTGGTCAGGCGACCTCTCAACGGCACAAAAATAGCATGCCTCCCTTCCCATATCTCTGGCGTAACTTTCTCTTTCATCAAAAAAACGAACACCTAGACCACGGCCTCTATAACTCCTCTTCAGAACAGATTCACCAAAATATAAAACTGAGTCCAAGGATATATTTCTTCTGACAAAGGGAGCAGTAATGTCATCAATTTCCTGCTCTAATGGCAGGCAGGTACTCACACCTACTATTTGATGCTTGTCTTCAGCTACTATAGCCATAAAGCCAGTAGCCTCCAGGTAGCGGCTGAGGTACTCTTCCTCATTTTCTACAGTCCCCTCATATAAATATGGGAACTCTCTAAAAACTTCCATGCGTAAGGCTGCAATTTCATCGATGCGAACCTTTGCCTCTTTACCTTTCAATGCTTTTACGTTCATGCGCAGCTTATAGTAGGGCAAATCACCTTTAAGTTACCCGGCAGGACAGAAACCTGTATCTCTTTGACCTTTTCACCCAGCTCGCCATCATACTGAAGCGTTTTCTTTTTCCTCAGCACTATTCGGGCTTTTTTACAACGCACGGTCTGTGTCAATTCCCACGTGTGTATCCGCCTTATGACTAGCAAGGCTATCATTTTGAAGACTTTGTACCATTTGAAGTCTTTAATTACTACTACTTCAAACGCTCCATCTGTCATGTGACCTTCAGGATTTATGACTATGTTACTGCCATACTTATTACTATTTGCACAAGTGATCATAAAAGCCTTACCAGAAATATCCTCCTCCTGTGTATCAACGCTGAGTCTATATTTAAAGCTATGATAGCTAAAAAACTCCATTACGGTAAATCTCATATAACTGAGAAGCCCCCTGTGTTCACTTCTGGAAAACATTTTGACTACATGAGCATTGAAACCCAGATCGCACAAATGGACAAAAAAGTGGCCGTTGACCTTTAGGGTATCAATTTTCTTGATGGTAGGATTCCTAAGCACTTCCATAGCAGCTTCGGGATCATTCTGAGGAATATTTAGGTCCTTTGCTAGTCCATTGCCGGAGCCCATGGGCAATATACCCATGCACATGTCAGTCCCAGCCAGAATAGATGCTACCAGATTGACCGTACCATCACCTCCTATGGCAATCACAGCATCAGGATTATTATCCTTTATCTTATCTTTTATTTTTCTCTTATCGTTCTCGCCGGTAGTACGGAAAAAAGAATGACTGATACCACATGAGGAACAAAAAGCTTCCAGATGATGATCAAGCTCATCCTTATCTATTCCTCCCGATATGGGGTTTATAACAAAAAGTATATTCTTAAAAAATGGCTGATGCATATATTGAAAATACTTGCCGCAGGATAGTTGATCCTGCAGCAACTTTACTAATTCACCCGAATCAGAAAATAATTCTTCTTCCCCTTCTGCACGAGAAGGTACCTATCCTGTAATAGGGAAAAATCAGTCACTGGCTGTGCCGGATTTCCTATTTTGGCCTTATTGATGCTAAGACCACCTCCTTTTACCATTTTCCTGGCTTCTCCTTTAGAAGAAAAGATAGCTCCGTCAGTAGCCACCGAAACCAGATCAGTTACATCAGGGATAGTATCAAAATCAGTTCGGCTTATCTCGGACATAGGTACGCCATCAAAAACCTGTAGCAGCGTTTTCTCATCAAGTTTTGCAAGCTGTTCAGTACTGCTTTTTCCAAAAAGTATCTGGGAAGCTTCTACGGCCTTTTCGTACTCTTCTTTGCCATGGACTCTCACGGTAACGTCTTCAGCAATGGCATTTTGAAGTAGACGCCTATTTGGTGCCTCAGCATGTTCGACCTCCAGTTTTTCTATCGTATCCATATCCAGTAACGTAAATACCCGGATAAGTTTACTGGCTATCTCATCAGAACAATTAAGCCAAAACTGGTAAAACTGGTACGGGGAAGTCATTTCCGGATCCAGCCAGACGTTTCCTCCTTCGGATTTACCAAACTTGGAGCCATCGGCTTTTGTTACGAGTGGGCAAGTAAGTGCAAAAGCCTCACCACTGGCCTTACGCCTGATAAATTCTGTACCTGTAGTAATGTTTCCCCACTGGTCAGAACCTCCCATTTGTAGTTTTACACCATACTCACTGTACAGATTGTAAAAGTCGTACCCCTGTAGTAATTGATAGCTGAACTCCGTGAAGCTAAGACCAGTCTCCAGTCGCTTTTTTACGGAGTCTTTTGCCATCATGTAATTGACGGTGATATGCTTACCTGCGTCCCGTAAGAATTCAAGAAAGCCAATTCCTTTAAACCAGTCATAATTGTTGACCAGTACAGCCCGGTTATCGCCCTCTTCAAACTCAAGAAAGCTCTTAAGCTGCTCTCTGATACATCTTTCATTGTGACGCAGCGTTTCCTCATCCAGCAGGTTTCTTTCCTGCGACTTTCCGCTGGGGTCACCCACCATACCGGTCGCACCTCCTACCAGGGCGTAAGGCTTGTGCCCTGCACGCTGTAGATGTACAAGAAGCATTAGAGTGGCCAGGTTACCTATGTGCAGGGAAGCAGCCGTAGGGTCAAAGCCTATATAAGCCGAGGTCATTTCCTTTGCAAGTTGCTCTTCGGTACCAGGCATTATGTCATGCAGCATGCCTCTCCAGCGGAGTTCTTCTATCAGATTGATCATGGGAAAATTAATGCGCTTGATTTTGATTCGCTGCAAATATAAAAGGATAATGGTACCTAAACCGAAAGGCAGAGGACAAAAAGAGAGGAAATCAGTACCTATTTAGAGGTATTATGTTTTTCAGGGAGATATTTCCAGTACCTTACAGGTACATGCTGCAGATGTAATTTCAGATTTTTGCGCTCAGGGATATTTACAGAATTAAAATAAGTACGCCACAGTTCCTGGTAGCCGTCATCACTTTCTTCAATCCCCTCAGGTGTTGAGTGATATAATTCGCGCAGGCCCCGGGACCGCTCTATGATCCGCACTTCCTTCATCTCCTTGAGGTCATAATGGATACCATAATTTCTGCGAATATCCAGAATGAGCCATGGCTGATCAGTATATCGCTTTTTAAAGTGTGAGCCTATCAGAGGAATAACATTAAAATCCGGCTCGATGAGTGCAAAATACAGTCCGTCTTTACTCTTTCGAAAACGTACAAAAGCATGCATTCGGTGGACTTCCCTGCCAATCATCTTATCTAACCGGTGAAGTTCTAATATCTCAGCCTGACGAAAGTCATCCAATTTTGTATTATTTCTGTCAAAAACGTCTGAAATCAAGCGGAATAAAAGCATTTCCACTCCTGATTGCTCACTCAGGAAAGCACGGTATAACTTTCTCGCATTGCCATGTGACACTTTCTTTATCAGCCCCCTCCAGACCCTGCTGCTTTTACTTTCATCAGTAAACACCTCCACTGGCTCTCCAAATAAAAGGGGCTGAACCTTCCCCTTAATCATTATGGTTTCCGGATAGGCTTTGCGCTCGTAAGCTTCGAATACAAGCGTCAGAAAACCTTCAAAAGATCCATCATAAATGTAAGAGATCATGTGAGGGCAGGGGAGGCAAAGAGGTTAAGCTGAGAGCTTTTATGCAATCGGCTGGTAGTGTCACTAAGAATCATCCGCTTAAGACGGTTTTCAGTGTGTTCACCCATTACTGAAAAAGGGTTCCCGGGGCAGGAGATGAAATACTTTGCCCTATTCAAAGCGAGGCCCATTTTCCGAAGGTGATCATACGTCACTTTACCAAACCTCCTGCTTTGGAGAATCAACCGTACAGACTTAACCCCCACGCCGGGTATACGAAGAAGCATCTCTTTTTCCGCTCTGTTTATATCTACCGGAAATAAATGACGGTAACGAAGGGCGTAGCCAAGCTTAGGGTCTACATCAAATGGCAGGTCGGGATTAGCCTCATCCACTAGTTCATTGACAGTAAATCCGTAAAATCGTAATAACCAGTCAGCCTGGTATAAGCGGTTTTCCCGCAGCAGGGGAGGGTGAGAAATACTAGGCAGCCGGCTGTCGGATAGTACTGGAACATAACCGGAATAGTATACACGCCTGAGTTGCTGTTGCTTGTATAATGAATCTGCTAGTGAAAGAATATGCAGGTCATGCTCCGGAGTTGCGCCAATGATCATTTGAGTACTCTGTCCCGCTGGAGCAAAAAGCGGGGCCTTACGGCTCTTTTTCTTTTCCTCCTTATGCTCAATGATCGCATGCCGCAGGGAGCTCATGGGTTTATAAATCTCCTGGTAGTTTTTTTCAGGAGCCAGTTTCTTGAGGCTGGGTTCGGAAGGCAGTTCCATATTGACGCTAAGCCGGTCAGCATACATGCCCGCTTCCCTTATAAGTTCATCGCTGGCTCCCGGTATTGCCTTAAGGTGAATGTAGCCATTGAACTTATGAATTGTACGTAATTCCTTAGCAATCCGTACAAGTCTTTCCATCGTGTAATCGGCATTTTTAAATATGCCGCTACTTAAGAACAGTCCTTCAATATAGTTTCTCCTATAAAAGTTGATGGTAAGGTCAACCACCTCTTTTACCGTAAACGCAGCCCGTTTTATGTCATTACTCTTTCTGCTGACACAGTAAGCGCAGTCGAAAATACAATGATTAGTTAATAGAATTTTGAGAAGACTTACACATCGACCGTCCTCAGTATAGCTGTGGCATATTCCCATACCATCACTATTACCCAATCCTCCCTTATTTTTACGCTTGCTTCCACTGCTGGCGCAGGAAACATCGTATTTAGCAGCGTCTGCCAGAATTTTTAGTTTTTCCTGAGTCCCTTCGTTCATTATTAGCAAAAATAACCTATTATACTGATTGCTAAAACAGTACAACCAATTTTTTTAGCTTAAAATTCCAAATATTTTACCAGCCCCAGGTACCTGCGCCTCCTTTAAAAGGACCTTTGATTTCACGGGTTATCCAGCCTCCGTAGAAATCACCTTCCTGTGCCATGACCTCCTCATCCGCCACCATGCATTTATCTGCTTTGGAAGGATAAAAAGCGTAATACCCCTTAATACTTTCATACGCTTTATCCGGGGAGGGGTAATACCACGCAACGGCCTCTATACTTTTATTACCATGCTCATATTTAGCATACAATGCCTTTCCCTTAAATTCACAAAAGGAGGACTTGGCGGAAGTGACCAGTAAGTCAGTTCTGACATCTTTAGGAGGAATGTAAAATACCGGAGGGTGGCTGGTCTCTAAAACCCGGTAGGCTTTATTAGAGTCTGCGACAACCACGCCATCTATAACCACCATGACGTGTCTTGATTCAGGCTGTATAGCGGGAGGTCGGGGATAATCCCAGACTGACTCTTCTCCTTTTCTTGCCGGCTCTCGTTTTGTACTTTTAGACATACTCAATAAACTTCACTGAGCCCCTCCGGTTCATACTTTAAGCAATTCTATAGATTATATTCATAATTAACTGTAATTCAGTTAATTAACTATTATACGCAAAGTATTAAATAAATGAAGCCAACCTTTCTTACCGCTGAGTGGAGACACCTTATTATGGCCAATTATATACTTGACCCTGAAATACTCAAACCCCACCTTCCTAAAGGGACCGAGCTGGATTTCTTCAATGGCAAATGCTACGCAAGTATGGTTGGTTTTATGTTTTTAAACACCCGTATTAAGGGGGTAAAGATTCCTTTCCACGTAAATTTTGAGGAGGTAAATCTTCGCTTTTATGTGAAACGTCGTACAGGAGATGACTGGCGTAGAGGGGTAGTTTTTATAAAGGAGATAGTACCAAAACCTGCCATAGCGTGGACGGCCAGATTACTTTACCGGGAAAAGTACGTTTACCATCCCATGAGCCATGAGGTGAACTGGGACAATTCTTATAACGCAGCTTATCATTGGAAGTACAAAGGTAAATGGCAGTCCTTATCAGCCACTGCCGCTTTGAAGGGCAATCCTGTCAGACAAGATTCAGAAGAAATGTTCATCACTGAACATTACTATGGATACAGCGCTTATTCACAGGAAAAGACTAAAGAGTACCATGTAGATCACCCCCGCTGGAACGTACATAAAGTAACTAATTACCAACTGGATGCGGATATATCCAGCCTATATGGGCCTGAGTTCAGAGAATGCATCAGTGGTAAGCCGGCATCCGTATTTTTACTGGATGGCTCGGAAGCTAAAATTCTCAATGGCGAATTTATTTAAAATGGTCACTAAAAGCTGTTTTTGCCGCGTGGAAGCCGCACATACCGTGTACACCTCCACCAGGTGGGGTGGAAGAGGAGCAGAGATATACATCAGGTTGAGAGCTGCGGTAAGGTTTTGCCTTTATAACAGGCCTGAAAAATAACTGCCTGATATCCTGAAGACCACCATTTACATCACCGCCTACCAGGTTGGCGTTCCATTGTTCCATATCAAAGCTATTCCGGCAACTCTGTGCAATAATTACCTCCCTGAATCCCGGTGCAAGTCTTTCTATTTGCCTGATTATTGGCTCAGTCATATCCTTGAGTGAGCCGTTCGGCACGTGACAGTACACCCAGGCAATGTGTTTTCCCTGCGGAGCTCGAGAAGAGTCGAAGAGAGTAGGCTGAGCAAGGATCATATAGGGCTTGTCAGGCTCAATACCCTCAGCAATACCAGCTTCAGATTCGGCAATTTCATCGGCTGATGCACCAATATGGATGGTACCTGCCTTTCTGCAAGCATCGTTTTTCCAGGGAATGGGATCACTTAGGGCAAAATCTATTTTGAATATTCCAGGGCCATACCGGAAGTCGCTGAGCTTTTCTCTGTACCTTAGTGATAAGTTCAAGCCCCTGATCTTTAATAGCTGAGCCGGCGTAAGGTCAAACAGGTATGCCTTAGCTGTGGGGATATCGAAAAAGGATTCTACCTGAAAATCGCACCTAATTTCTCCCCCAAGACTACTATAGTACGCTGTAAGAGCCTTAGGTATAGCCTGAGCACCTCCTTTAGGGAAGGGCCATCCTACTGAATGAGCCGTTGCTGCCAGAACAAGACCGAATGCAGACGAAGCTGTTGCGGTCATTGGCAGCCCTGAGTGAGCAGCCAGACCAAAGAAAAGGGTGCGGGTACTCTCTTCTGAAAAGAGTTTACTGGAAAGTAGCGACGCCGGCCATAATGCCCTCAAACCAAATCGCGCCAGCAAAAAGGGGTTAGCAGGCCAGGATAGGGGAGCTAGTAAGTCCCCCCCAAGGCGGTCCCAGTTTTTTGCTATAGGCCCTACTAGCTTTTCATAAGCCTTTGCATCCCTGCCAAGCATTCCTGCAGTTTCCTCAAGGCTTTGAGAAAGACCTAAGGCCCTGCCATCCGGTAGGGGGTGCACCAAGGGTAATTCAGGATATACCCATTCTAACCCAAAGTCTTTTAATGGTAATGTACTCATATAAGGGGACGCAGCAGCAAGTGGGTGTACAGCACTCCCAATATCGTGGAGGTAACCTGGCAGGGTCGCTTCCTCAGTCCGTGTGCTGCCGCCTGCCATGGCGGCCTTTTCAAGCAATAAAGTACTGAGTCCCCTTTGTTGCAGGTATATTGCTGCTGACAAGCCATTTGGGCCACTACCTATAATTACTGCGTCGTACCGCATGTTATGTTCTTTTTAATCCATCTATCTGATGACAAAACCGGGCAAAGTAGTGACTGTTTGACAGGGAGAAGTTACTATGTAAAAAAATACGTGAGGTATTTAGATAAACACATGGTTATTGAGTAAAAAACAAACCCGTAACTAAGAGAAATAAGCAGTGAAAATAATGTGTGGGAAAAGTTTTTAAGCCTAAAAATCAGTTCGATGCGAATAATTAGGAATAATCAGCGTTATCAATACCCAACCAAAACACCAATAAAATTTCAATGAATTCGGAAACTATTTGTGTATTGTTTTACATTAAATAAGTACGATTCGTTTTAGGTAAGCCGGTTCTTAAACTGGCAAAATGATAGGATCGCAATCTTAAAAGTGCTATGAGGTATGAATATATATGTAGGAAATCTGGATGAAAAGATCAATGACAAGGCACTTCAGACCCTTTTTGAATCATTTGGCGAAGTGAAATCTGCTAAGATTATCATTGACAGATCTACGGGCCAGTCCAAAGGTTACGGCTTTGTAGAAATGAAAAAGAAAAATGATTCAATTCAAGCCATAGAAAAACTTAATGGCATAGAGTTTTTCGGGAACAGGATGATTGTGTACAAAGCCAAGGAGGGCAATGGGGGCAAGTCTAACAGTATAGTTAAGGGTAAAGTTAAATGGATGTAAGCCCCGTTAAACACAAAAAATTAAGGAAGCGGATATTTTTATCCGCTTTTTCTTTTTATACCCTCTGCATTTTTTCATACCCAATGTTACAAAAAAAATATCAATGTCTTTTTTAAGGGCTTTTTGTAAATTTTAACTTTACTTAAAGTTATTTAAACACCTAATAACATTGTTTAGTATACTTATATTGATGTTACAAAAGCCATTATATTTCCTTTCTTCTTTATCGTAATTGGTGCACCTTTGAAATGTTAACAGCTATTAAACGAGACCTTTTCAACCAACTTTTATATATCAGCTATATTCCCGGGCTGTGAAGCCCCAGAAAATTAAACTAGTTATGTAATCAACCAGCAGAGCAATTCAACCAGCTATTATGAATTGACCAGCTAATGTTTCAACCAGCAAAAAAGCGGAAGGCCCGGATGCTTGACCGCTTTTTTTTGCTTTATACTTTTGCGTCACTATGATGCAACATACTAAACCAATCTATTTACTGGCCGATAGCCAGCCTCTTTTTACTAACCAGTCTGACGGCACTCCGCTTTTGGCCGAGATTCCGAGCCTGTTTCATCCACCCAGCTCTGTAAAGTCAACACCAACGCTCACAGCGGCCTACATAGGTGCTTCCAATGGTGATGAACCCGTTTTCTTTGAGTTATTTGAACAGGCGATGCAACGCCTTGGTATCTATGATTGCCATATGATTCCGGCGACCTTTTCTTCGGAGGCAAAAGAAATACTGAAAAAAGCCCACATCATTTTACTGGCCGGAGGTGATCCGGTAGCCGGCTGGGAAGTCATGCAGAAAGCACATATTCCAAGGCTATTACTAGAAAGATATAATCAGGGAGCTTTACTAATGGGGGTTTCAGCCGGGGCCATGCAACTTGGCTGGCAGATCCCGCATTCTCAAAACTCAGAATCAGGCTTCATTGAGGGGCTAAAACTTGCACCTTTTTTAATTAGTGCTCATGAAGATGAGCCAGAATGGCCTATGTTACAAAACATGGTTTCAAAAAGTACTTCTATGTCACGAGGCATTGGCATTCCTTACGGGGGAGTGGTGATTTATCACCTGGAAGGTGAGGCTGAGATCAAGGGCAATGCGGCTACCGAGATAATTTATAAAGAGGGTAGGTTTGTAACTTCAATTATCCACTGACCCTTACTAAAGCCTGACGTTCACTCTTATCAATGGGTATTAGAGGGATCATTTCTTATATTCAGCCCATGCCAGATAATACCCATAACTCCGTTCGTTGGAAAATCAGCATAGATACCGGAGGAACATTTACGGATTGTATTGCCACAGACCCCAATGGCCTTATTCACCGTATAAAAGTTCTTTCCAGCAGCCGTCTTAGAGGCTATGTGCATAGCCAGGAGAAGAATGTACTAACTGTACAGCAAAGTTGGTCGGCTACCGGAGATATTTTTAAAGGATATACTTTTCACCTCCTTGATACTGGCTTTACTACTGATATTATCTCTAGTAAACTGGATGAAGGCAGAATAGAATTAGGAGAAGCACTACCTGCCGGAACAGTCCTGCCTGCCTCTTTCGAAATCACAGCCGGAGAGGAAGCGCCCATTTTGGCAACAAGACTATTGACGGCTACCCCGCTTAGCGAAACGATACCCCCGGTGGATATGCGTCTTGGGACTACGCGCGGTACTAATTCCCTTTTGGAAAGGAAGGGAGCCAGGACTGCCTTGCTGGTGACCGAAGGGTTTACTGATTTGCTTGAAATAGGAGATCAGCAACGTCCCGATATTTTCGCACTGGATATAGTGAAGGCACCTACACTCGCCGATGTGGTAATTGCCGTACCTGAACGACTTGATAGCAAAGCCAATGTCCTGCTTGCTCTGGATGAGGGTAAAATTGAAACAATTATCCACCGTCTTTTAGAAAACAAGGTAGAGTCAGTGGCTATTTGTCTGATGCATAGCTACCTGAACCCGGAGCATGAAAACCTGCTGGCTGAAAGGGTAAACCAAGCGGGTATTAAATATGTAAGCGTTTCTTCCTCTCTTTCACCTACCATTAAAATTCTGCCCAGGGCAGAAACAGCCGTAGTAAATGCCTACCTTTCCCCTGTCATCCATGACTACCTGTCCAATATAAAAAGTAAACTACCGGGTAGCAGGCTGTTAATAATGACTAGTGCCGGAGGACTCAACCATGTGGACCATTTTGAGCCTAAAGACAGTCTGCTAAGCGGGCCTGCCGGAGGAGTGGTAGGAGCCGCCAGTGCTGGTAAGCAATCAGAAACTGAACAGCTACTTACCTTGGATATGGGAGGGACCAGCACCGATGTGGCTCGCTATGATGGCTCTTATGACTTCAAATACACCTTATCCATCGGAGACGCCAGGCTTTCCACCCCTTCATTAGCCATAGAGACCGTAGCTGCTGGGGGAGGTTCCATTTGTCAATACGATGGATTCAAACTCACTGTAGGTTCAGAAAGTGCCGGAGCAGATCCGGGGCCTGCATGTTATGGGGCCGGGGGGCCTCTCACCCTTACTGATGTAAACCTGTTGCTAGGAAGAACAGACCCACACGGGTTCACCATCCCACTGAGTGTTGACCACGCGGAGGAGGCTTTCCGGAAAGTTATGGATCAAATACCTGACAGAGATCCACAGGAAGTTTTGCTTGGGTTTCTGCAAATAGCCAATGAAAAAATGGCTGATGCCATGCGGCAGATTAGTCAGCGTAAAGGCTATGATCCGTCAGAATATGCCCTGCTGGCATTTGGTGGTGCAGGTGGACAGCACGCCTGTCAGGTAGCTGAATTACTGGATATGCAAAAGGTGATAATTCCTGCTGACGCCGGTATTTTGAGTGCTCTAGGGATAGCTTCCAGTGAGGTTTCCCGCCTTGTACAACATCAGATACTGCAATTGCTGGAGGAAGTTTCAAAGGCTGACTTATCAGCCATCTACAATAAACTGGCGGCAGAAGGCAAATCACTTCTTATTCAGGAAGGCGAAACGGAAGACAGACTTTCGATAAAAGATGCCTGGTTATACATGCGGCTGAAAGGCCAGGAAACCAGCATTGAAATACCTTATTCTCAGTCTCCGCTTAAAGACTTCCGTGAAGCCTACGAAAAAATTTATGGCCACTACCTTGAGAATCGCCCTGTAGAGATTGAAAGTATAAAAATACTGGTCGCCTCCAATCAGGGAAGCGAGTCGGGACCGGATACAAAACCTGCCTGGAAGCATCCGGCCGTTAAAGCCTGTACACTTAGTGGCCCCTATGCTAAATTAGAGACCGCGATATATAACTGGAGCGACCTGAGACCCGGAGCTAGCCTGGAAGGACCCGCACTGGTAATCAGTGCCACCGGCACAGTATTTTTAGAAAAAGATTGGCAGGGCTTCATCGATACTCATTTAAGTCTTCAAATTGAATACAAAAAGTCCGGTAAAGCAACTATTCATTCTATTAGCAGGCCCCCTGAAATAGAGCTTAGCCTTTTCACTAATCGCTTTGCTTCCATTGCCAGAGAGATGGGCGCAATGCTGGAGCGTACCAGCTTTTCAGTAAATGTAAAAGAAAGACTCGACTTCAGTTGTGCCCTGCTGGATTCAGCAGGAAAGTTAGTAGTGAATGCTCCGCATATACCTGTTCACCTTGGCAGTATGGGTTTATGCGTGAGGACAGTTCTGAAGACCCACCATATGAAGGAGGGAGATATTGTGATCACCAACCACCCTGGTTTCGGAGGGTCGCACCTTCCCGATATCACGCTTATCTGCCCGGTATATGATGATACTGGCACCCTGCTAGGTTACCTGGCAAACAGGGCTCACCATGCCGAACTTGGCGGTAAATCTCCGGGATCCATGCCGCCTGATGCCACTAACCTCGCCGAGGAAGGTGTGGTTATCCAGCCAATGTACCTCTTCAAAGAAGGACAGGCGAAATGGAACGAGATACGGAAGGTACTCAGCGACGGCCCTTACCCAAGCAGAGATCCTGAAGAAAACCTGGCAGACCTCAGGGGCGCTGTTGCCTCACTCAGGCATGGAATTACGCTCTTGCAGAAACTGGCTACCAAACATAGCCCGGAATCGGTCAAAAAATACATGGAAGAGCTAAGGCATCAGGCGACCGATTCGTTAACCAGGGCTTTTTCAAGGTATGAAGGAAGCACCTTCGAAGCCCGCGAATACCTTGATGATGGCCACCCGCTGCAGGTAAAAATGGCATTCGATAGTAAGCACCTCACCATCGACTTTACGGGCTCAGGTACTGTACATCCCCGGAATTATAACGCGACCCCAGCCATAGTCAGAAGTGTGGTAATGTACGTATTAAGACTGCTGTCCTCGGAATCACTCCCGTTAAATGAAGGGCTGATGGAAAATGTCACAATTAATCTTCCGGAGGGCTTACTCAATCCTGTTTTTGCTGCTGACCCTGAAAAGTGTCCCGCAGTGGTAGGAGGTAATACCGAAGTCAGCCAGCGGCTTACGGATACACTCCTTAAAGCCCTTGGCCTTGCAGCCTGCAGTCAGGGGACCATGAATAACCTGGTATTTGGAAATAACACCTTCGGGTATTACGAAACAATTGCCGGCGGGGTAGGAGCAGGTCCCCATTTTCCCGGCGCTCATGCTACTCATCAGCATATGACCAATACTAAAATAACCGACCCCGAGATAATGGAATGGCGCTATCCCGTCAGACTTAATGAGTTTAAGATCCGCAAAGGCTCCGGCGGTGGAGGAAAATTCCCGGGAGGTGATGGTGTCATACGAAGTATTACCTTTCTGGAAGAAATAGACCTTTCCCTATTGGCACAACACCGCCAACAGGCGCCTTATGGTATCGAAGGTGGAGACGAAGGCAGGGTAGGGGTTCAACACATCATGCGCCGTGATGGCAGCAAGGAAAGCTTTGCGCCAGATACAAAGCAGACCCTTCATCTTGGTGATACACTTATACTTGAAACACCAGGAGGAGGAGCCTTCGGTAAAGATGACTAAGTTCTCTGGTTGGCGTAATGTACTGTTCTGGGCAGTAATTTCCGCTGCTTTTATCGGTCCTGGTACTGTTGCTACGGCTGCATCCGCAGGAAGCAGCTACCAACTTTCCCTTATGTGGGCCCTTATTTTTTCAGTATTTGGCTGCGTTGTGCTGCAGGAAGCTGCTTCAAGAATCACCATAGTGTCTGGATTATCCTTAGGAAAGGCCATTGGTGTCCTGTCCGGCCGTACAGGTTGGCTACGTTATTTAGTAGGCTTCAGCGTCGTTTTCGGTTGTGCAGCCTACCAGGCAGGGAATATTCTGGGAGCCGTGGCGGGGGGGTCCCTCGTCTCCTCCATCCCTCCATGGGTCCTCACACTTATTGTGGGCGGTCTGGCGGCTATTTTACTGGTAGGAAACTCTTCCAATAAGGTTTCCTATTACTTGGGCTTCGTGGTAGCACTCATGGGCATCTCATTTATGGTAGTGGCAATCCAGGCCCCATCATTATCAGAAGGACCTGAAGAGGGCTGGTTGAGCCTCTTTTATCCATCCATACCCGAAGGCAGTGAACTCCTGATTTTGGGGCTAATAGGTACTACGATTGTTCCATACAACCTTTTCCTCGGCTCAGGCATCAGTTCCGGTCAGACAGTCTCCCATATGCGGCAAGGGCTGATTCCCGCTATCGTACTGGGTGGTTTATTTTCTTCGGCAGTTATCGTATGTGGTACTCTTATTCAGGCCCCCTTAACCTTCGATAAACTTTTTAATACACTTCAGGAAACATTTGGTAATGGCGCTTCCTGGCTATTTGCTATCGGCCTGTTTTCCGCAGGCTTTACCTCTAGTGTAACTGCTCCATTGGCTGCCGGCCTTACCGTACAGATGTCTGTACCAGATAAATATGCCGGCAAAAAAGCCTACACCATTGGTTGGGTTGTAGTATGGGTGACTGGCACCATCTTCGGGCTATTGCAATTAAAGCCGGTGCCCGTAATCCTTTTGGCACAGGCACTCAATGGTATGGTGCTACCTATTATCACATTTTGCATAGCACTCGCGGTCAATCACAAAGGAATAGTCTCACCTGCCTATAAAAATGGGTTCGTACTCAACCTTTTACTCATCATCATTCTATCAATATCGTCCTTTTTAGGCTTTCGTAATCTTCTGAGAGCATTGGAAGCAGGATTCGGGTTTAGTTCCGCTCCTTATACGTATATCATCTTAGGCGTAGCCTCTGCTATTGTTCTACTAGGATTTTTTTACCGCTTATGGCAGCTTCATCGCAAGTAATTGGTGCGTTCACCAGTGGACAGTAGTGTGCACGAAAATGAACATTGATTTTTATTGAAAATTTATCTCCGGCCGTGCAACCCTGTTTGACCTGCAATTGTCTTTTTGGCACAGTTTACGCTAATTAACTATTCATATAATTGATAATTATACACTATGAAAATTTCCGTTATCACCACCGCCCTGTCCCTCGCCTTTTTATGGCCAGTTATTTCACAGGCACAGCATACTGTTGACGAAAGCTTTAACGGCATCAAAAAAGTTGAAGTAAAAGGCTCCTATGTAGATGTTGAGATTGTAGGAACACCTAAAAGCAACGTACACCTCACCGGAGAGCTTAGCGTGGATGAGGACGATGAGGATTACAAAATCCTTCACGAAGTAAATGGAGATAAACTGGAAGTATGGATAGAAAGACCCAACCGAATGTGGTCATGGAATAGCAGTAGCGGCCGAAGCATTATTAAACTCGAAGTGCCTGTAAAAACTGAAATTGAAGTCAGAAACTCATCAGGAAATGTAAATATCGCCGGCATAGATGAAGATGTAGCGGCCGATGCCAGCAGCGGTAATGTTGATGTCAAAGATGTCAGGGGACGGTTACAGGTAGAGGCAAGTTCTGGTAACATCTACCTATCAGACATAGAAGGTCCTGTAAATAGCAAAACCTCCAGTGGTCGTCAGACACTTGACGAAATAAAAGGCGATATAGAGGCCGAGGCCAGTAGCGGAAGTATCCGTATTACCGAGGCCCGGGGACACATGAACCTGGAAACTTCCTCAGGTGACATTAGACTGACAGAAGTAAAATGTCGCCTTAAGGCACAAAGCACATCTGGTAGCATCATCGGAAATGAGGTAGATCTTGAAGGCGATAGCGAATTTAAATCTACTTCCGGATCGATAAGAATAGACCTGATCAATGATACTGAAGATATTCACTTTGACCTTCATGCCACTAGCGGCTCTCTAAAAGCAGGATCTTCCGAAGGTAAGCGTGATCTCGTTATTAACAGCAGAGGAAAAGTAAAAGTATATGGTAAAACCACCAGCGGTAGCCAGAAATATTATTAACTGATAAGAACACGGCTTAGCTTTCTTTTACAGAAGGGACTTCCAGTGAAAAGGTAGTCCCTTTTTTGTATTCGCTGTCCAGGCTCAGCTTACCCTTAAGTTTATTTACCGTTTCCTTTACGATATAAAGACCTAATCCCGAGCCGGAGGTGTTTTCATTTGCCCGGTAGAACATATCAAAAATTTTAGCCTGGTGCTTAGACTGTATCCCCTGCCCATTATCCTCAATTTTTACCCGGGCCAGGTTTTCATCGGCTTTTACCGCTATGTGTACATAAGGTTCCGCTTTGTTCTGGTCACTGTACCGGATGGCATTATAGATTATGTTCGTCAAGGATACCTTTATTCGCATTCGATCGCAGATAAAGTCACCCTCCTGATCTACAGAAAATGTCTTTTTAACAGCGTTACTGTGATCTACAAATTGTAGTTCCTTTACGATCTCTTCAACCAGTTCGGAAAAATCAATGGAATCTCTGCTCAGGTTCAGCCGCGTATTACGGCTATAATCAATAATTTCACCTATAAACTTATCCAGCTTTTTTACACTGGAATCCATCATATCCAGGTAGTCAGTCCGGCGGGCTATGTCCTCATCCATCCGCGCAATATTGATAAGCCCAAGCAGGCTAAGCAGGGGAGCCCGGAGGTCATGAGAGGCACTGTATACAAACCGGTCCAGTTCCTCATTTACCTTCTTTAGCTCCTTATTCTGTTCCAGAAGCCTTTTTTCATTAAGTTTCTGCTCAGTAATATCCTTCACAAAAACAGACACCCCGCTAATATTTCCCGCTGTATCCTTTATGGGATTAAAGAATGATTCAAGAACAGATAGCTTACCATTGATCTTACGCTGTACCACCTGGCTAAATACCTCGCCCGTAAATGCCCTATTATAGAGGGGTTTCCAAAAACTTACCAACTCCTTAGAAAACACTTCCATCATGTCTACACCGGGTCTAAGCTCACATCCAAACTGTTTTCTTATATGATCCGTGTAAGACTTATTAGCTATTATTAGATGAAATTCACCATCGAGCGAGAAAATAAAATCTTTCGTGTTTTCGATAAGACTTAGCAGATTCGCCTCTTTTTTGGCAATCTCCAACGTTCTCTCAGTTACTTTTTCCTCCAGGTTCCGGTTAAGCTCCCGAAGCTCACCCACCATTTCGCTTATATCCTGCTGTAAAATGGTAATAGCCTGAAACATGGGCTGAAACGGGTCCCCATCATCGGACAACTCCAACACTTCAGGCACAAACTGATCATCCCATGAAATCCGGCTTATTGCTTTAAAGATTTGTTCAAGATGGACTTGCTGCTTTTCTCTGATCACCTCTTTTTCCTGCTCAGATTGTAGCAGGAGATTGATCAGTTCATCTCTTGAAAGCTTTTCATAGTCCTTATGCTCCGGTTTGCCGGGCTTTACTGTTAAGGGTTGGGTAGAAGACTGCTCTTTTAGAGCCAGACAGTTATTCAGTGCTTCAGATAGGTTATTGGAAATGGTCGAGTTCCTGAGAGCGTTTGAGTAGAAGGTTTTATAGATCCGGTAAACTGTACGAATGACCCTATTGTAAATAAAAAAGTAATGATGCCAGTATTTTTGTAGCTTATCGTCTGCCTCTTTTAACACTTTCCGTGCACTACGGGGCATCGATTTTAATTCGCTCAGATCTGCCAGAAAGTATAATTTCTTCTGACCACTGTATTCAATTATCTTTTCAAAAATGACCACCGCCTGCCGGGCAAGCTGTGGTGTGATATAGCCACTATCCTTGATGAGAAGGATATCATTATCAACTAAATACGCTCTGAATGAGTAGCTTCCATCTTTAGTATCAATTGTCCATTCGGGTAGGTGGACAATAGGAAGACTCATTCCTTTCCAACGAAAGGAAACTAATTCCTTTGGTAAATCGTCTGTTTTGGCCAGCAAGTCTGTTTTCACTTTTTCCGGAAAATGAAGGAATCTAAATATAGTGAAATTTTGCTAGCCTCAAGGTAAAAACAGGGCAAATATCAAATCAAATTGTACTGATATCTATGTACCAATTATCAGGAAATTTACCGGTTATGGGTACTGCAAACCGCTTAAATAGCGTTATAGTAATAATAAGTACATATTCGAAACCTTATCTTTCCGAAAGGGGTATTAAATAAAGTCTACCTGCTCTTTTTTGATAAAGTGGAAAAGACAATTTACCTTCGAAATTTTACACCTTGTATATGATTATGGGTAAGACCGTTTTAGGCGCAATTTCGCTGTTTGCTGTTTTAAGTTTTTTTGCAACCAAACCTGAAGTATTGGATCAGGGACCCGGTGATACCACCGCTATCCTTCAGCCAAAGCAGGGATATGAGCGGGAAGCTATTCTTGTTTCACAGATTCTTACCCGTTACCATTATCGTGACACAGAGCTTAATGACTCCCTTTCACAGGTAATACTGGAGAACCTGCTGGAAACACTGGATTACAATAAAGTGTATTTCCTGGAGGAAGATGTCAGAGAGTTTAATGACTTATATGCTTCTGAAATAGACGACATGCTTGAGGACGGAGAGTCTGACGCAGCCTATGCCATTTTTAAGGTGTTCAGGACGCGCTTTCTTGACCGCATGGATTATGTGTACGACCTCTTAGAGAAGGATTTTGACTTTACTCAGGAAGAGTACTACGACACAGATAGAGAGGATATTCCTTATGCCAGCACTAATGACGAATTAGATGAAGTATGGAGAAAAATGGTTAAGAACCAAGCGCTGTCCCTCAAGCTAAGTGACCGTACAGATGAAGAGCTTAAAGATAACCTTAAGCAGAGATACGAACGCATGGAAAAAACCATTCGCCAGTATAACTCTGAAGATGTATTTCAGCTTTTTCTCAATGCCTTTGCAGCCGCTTTAGATCCTCATACCTCCTATTTTTCCCCTACCACCAGCGAAAACTTTAAAATACAGATGAGCCAAAGCCTGGAAGGTATCGGAGCAAGTCTGCGCATGAATAACGACTATGTTGAAGTTGCTGATGTTATTGCCGGTGGACCTGCTTTCCGTAGTAAACAAATCAATAAAGACGATAAAATTATTGGTGTAGGTCAGGGTGAAGAAGGTGAGATAGTTGATGTGATAGGGTGGCGTCTGGATGATGTAGTTAAACTCATTCGCGGGCCAAAAGGCACCACCGTCCGACTAGAAGTGCTTCCTGCAGAGGAAGGCGCTAACGGGCTACCCTTTACCCTTACGTTAATAAGAGATAAGGTAAAACTTGAAGAGCAGGCTCCTTCAAAAAAGCTGATCACCCAAAACGTTGATGGCAAAGACTATAAAGTAGCCGTCATTACCATACCCGCCTTCTACCTGGACTATGAAGCTGCCAGAAGAGGTGATAAAGATTATAAATCCACCACCCGTGATGTAAGAAAGCTTTTGAGCGAGCTGGATCAGGAGCAGGTTGATGCCCTTCTAATAGACCTTCGCTTTAATGGCGGCGGTAGCCTTTCAGAGGCTATAGAACTCACCGGCCTTTTTATAGAAGATGGCCCGGTGGTACAGGTAAAAGACAGCCAGGGTAAGGTAGAAGTAATGAGAGACCCCGATGATCAGATGGTCTATAAAGGTCCGATGGGAGTGATGATTAACCGCTTCAGTGCCTCTGCCAGTGAAATTTTTGCAGGTGCCATACAGGATTACCATCGTGGCATTGTCCTGGGTGAGCAAACTTACGGTAAAGGCACTGTACAAAACTTACTGGACCTTGACCAGTATATGCCCTATTCTGAGGACACGCTTGGCCAGGTAAAGCTTACCATCGCTAAATTTTACCGCGTCAATGGCAGTAGCACTCAGCATAAGGGAGTTACACCTGATATCGAGTTTCCAAGCGCGTTTAGTGCCGAAGAGTTTGGCGAAAGCAGCAAGCCAAGTGCTCTTCCCTGGGACCAGATAGCGGGTACCCGCTATAATACAACCGGTCATATTAATAAGGATCTTGTAGCCTCCCTGCTTAAAAACTACGAAAATCGTATGGACTCTGATAAATACCTGCAGGAGCTAAAAGCAGATATTAAAGAGATCAAAGAAGCAAGAAAGGATACCAAGATTAGCCTGAATCTGGAAACCAGAAAAGCTGAAATGGAAGAAGCCGAAAAAAGGCGCGAGGCCATGGCAGACCTGGTAGGTGTATCAATCGACCCTGAACTACCTGAATCAGAGCAAGAGAGTATCACAAAAGAAGAAGAGCCATATATAATGGAAGGGGTTATCACCCTGGCTGAGTTAGTCAAACTAACAGGTGGCTTGCATGATAACTAAGGCATAAGCTATAATTGACTGAATAACAGAGCCGACTCTTTTCCAGGGTCGGCTTTTTTTGGTTCCCTCTATACGGAAAATTCCTTATATTAATAAGGAACATTTCTTATCATATGCAGATCGGAATACTTAAGGAGCCGGAACATGATCCCAGGGTATGTATGGTACCTGATACGGTGCATACCCTTATAGAGGACGGCCATACAGTGCTGGTAGAAAAGGGAGCCGGCCTGCAGGCCTTTTTTGATGACCAGCAATACGCCGATACAGGAGCTTCACTGGCAGACCGTCAAGAGATACTAAAAGCCAGCCTGGTTGCCTGTTCCATCACTCCGCTCAAAGATGATGAATATTCAAGGGTAAATAAAGATGCGGTTTTCATTAGCCAGTTTGAACCGTTTGCCCGTCCTGATATTCCCGACCTACTAGCCAGCATCAACCTTTCCGCCTTTAGTCTGGATATGATTCCCCGTATTACGCTGGCTCAAAGCATGGATGTACTAAGTTCTATGGCGTCTATTGCTGGATATAAAGCAGTATTACTGGCTGCGGGGCACCTGCCAAGGTATTTCCCCATGTTAACCACGGCTGCAGGCAGTATTCCTCCTGCCAAGGCCCTGATCCTGGGCGCAGGTGTAGCGGGGTTGCAGGCTATAGCCACCGCCAGGAGGCTCGGCGCAGTAGTAGAGGCATTTGATACCCGTAGCGTTGTAAAAGAGGAGGTAGAAAGCCTCGGAGGTAAATTTGTGATGGTAGAAGGAGCCAGAGACGAAAAGGGTGCCGGGGGTTATGCGGTAGAACAGTCAGATGAGTACAAGAAAAAGCAACAGGAACTTATCAAGGATAGAATAGCGAAGAGCGATGTGGTGATAACTACTGCCCAACTTAGGGGTAGACCAGCCCCGACACTGATACCAGAGTCCACCGTTAAGTTAATGAGGCCTGGAAGCGTGATTATAGATCTGGCTTCTTCCACGGGAGGTAACTGTGAGCTAAGCAAAGACAGAGAAACGGTTAAGCACTACGGTGTCACAATAGTCGGTGACTCGAACCTGTCTGCTCTTGCACCCGTGCATGCCTCCATGCTTTATAGCAAGAACCTTTTTAACTACCTCAAAGTGTTTATTGCGGAAGATAAATCTTTCAGCTTTGATCCTGAAAACCCTGTTGCCGGACCCAGCTGTCTGGTATACCAGGGCAAACGCTATTACCAGCATCCAACCTAACCTGTAATTCTATGGAAGATCTGTTTACCGCTATCCATACTCACATAGAGTTTATATACCTGCTGGTATTTGCCGTATTCCTCGGAATGGAGGTAATCTCCAAGGTACCTACGGTACTACACACCCCTCTGATGTCCGGAGCTAATGCCATCAGCGGAGTAGTGATAATCGGTGCCATAATCCTGATACGGAAAGCAGCCCCGGATGATTATGCCATCCTGATCATGGGTTTTACAGGCATCACACTTGCTATGATAAATGTGGCCGGGGGATTTTCAGTGACTAACCGTATGCTTGAAATGTTCAACAAGCGTAAAAAGAAAGGAGGCAAATGATACCACAAGGACTTATAGATACAGCGTACCTCACCGCTGTGGTATTATTTATTATTGGCCTTAAAAAACTTAGCCATCCGGACAGTGCACGCCAGGGCAACCTTATGGCTGCTACCGGCATGATACTTGGCATAATTGCCGCCCTGATTGCTCCCATACCGGAGAGTAACGGCAACTATTTATGGATACTTGGAGGTATCGTGCTGGGAGCCCTTATCGGACTAATTGTCGCCAAAAAAGTGCAGATGACAGCTATGCCGGAAATGGTATCTTTACTCAACGGGCTTGGGGGAGCCTGCGCCATGCTTATTGCCATGGTGGAGTTTTACAATTTCACGTCGGAAGCCGGAGTATTCTCTCTCAATATGCTTACCACGCTCTTCGCCTTACTGGTTGGAAGCATTTCGTTTACAGGTAGCATAGTGGCATACGGCAAACTACAAGGCTCTTTGCGGGACTCTTTCAATCTGCCGGCCCCTACAGCTATCAACCTGTTACTGCTGTTTGTACTGCTGGGGCTTGGGGCTTTCAACCTTTCCATGGATTATCTATCCATGCCTTATGTATACCTTTTTCTCACTTTATCCCTGGTATACGGCGTAACCTTCGTGCTGCCTATAGGGGGTGGTGATATGCCGGTCGTAATTTCTCTTCTCAATAGTATCACCGGAATAGGTGCCGCTCTGGCCGGGTTTATCTATAACAACCAGGTAATGATTTTCGGCGGCATCCTGGTAGGGGCCTCCGGCACCATACTTACCATACTTATGTGCCAGGCCATGAACCGGTCCTTACTCAACGTGATCATCGGAGGCTTCGGCACCAAAGGTTCCGGCAGTGCCGAGGGTAGGGAGGAGGTGGTAAAAGAAGCTACCTACACAGATACTGCCATCATGCTGAAGTACGCCAGCAGAGTTATCGTGGTGCCGGGTTATGGGTTAGCAGTAGCGCAGGCACAGCATATTTGCCATGAGCTGGAGCAGGTACTGGAAGAAGAAGGTGTGGAAGTCCGGTATGCTATTCATCCCGTAGCTGGCCGCATGCCAGGACACATGAACGTACTCCTCGCAGAAGCAGACGTCCCTTATCCTAAACTACTGGAGTTAGAAGAAGCAAATAAAGACTTCTCCAACACAGATGTGGTACTGGTTATTGGTGCTAATGATGTGGTAAATCCTGCGGCTAAGGAGGATAGCGCCAGTCCTATTTATGGCATGCCCATTCTTGATGTAGAACTGGCTAAAAATATAGTTGTATTAAAGAGGAGTATGAGTACAGGCTATGCAGGCATACAAAACCAACTGTTTTTTGGAGAAAAAACAAGAATGCTGTTTGGAGACGCAAAAGCCAGCCTTAATAAACTGGTAGATGAAGTAGGCAATGCCTGAAAATCTTTCAATGTTTAGAATGTAGTTCAAAAACAAGCTGAGACTAAGGGCGTTAAATAATTAACAGACGACCCCATGTCATATGAACGGACTTTTCTCAACAACTCGTTACATAATCCTCATCTTCTTCTGCTTCGTAATTTATTGTACGGCATTTTTATTGGTCGGTGGCATGGTAGATGATCATGGGAAAAACCCTGATGCCCTATTAAGCAGTAAGCAGGCACAGGACATGCATCTATTAAGTGATCATCCCATCCCACACCCCGAACTATCACCAGAACAGGTAGTTTCAATCCAACTAACTGCCCTTCAACAAAATGATAGCAGAACCAATGAAGGAATTGTCGTAACCTTTAACTATGCATCTCCCCAAAGTCAGACCTGGACCGGCCCCTTGCATAGATTTGTAGAGCAAGTAAAATCGCCTGCCTACAAGCCACTATTTCAGTTTAAAGGATATATACTTGATGACCTTATCATCGATGGGAGGAAGGCATACCAGTACGTAGTACTATTGGACCAGAAAAATGAAGCTACCTTATACCTGTTTACGTTGAGACAGCAACGCGCCGAGCCTTTTGAAGGTTGCTGGATGACCGAAGATGTGGAAAAGGTAGAGGTAGAAAGAAGTATTTACTACCTCTGAAAAGATCTTAGATGGCTGCGGATATCAGGCTACGTCGCTTATCAAGATATCTTTGAGCTCGTTTTTTCATGAATGCTCTGTCGGTCGTTATTTTAGGATCGCTATAGATCATTCCTGACATAACCTTTACAACATCCTTTTTATAGCCTAGTTTTTTAGCCAGACTCACGCAAAATTCAATCTCGCTTTTGAATACCTGACCGTCAACCTTCATCAGCTGTATCACCATATATAAGCATTCAAAGCGCTGATCATCGGTCATGTACTCGGGGGTAAAATTACTTTCCGGATGGTCTATTACATGCAGCACATCCTGTTCCGCCATGCCATTGGCTTTCCCGATATTCATAATGCGCCTCAGTTCAGAATCATCAAGTTGATTGTCAACTTTGGCTAGTTGAATCAAAGCACTTAATTGAGTGGTGATCATATCTTACAGTCTGTTTTAGATAGAATTACTCACTTTTAAGGGGATTAAACAAAAAGGGGAATCTCAGGAGGAGTATGGTCAGATAGTGTTTTATGCAGGGAAACTACAGAATTTATAACAGTAAGAAGGTTTTAATGCAAGGATAAATCAAAGGTCAGAAACCAGTCAATTCTGAAAACAAGAAAGTTAGCGAATCACAGATTTGACAGGTGAATAATTAGACGAAAAATCTTACATAGACAAGCATTGCCTTTAATGAAAATCACCATAAAGAGTAATCAGAGGATTCAGGTAATTATCAATGACAGAGGTGTTCTCTAATTTAGTATTCTGATAAACCTCTCTGATCTTACTACCTGAAAATAAAATAAACTGAATGGCTATAAGTGAGGCGATAATCACCCCGAGCAATAAAAGGAATGGACGTAGAACTCTTCTGTTGATAGTCATGGCAAATGGTTTCACCACAACATTATTACAAAAATAGTGCCAATGCCTAAAATGAGCAATTAAGCTGTTACAGGAGCCAAGCCATTATCAAAATGAAAACATGGATTTGAAAATCATCTATTAAATCCAATGAAGACCCATTTACATAAATAACAGTATTATCAAAATGAAAGACTATCGCATCCGTTTCGTGATTTTACTTGTGGTATCCTGGACATACGTCAGGTCCCCCATTATTCTGGATAGAGTTACTGCGCCCTCCAGCTCTATAATCATCTGATTTGCAATAGCGTCCGCTTCCACTTCGAGGTATGCACCCTGCAATATGCGGGTAAAGTACTGTAACCACAATCTATATGCCTGCCTGATCGCTACCCTAAGCTCATTACTGGTTTGGGCAGTCTCTATTCCAATAATAGCAAACAAATGCCCCTTATTGCCTTCTCCTGACCAGTTAAGGTAGAGGTCAAGAAGCTGTTTCTTAAGCTCTGGCCGACAAAGTTCTCTATTAAACAGTTCGGATAACTGTCTTTCAATTTCCTCGAGGTAGTAAGCTAATATGGCACATACCAGTTCTTCTTTACTTGGGTAATAGTAATAAAAGCTGGCTTTATACAGCCCACAGGCTTTTGCCAGTTCATCCATAGATGTGCCGAAATATCCTTTTTTTCTAATTATCTCAGCACTTTTTTCCAATAGCTCTTCCTTTTTAATCTTTCTGGCTGCCATCTGTCTTAAAAGGTTAATTTAATACGCCTTGCAAATCTATCTGAAATTTATCGTCAGTTACCAACAACAAAAAATTTAGTGTGGTAATTGAAATAAATAGCTATATTGGATTTTGTCTAAAAGCAAGACTATAGGCAGAATCCATTCAATTTTAGCCAGTTATATATGAAACAAGCAAGTGGGGAGCTGCACCTGAAAGATCTGCTACATTCAGGCTCCTTCTTCAATCATTTTCTTTCTTTCTTTGATCATATCCCTTGTGCATCCTATTTTTTAATTGATCTCTCAGTTGGAAGAATGGTTCATGCCTCTCGTCCATTACTTCAGATCACGGGGCATTCATTGGACAATTTAAAAGAAGAAGGTTCGGAGTTTTTTCTTTCCCAAATACACCCTGAAGATAAGCCCATAGTTATGCAGACCTTTAAAGAGCAAATACAGGACTTCAGGGATTTTCAGCAAAAGGTAGAACCGTCCATACGAAAATATACACTGAAACTACAGACCAGTCGTAGAGAGTATGGACACTTTGAGGTATATACCACCATATTTGACCTTGACATAAACCCTGCAACGGTGATGGTGGGGATGGTCAAAGATGTAACAGAGGTACACCACAAATCTGAATATCTCCTTAGCGTGCTTTCAACCTATCTGGACGAACGTGAAATGAGTACCACCCGCCAGAAACTCACAGAAATTAAGAAAAGCAGCGAGGAAATCAGGCTGCGTGAGGTAAACGAGCATTTTCACAGGTACAAATGGCTTAAAAACAGGCTGGAGCAACTAAGTGATCGGGAAATGCAGGTGCTGCAGCTTATAGCAGAAGGGCTCTCTTCAAAGGAGCTGGCAGAAAGACTCAATATCAGTAGCCACACGGCTACCTCTCATCGCAAAAATCTCATGAGTAAATTTAAAGTGCGAAATACAGCTGAGCTGATAAAGGAAGCCAGTAAAGTATTTTCGTTCAATTAAATCATCTTTAAAATCCTATTTAGGCCTCCCCAACACTTATTTTATCCAAAATCCCCAAAAATAGGGATTGATTTGGTGTAAGATTTACAGGTAATTGCTAGTGTATTATTTGTCCGGGCTGACCACCTGGATTTATTGCAGTGCGTGCCTTGTCACCCTGCCAAACCTGTGAAAAAGAAAACCTATCCCACCTGTGAAAAAGGTCATTGTATTACAATGATCGTATCCCGGCTATGACAAAACCATGGTCGGGTTTTTTTTATGTCCAGTTCACATGAAGCACTTTTTCCATCCATGGGAAGCGAATCATGCCGATGGACCAAGGTAGTTTTTCCATAAGAACATCCAGCCCTTTGGGAGTTACATGCAAGCGCCACTCTCTACCCTCATAATAAATAGCCCCCTCTCTTAGTAGAAATGAGGCCCTGAAGTTATCAACAGAAGAGTTTTTAAGTATTTCCCAGTAGTTGATTGCCGCTTTAGTAAGACTGATACAGAGTTCCTTTTCTTCGTCATTCAGTTCAAAGCCCTTCTTCAGGGGTACCCCTAATGGAATATTGCACAATACTTTTTCCAGTACCATTTCATGTTCCTCGCCCTCTGTATGATGATACACTAAAAAGTGCAATACATGAGCCGCTTTGTGTGCAGCATCCTCATCCCTGAAAGCTTTGTTTTCCGTAAGGCCCAACGCTTTAAAAAGCCGGGTAATAAAAGGGTGTAATATAACAAGTCCGGCATTGGAAATAAACATCGGCTCCTTTTCCGGAGGTTCTGGTATATCCTCTTCTTCTTTTCGTTGTGGAAGCTTTTCCTTTTTCTTATCGTCTTCTTCGCTTTTCTCAGGGGACTTTTCGTTTTTCTTTCCCTTTTCCTCTATTTCTTCAGATCCTGGCTCTTCTTCAGATGATTTGTTTAAATTATTTGATTCAGCCCTTTTCTCATCTCTTGTTTCCTTTTCTGTTCTCTCTTCCTTTGATGTGCTACGCTGCTCATCAACCTGGTCTTCAATAGTAGAATCTGTTTTTTCTGTTTGCGACTCTTCAGGCTTATAAGCGGGGCTGTCTTCCTGAGAGCTATTCTGACCGTTAACAGAGGCTTCAGGATCACCTTCCGTGAATATCTCCACCACACTAGCATCTCCTATAGGCTGCCGGCCTTTGACAAAATCATCGATAGCAGTGGCTACCGACTGAGAATCAGATACCAGTAGTGCCAGCTTTTTGTATTCTGTGCGGAGTTCTTTATTACGCTCCTGCCTGAAGAGTTTAGCCAAAAACAAAATGGTATCCTGAGGTGGAGGCACAAATTCATCCAGGGCCTTAATTACAAATTGAAAAGGCGAGTAAGACTTTTCAAAGCCACTGCTGAAGTAGGTCAGGAGTGAATACCATCGCTTACCTCTTACTCCCATATGTGTGGTGGGCAAAATCATCATCCGTTCAGCAAGCTTAGTGGCTTCCGCATAATGAGTACCGGCAAGAATGTAGGTGATGCGTGACAGGGTAGATTCTCCCAAATGACTCACCCACTGCTTGATTACTGCTCCAGAGGGCAAAAAACTATGAAGCACACCAATGATTTGTGTCGGGTTACTCTGCAATAAAGCCTGAACCTTGTAATTAATAGTCCCTAAATCATCACTGATGCCTTCTTTTAAAAACTTCTTAACTTCTTCCAGCCATTCCTTAAGCTGATAGCCTTCCCGAGGCATAAGGCTGCCTCTGGTATTTTCTGTAGCGGATTGAGTGTATGACTTCAACTCGTCAACGATGTTAGTGACAATATCGGCACTTAGCCCTGAGGCTTTAAGTCCTTCTTCCGGCAGGCTGAGTAACTTAGTTTGAATCCGCTCAATCACTTCAACCGGAAAGGCTTCAATAATGAGCTTTAAGGTATCAGGCTTTTTAGTATAATATTCCTTTAATAGCAGTGGAATGGTAAGACCTGGCTGCCACTCCATGGGTGACCACTGCCTGTCAGCAGCAAACAAATGCAAATAATGGGAGAGGAGGTGAGGAGATGCCAGCAGAGTGTCAAGGGAAACAGGCGGGGGAGACATCAACTGTGCTACCGTACGTGGTAATTGTTCCAAAATTCTATCGGCTAATTCTGGACTGAAGGTGTTCAGTATCCTCTTGACTACAAATGGCTTTTGCTTCCAGTCAATTTGCTGAATGAGCCTCTGAAACCCTACCGGATCTGTTTCAGCCCACTCCAGGAAAATCTTTTCAAGGCTCTCTTCTTTGACCAGGTTTCGATCACTCCAGGGAATAACTCCATAAAGAAGGAAAGAAGTGATCAGGTCTTTATTTTTCCATTTGGTCCAGTCGGATTCATCCTCAGCCTCAGTTTCTACTAATTCCCGAACTTTATCAGGATCTGAAGCATCTTTACTAGACCATTTTTTTATCTCTGTTTCCGTAGCATAGGCACCAACATACCTCAATATATCCTCTTCTGCCATCGACAGGATTCTGGAAAAGAATAATACTGTCTCTACAATTAACTCCCTTTGGCTGATACGGCCATAGCGGCTATCAAATACAATATCAAGAATAAAGCGGGTAAAAGCCTGCCTGGAGGAAGCACTAAGCCTATTGCCCACTTCTATAAAGAAAGATGCCGTGAAACTGTCCTGGCCAGCCTGAGATGTGCGGAGAAGCTTGGCGGTGCGGGATATATCCAATGATCTGGCTACCTCTGCTTTTGAGGAGACTTTTCGCCAACTGGACGGTAATTCCTGAAGAAAGTATTCCTCGCTGGTTTGTTGTATTTTATGCCAAATGTTTTTATCCTCTGTTCGTACCTGGCTTCTTTCTGTGGCCAGTACTTTCTTAAGCTTGTTAGCTACTGCCAGCGTATCAGAGGAGGAAGATGTAAGCGTTTGCTCCAGCCATTTCAGTGCGAGGGTTTCTTTGGCTTTTTCGCCTGATTCTTTTTTTATAAGAAAGGTTTCAAAAACCTGCTTCCATAAATTTTCCCGATGTTCATTTATTCTACCTGATTCGGTTAATGACCCGGAGGCCTGCAAAAGGTTTCTTACTAAAGAATCACTCTCTTTGATCGCCGAATCATAGCCTGTTACCATAGCATGCAGGGTAGAGTCATCGAGTTGTCTGATCAGGCGTTTTCTTATAATAGAGGAGGGAAGGAGCTCTTTCATCAACCTCCGAAAATCTGCTGCCTCTTTTGTGAGCATTTGTTCGATAAGGTCACTTAAAGAAAAAGTGCTTTTGGCAGATTCCCTCCCTGTGAATTCACTGAAATCAATCTCTTCAGCCCACCAGGGAAGGGTACCGTGTTTCAGGTAATGTTTGAGCAGGGCATAGCGGGACTTGGCAGGGTCGGACTTTTCAGCCTCCGAGGCATCATCACCCGGCGTGCCATCAATAGCAGACCGCAGGGCCTCACGAAACCTGAAAAGAAGACGGTTTTTAAACTCATCAGTAAACTCATCGCCTTTGCAGGTACCCAAGTCAAGGTTTATTTGGTCTAAATGCCATATTTCGGCCCCACCGGCCACATCCTCCATGGCTCGTTCGATCTCAGGAACAATTTCAGCCAACAGGAAATCATTGAGCTGTTTGTTTAACTGATGTCCCCGGGCTTCACTGTCACTATCGATCTCTACGTTAAACGAGCGGATAACATGCCTGCTCATGAATTACCTACGCATTACTGCCAGACTTAAAGGTAAGCAGGAGACCAGTCATTAATGTCTGTAACTTATCCAGCTCTTCTTTAGCCGGTTGGTCCTTGCGCATCTCTTCCATCCAGCTATAATAGACGGTCTCAAACTCTTTCATGCTTTCAGCACCTACCCAATAACATTGGGCTCCAATGTTAGCAGGTTGTTGCTGGCTAATTACGTCTTCGGCAAGAGACCTGAACTCAGGGTCGGCAAAACGAGCAGTCCAGTCAGGGAAGATCATACTAATGCGGTAACTGAAAAACTCTTCGGGAATCTCCCCTTGTTCTTCACTATTCTGGAGGTAATACCCAATCTTATCATTATAGCTTCTTACCTCATCTTTGTTACTAAGGTAGCGGTATAACCTTTCCATTCGGGCATGAGTCTCTTCCACTGATTCATAAGCTTCAATACTTACAAACCGGATAAATTCATCCGGTGTATTGAATTGTACCTCAAAATCATTAGTGGAGGTGATCTCTACTGAGTAGTTCTCATATCGGTTCAGGTGCTCACGCAGGACATTGATCGTTTTTTTCCTTTCTTCAAAAGAATACTGCTTGCGGCTTTTAAGGAAGAGATCTCCATTTTCATTCCTCAGATAAATGCCAAACTTACGGTCTTCTACAGATGGTCGTAATAAGATATGCTCGACCAAATGGGCTCCCTCTGACTCAATATTTACCCGTTTCAGAAAATCCACCAGCTCGATAACGGCCGTGGCAGCTTTTTCTTCAGACTCAAAACGGCCTATCTGTAACCAAGGCTCTTCTCCACCCTGGTAATAAACCACCATAAACTCTTCAGAATCGGGAACCTTACCAACTCTGTACCCAAATAGGTCAATACCTTCCTGCAAAAAGTCAGCAGTTAGCTGATTACTGCGGAAGGGGAGTGTCTCCTTAAGCAGTTCGTGGCGTTCCTTATCATCCATAGCCACTGATACGTCCTCTGCATCTACAAAATCAAAAGTAGATTCGATAAGGTCGGTAGTAATGTTGTCAGGCACATTCGAACTTCTGATCCACTTGCGTAGCTGAGTCCTCTTAGCATCCTTAGCCTGTAGCTCTATCCCATGTCGGGTAATAGCGCTTATCAGTGAATGAGCACGGTAGGTCTGATCTTCATCTGCATCACCTGGAGCCACACCGAGGCCGAGAAGTATGGATACTTTTGCTTCCAGCCCTGCAATGTTTGTGGTATTCACACTCTCACTGAGGTAGTCGAAAGCCTTTGCCCGGTTACGGTTAATATATGGCAGGCTATGCAGCAGCCTGGTTTTATTTTGTATCAGATGCCGTTCAAAGTCATCCTCGTCAAAATAATAATTGTACTGACTGAGGGCGTATTGCTGATAACTTTCTCCATGGATCGCAAGAAGGTAATCAAGGAAACGATTACGACGCTCTTTATAATTGTCCTTTTCCTTTATCAACTCAGGAAGACCCTTCTCGTAACTCAAAGGTATATTAGCTCCATCAAGTAAGGGGTCATCCAGCTTTTTATCAGCCTCATTTTTGAATAGAGGCTCTGCATTAGGTACTGCTTTCAGTGCCTGATAAAAATAGGTGTTATCAGACACATCACGGATAGAAAACAGATCCTTCACATGAGATAACTGGCTCAAATAGTTGGCTAGCAACTGCTCATAAATCATCAAATAAGCCTTGAGCTGCCGCGCCTGGGCCACCCGCTGACGCGTAGGCTCGTCAGGCACACCGTAAGAACCAATGCCATAATTGAGGGGAAAGTGATTTTGAATACTGTAATACTCCTCAATACCCAGGTTTTCACCTTTTGAAAGTTCAATAGCTTCCTCATTCAGCCTGTAGACCCTTCTTGTGGCTGACTTAAGCTCATTGAGCTTACGCCTTACATTTTTTTCCTCCAGCGATCCGTAGCTCACACTTCCCTTAAAGAACTTGATGCTGTATTCTCCGCTATTTACTTCAGTAACAAGGTGGGGAAGGTGATGAGCAGGCAAATCTACCTGGTTATTATAGATTTTACCGTCAACCTGAAGGTAGAGGTTCTTCACACTGACTATTCCTTCTACCTGCATGATGATCTTAATGATCTCACTTATAAGTATTCGGTTGGGCTTAGGGTGAAGTTCTTCGTTTTTGATGAACCCGTGCTTAAGCAAAGGTCCGTTGAATATATCATTGAGAGAGTACCCTTCTTCTCTTAGTTCTTCCAAAGAATAAAAGCGAATCTCGGGGCAGAGGTACTCTTCTATCCGGAAGAAAATTTTGGCTAAGGTATGTTCCAGATCTTCCGTTCCGTCTGTTTCCACCTCAGCATTTACAGAAACAGGTAAGTGCTCCAGGACTACTATTTCCTCAATATCTTCACCCAGATTGCGGTTAGCAACAAATACTTCCTGGGTTTTTTGCTTTATTCCTTCGATAAAATCCTCATCGCGAAGATTACTATCAACGTCCAGAAATATCTTATATAAACCATTGAGTGAATGCTGTTCACTACTCACCGGCTCCAGCCAGACGTTTTTAATTTCAAATACGGAATCGAATACCAGTTTACGGTAGTCATTTACCGTAAGGGCATTGCATGGGAGAATCTGATTAGGTTTTAAGAAAGCCTGGTCACTGGACTTTGAATTAAAAAGATGATCTTTTACATCAAATTCTGTCCGGTAGGCTAGATCAGTCAATGAGTAGCACAATTGCTCCAGGATGGTAACCCCAGGGTCGTGCTCATTAAAATCTGTCCAGAAAGCTCCTGTAAGTTCCTGAATATATTTTATACCCTGTGACCTAAGATATTCAAAATCAAGGGTTTTTTGTTCAGACTCTTTCTTCGCTATAAAAAGCGGTTGTTCCATGCCTTTAGGTTATTTGTCGTCACCCAGTAGTTTATCGATGTCGAAATCACTTCTTCCTACAGAATACCCGGAACTATCTTTTTCATTTTCCTTTTCGCCGGGCTTCAATTGATTGTTAGCCTGTTCATTAAGCTTTCCAATCAGTTCGTACACATCTTTAAAGGGGAGTTCGCCTAAAGCCTTCATAATAAGGTTAGCTTCATCCAGAGATACGCGCAGGGCTAAGTTTTTCATATGGTAGTAAGGATCTGTTTAGGTACAAAGTATCACATTTCTATACTTCCGTCCATGAAATGGTCGGACCATAGACTACTGATGTAATACTTCACATAATAATCACCTCCATAGCTACACCTTGTTCTCATTTCCAGATTGAAATTGTACGTATCACCTGTCCAGCGAAGCTCTATTTTGTTACACCTTACTCCATAGTACCCCTGATTCACCCTGATCCGGTTTTTACTTTTACCAAAGGTGCTCAAAGCAAGTGCATGAATGAGAGCATATTTACCGGTCTTTTTCTTACCGATTCCAGCGACTACTTCAAAGGCGAAGCACCCGTTAAGCTCCGTTAGGATAGGATGCCACTTACCATCGGCCAGCACTTTACCCTTGTGGTAGGTACCGGTCCGCCCTTTCATAGCTACCATGCCGTTCACATCGAGTGTATGCTCTGGTGACGGCTGATTGATGCCGACATTTCCATTATTTTGAAGGGAGATTACACTATCTCCTACATGATTATTAAAGTTAAGTGTTCCATCGCCGCTGTTAATATCAATGGACCATGCAGGACTTTTCTCTTCAATACTTTTGTAAAAGCTGATGAGTTTTCGGGACGTCCCGATAGGGGAGAGCATAAGCCCGTCTTCTATCGTTTTAGACATTCCATCATCGACCTTATTGATCACAGAATCGATCAGGTCATTAAAGTGGCCTTCGGATGGAAGTTGTCCTTTCTGGAAAAATCCTTTCAGTGTATTTCGGTTCTGTACAGCCATGTTATTATTCTATGATGAAGTCATAGCCAAGCTCAAGAGAGTCTATGCCAGCCTGCTTGCTGTGGAGCTCAGTGGTTTCATTCAATACTTTAATCTGATGTACCTGTGCAGGCACCAATACAGACCAGGGTTTTGTGGCCTGCAGGTAGGGTCTTTCATCACCTTCCCGGGCTGTGTCCAGCAACACGTATTTACCCCCGAGATCCCATGCGGCCTGGATCATGCTGAATTCAGTGATAAAATCAACGTACGGTAGTGTACGCATAAAACTAAGAATATCACTACTATTAACCTTGCCGCCAAGTTGCAGATTACGCCGGGAAGCATTCAGGTCACCAATCAGGTACCTGTTAATCTCCTCATTCAGTTTTTGCAGGTAATACCCATAATTATAACCTTCTGCAAATTTTACGCTGCACATGATCTTAATGCGCTCATAGTGAGGGTTTCTGACCTCCAGTTTCAAGTGGCTGCTGGCTGCACTTTGGAGGTAGCGCTTAATATCATAAAGCAACTCTGAACTGGCCATAGGTTCATACGGATTGGCCAGTTGGTTAGTGTAAGGCGTCACCACTAGCAACACATTACCAGGGGCATCAAGGTTCATGCTATTCATCCCTGACAAACAGGTAACTTTGTAGATAGCCGGGAATTTATCGAGTACAATACGCTCAAAATCCCATGCCGTTACGGCTCTAGATTTATGACGAAGTCGCTCGCCAACCCGGGTATAAAACTCTTCCGGTTTTTCACCATGTATGCCACCGAAGGATTCTAAAGGCTGGTTAATGGCTCTTACCCCCTGGATATTCGACAGAGACCTGGTAATGGTTTTAGCAGGCAAAGGTTCGTCCAGGTGGCTGCCTCCCATAGACTGGGGAGCCAGAGTGGCCGTGAGCACCTGCTGCGTTACGCTCACTATTTTAGAAGCCGTATGATGGTTCTTCTTGGCTGCGGCTCTTACCCAGTACAAGCCGCCGTCAAGTAGGGTATTTCCTTTTGTAATATCGCCTGGTAGTTCTATGGCTATGATGCCTGTCTTTAGAAAGCCCTTGGTTTCATCACGTACGATCCGGCTAGGGGAGAGGTAGCGCCATTCATTATGGCACAAGTAGCTCCACTCAATTACCGGCGGGTCTTCTTCTGAGGTAATAGTGTACTCATCCAGCATCTCGAAAAGCATGGTGATAGTCTCGGGAGGATGAATTCGTGACAGTCCAATCATTAAGCTACCCTCATAATTCATTTCGGGTAACAGATAGATTTCCTGTTTACTGGTATCCGGAAAGGCGACGCTCTCTCCGAAGGGATGTATATGGTAAAGCATACCTCGCTTACCATTACCTTCGCTATTATTCTGGCTACGGTTATCAATGTTCATAACCGAAGAAGAACTATAGTTGAGCGACAAGCTTTTAATCTGGGGTGAATAAGGCGTATGCGGCATAGGCTTCTTCTTGGCATTACGGAAGAAACCTGTTCGTGAATTATCAATAGTGATCTGGGAGAGCACGTTAGGATACAGACTATGCATGAACCCTTCTCCGGGAGAGCTCAATTCAAGCTTTAAAAACCCACGTTGCGCGGTATTTCTGTATATCAGTTCCTCATTAAGGCCCTGGTAATAGGCTGGCTGCTTGATCGATTTGATATCGATACTGTCAATTCGTTTCCTGGTCTGCAGCTCACTTTGAGGAGCCGGGGATTCGTTTATCTGCCGATCCACCGTGCTAAACAGGGTAAATTCCTGCTGGTCAGCAGGCTCGGGAACCCAACGCCCCCCATCAAGTACAGATATTTTTGCTTTGAAGGATTCATTATCCACATCAGCCTTGTACTCATGGTAATGACCAAAGAACCCACTCTGATGGCGGGGAAGGTCAAACCATTCAATATCTAAACTGAGCTCGTCCAGTGACTTATTGAACACCTCACTACTACCTATTAGCAGGTATGACCCCACATGGGGCATGGGACCGAATGGGAAGAATGGGTTATTGGCGCTTAATAGTCCCATATCGTTATGGAGCAACAGATTTTTCACTCCTTTGACAGAGGTATGGAAACTAATCCGCTCTAAAACAGCCTCATTGAGCAATGAGTAAACGAACGTGTAGGCATTGCTATTGAGTTCAAACCGTATTACAGGTAATCCCTGGCCATATTTCCCTCTATGAATCTCATTATTGAAGTTTACGACAGGAGGATCCTCATTACCTAGTGTAAACTTAATGGATATAGTATTTTGCAGATTGTTGCGTGTGGCGACGTAACGGCTCAGGGTAAACCATCCTTCTTCACAGGAAAGGCTGATATCAAAGGCCTCAAGAAAGGACTTAATGAATACTTCGTTTTCTGAAATGCTATCTGCAAACGCAAGATCTTCCAGATGCTTCTCAAATTTCTTAAAAGCTGATTCAAACAAATGGAAGGTAACAGTGACTTCCCGCTGTCCTTCGGCCAGCTTCAGGGCAGGGGAGGAGATGGCGAAGCCTACGGAAGCAAGGTCCATTGTACGCTCGTGGATGCTCTTGCCGGCCTGATCTTCACCAAATGTAGGGTACGTTTTACGAAGCAGGCCGTTAACCTGGCCTACAATACCTCCTTCTAAGGGTATGGTAGCCTGCATTACCCGGCTGGCAATTTTCTTTTCCCTGCCTCGAACATTGAGACTTTTGTTAGGAATAAATACGGATTTAAGGGCAGAGATTTTGCCATGTGTAATACGAAGATCATTATCGGCTGCATAACGTACTTCGTTGCCTTCAGGGTCTTCGCCTGCCAGGAATAGCGTGCCCTTTTTTACATCAGAAAATGGTACTGTCTCATCTGGAATGAAGTTCAGATATACCTTATCTGCCTTGGGAGCAATTGGCTGCTGATGGAGAATATTATGGAAATAAAACTCCAGATGCCTGCGGGTGAATTGATTAAGATTTTCCTGATTTTCTCTGAATAGCTTAATAAATGAAATGAACAGGGCTACCTCAGGGTAATGGTTATCTGTCTGAAGGGAGCTTTTCAGATAATCCGGGGCCTTTTGATTCAAGTAAAGAAGGGTCTCGAAGAAGCCCTGAAAAATCTGGGATAAACGATCAGCGACAAATTCAATTCGCTTTTTCAGGGGCTCAACTCCGCCATAATTCTGTTCTTCAATTTCATACAACTGCCAGATTTCATCAAACCCGGAATAATCCATTCCTACGCGGTCTTCGATGTCCTGATCTCTGGAAATTAGTTCATCAAGTCCCCGAAATTTCCTGAAGGAGGGACCCAGTTTTGAGCCTATAGCACTACTGATCTCATTTCGTATGCTGCTGTTTGCCCGGTTAAACTCCTCAACTGCCTGCAATTGCCTGTACCAGTAATCAAACTTACGGGCCAACTGAAATATCTCGTCAAAGCACTTTTTGAGATATTTAATTTTCTTGGCAGGTTTAAGGAAGAGTATGGTTTTCTGTAGGTTATCCTTGAATCGTTTTTCAGGAACGAGGGGGTCGGCATCAATAATAGAGGCGAGAATAACTGCTTCGTCGGTAAGGAAGTGAGACCAGTCACCATCTGGTTGGTTTTCGCCATTATAATAATTCAGCAGCCGTGAGAAAGACCATGAAAAAACCAACAGATCCTCAAAAGACCTCTCATCCACTTTAACATAGTCCAGATTCAGGGCCTTAAGCTGCCTGTTATCCTGGTTAGTGCCAATTTTAATATTGAAGTTGTTCCCGTTCATTCCTTTTATAGCCGATTCTTTTACAGAGGTTTGTATCTGGCCTCACTACCTTCGAGTATGTAGTAAGGATAGACCATATTAGTTCGCTTGTTTGTCTTACGTATGATATACTCAATATCGACAAGCAATAACCCATCATGATCTTTATCGCGCCTGATATTTATATTTTCAAGTATAATTCGGGGCTCGTAATAGAGTATGGCATACTCTATAGCGCTCCGTATTCGACTAAATAAGGCACTGTCTATCGTATCGAATGCTGCAAATGACAGGTCACAGCCATAATCGGGTAGCATCACACGTTCGCCTTTTCGGGTCGACAAAAGAATACGCAGGCTTTCGCGAATATCTTCTTCCTCAGAGACAAGCATTACGCTACCAGTGTTTTTTTCAAAAGTAGGAGGGAATTTCCAGCCTACTCCAAGAAATGTCTTTTTATGCTTCATCCTTTTATCCTCCTATTTGTACTGTAGGGCAACCCACCACAATTGAGCCCCCATGTGCAGTGGTATCGCCCATCCTGGCAGCAGGTTTGCCGCCGATCATTACAGTAGCCGATCCTTTGGCGATAGTATCCGGTGGACCAACACAAGTGCACGTATCCCCCAGACAGGCAGCCGGCATCCCTCCGATGAGCACGGTAGGTGCACCCATCATTACAGGTCCACCCACATGGGGAATGGGGGGTGTACCCGGCGTTTGCATAGGGCAGGTGTGCATATCTCCTATTCTTGCAGCAGAGGGCATATATCTAGTTTATCATCACCATACCGCCTTTAATGACGGTCTGGGCGCTTCCTTTTACTTCTGCCTGCGGTCCTTCCGCAGCAAATTTGGCACTGCCTTTCAATTGGACATTCATACCTTCGGCGGTAAGATCACCGGTAGCTTTAGACTCAATATTGCCTTTCGCCTCCATCGTGATATTTCCTTTTGCTGAGATAACTACGTCTTTTTCGGTAGTAAGGCTGATGCCACTGTCAGACATCAGCACTTCATTTTTATTACTATCTACCAGTTTGATAAATTTCTGATCATCATCCATCGTCATGATATTCCCGCCGGGCGTTTCAATCTGAATGATCTTCTTTTCTTCATCAAAACTGATCTTGCACTGGCTTCTTGTAACCAATGCTTTTATATTATTACCTTCTTCAGGTACCAGGGGAGGGTTTTTACTTTTACTATACAGGCTACCAAGTATGACAGGGTTCATCGGGTCTTCGTTAATGAATCCCAGAATAACCTCGTCTCCTATTTCCGGCATAAAAAAAAGACCCGATTCTTTAGTAGCATAGAAGTGTCCCATCCTGGCCCAAACAGGCATATTATCCTGCACTAAAGTGGGGATGGTAACCTGCACCCTGAAATGGCCATCCGGGTCCTGGTCAATTTTTTTAACCAACCCGGTTGCAAGTCCTGGCATACCTGAGAACATGCCTGAAGCCGGAGGGGAATCGATTTGATTGGTCTCTTCTGCATATGACCCCTGGGAAAGACCGAGGTGAACATCCATCTTCCAATCACCCCCGGTTAGCGTATGCTCAATACCGCCTATGTAGCACACCCCATTGAATTGCTCAGACATTCCTTCCAGTTCGATAGTCTCGCCGGGGTGAATGTCCGAATACCCATACATGGTAATTTTGCCTCTTATCCTTGCCAGTTTACTTCGCTGCAGCTTGGATGTGGAGTAATTTTGGAGATAAGGCATTGGCAGTACTCCTGCCGTCTGGATCAGATAATCCTCCAATCCAAGCGCACTGGATAGTTTTTTGCTATCGGTCATGCCGGCTTTTACTTCCTTTGCACTTGAAATGCTTTTCGAAAGCACTTTTTGGTCCTGTAAATCCCAGCTTGCACAACTAACCTTGGGGTATTGCGTACGGGCATCCATTTCTGCTTGAAAGGCAAGCAGGGTGTCATTAGGCATGACCTTTATTTTGGCTGCAGCGGTAGGGTCAGGCTCTGCCAGTTCAATAGATCCGTCATCTTTGCAGATGGTAACGAGCCCATGTATCTCGGCTCGCATCATAATGAAATCCCAGTCCGTAGTATAGTGCTGAACTACATCGCCAAAGGCATCTGCTGTAGTACCTACCTTCGCTGTTACACTATGCTTCTGGGCTACTTCTTTTATAATGTCAGCATCCTTTTTTTCAGTGTAAACCGCATTTTTACGTCCCATCGTCATTTTAACAGCGGGGTGCTTACACTCTACTGTCAGGATGGATTCGCCTCTTTTATTTACTTTAAGGCCATGCTTAACGATGATACCTTTAAATACAGTCTTGTTTTTACTTTGGTAGCCAAGCTGGATTTCAATTTCTTTTCCAGGAATAAGATTACCCTTATTGCTGATTTCAAAGCTATCAACGGATGAGATACTACCGTCAATAAATTCTATTCTGGCACTGCTTATCTTGTTTATCTCCTTGAGAACATGAATAGTGCGGATTCCATAATAAAGGGGAAGATCTTTTCCATCTACCTTTATTATCTGGGTTACTACTCCGGAGACTTCAGAAACAATTGATTTTGCAGCCATAAAATGCTTTAAGCGTTTATCTTATCGGAGGGAACAAAAGCTCCGTTCCGGGTTTAAGGTTGCGAAAGTTTACAAGGTTGTTTATGCGAGCCACATCAAGGTATTTAGTACTGTCACCATATACCCTCTCGCACATCATCGGCAGGTTATCCCCCTCTTTCACCGTTACCAAATGTGAGAGGTCAGGTGAGTTTGCCGAGTTTTTTTTGACATTAGTTTTTCTGTCTTCAGCAGTGGTAAAGTTACAGAGTAATTTAGCACGGAGTGGATCTCCGTTAGGCTTAAACATTTCATAGGTAATGTTCAGGGTCTGTAAGCGCCCGTTAAACTCTATATGCGAGCCGTAAGTAACTTTTAGATAGGGAGTTTCATGGGTTTCACCTATGTAATTATAAGCGGCATCCTTAAACTTTGCGATGTGTTCACCCACTTCGATGATTTCACCAGTGGCACCTGTACCGTCAAGTAAAAGTGTAAAACCGAGGGTTTGGGGCCCTGTCTTATTAAACTTATTTTCAGGTGCTGTAGAACCCAGGGCTTCCTCCTGAGCAAAAACTACCGTATGATTTTGGGTGATTTGATTAGGGTTAAGAAATACTTCGTACTCCTTATGTTTTTTCTGACGAGTGGGATCCTGATAGCCTACTATTTTCAGCTTGATGAACTTATCCTCACCGGTTGCACCGGTCGCCATACCTGCGAGCTTGCCAAAACTAGCCATTCGCCTTTATCTTTGATTTTGTAATTCAAGCTTTTCCAGGACTCGTTCAATACACTCTTCTATGAGCTGATCCTTATCTTCTTTAGTAAATGACAGAGCCGCGTTTCTTGCAGCAGTATGCAAATGGGACTCTTCTGTCACCTTTATCTTAACTGAAAGTTCTTTAATCTGAAGGGTCATGGAATCGCCGGGGTTTAATATTAGAATCCAAGGCCGGAAGACATACTACCCACCGCACCTGTCAGTGCATTGTCCATACTTATACTCTCAAAGCGTTGGTATACAACCTCCAATGTTTCCACCACAATTTTATTGTCCATGGAATTGAAGTTAGAAGCCTCCCACTTAACAGGGTATGCGTTTGTGAAATACCATACCATTACGGGCATTCCTGACTCTCCGAGCAAACTTACTACAAGAGTTTTGGTAAGAATTTTCCCAAGGTTGCTTTCAAAGGTTTCCTGACACCAATCTGAAAGATTAGAGAAGTCAGTAACCAGCCCTCTCTTGAGTACAAGTTTGGAATATTTAGCAGGCTGGGGTAACTGGTACACGTACCGGTTTTCCCCGCCTGCCTGATATGATTCAGTAGGATACTCAACTGAAATACCTGCTACATCCTGAAAACTACCATCCACATCGTCTGTGATACCCATAGAGGCAGACGCTGTAAAAGCAGCCTCAAGTTTATCAACCACGCGTACGTCAAATCTAAACCCAACGGGAGGTATATATCCAGGCATAATTTATTATTTATTAAGCAGCTTCCTGAGTGATTCCTTCGTGAGCAAGTTCGATAGACTCTATAGCTATCTCGTTGGCATCTGATTTGAGATCCGGACCTGTAACTTTCACAGGGAAAGCATTAACTACAGTCCACACTACCACAGGGCTGGCTTCTTCGTCCATCAGTGTGATAGTTACAGTTTCACGACGCTCAGGGTTAGTCTGAACGTCCATGAACCAATCCCAGAATAGATTGTCGCCACGGAACATACCCTTCTTAAGCGTAATGTTACCATTTTTCTTGAGACCAGGTACTTTCTTAGTCACGAGGTCAGCATCGTTTCCTGCACGATACTCAATAAACTGGGTTTCCATTTCCAGACCGGAAACTTCCTGAAAACCTACTTCATTTCCTGCCCACTCTACTGAGAAGTGAAACTTAGGAATTGGCCAAATTTCTTCTGCCATGATATATAGCGTTAAATATTAGTCGTTAATAAATGAGATTAATGAAGATTATGATTCCTGCTGCTTTTGCTGGAATGTGATCACGATAAATTCAGCAGGACGGCTTACGGCCACCTTCACTGTGATTCTCATGACACCGTCTAGTACATCATTAGGGGTCATAGTGCTTCCCAGACCAACCTGTACTTCGTAAGCGTCGCCGGGGTTAGTACCCACAAGGCCACCTTGCTTCCAAAGATCGTTCAGGAAAGAGGAAATCATACTTTTAACAAGTACCCAGGTATTGCTGGCATTGGCTTCATACACATAGGTCTTCGCAGCATATTTAATAGACTGCTCAATGAAGATGAGTGTACGGCGAACGTTTATATATCTCCAGTCCTGGCTGTTGCCATCTAGGGTTCTGGCACCCCAAACAACTGTTCCTTCACCAATAAATGAACGGATAGCATTTACAGACTTACCCGATACAGTTACGTTAAGGTCTTCCTGGTCGTCGTGAGTAAGTTTCACTACAGGTGAGATAACGTTGCTGTATCCTACATTAGCAGGAGCTTTCCACACGCCGCGGCTGTTGTCCACCATTGAGTAGATGCCTGCCATACCTGCACTTGGAGGAAGAATATTAAGGTTCTGCTTTACTCTGTCAAGAATATTCTTGAAAGTAGGGCTGATAACCTTCAGTGTCTGAGAAAGGCTTTCCTCATTTGTGTTGCTGTCCTTAAGCTTCTTGATTTCGTTTTTGATTTCTTCAGCCTTCTTGGGATTGTCAGCATTTGTATCAGCTTCTTTGTTCAGTACCTGCTCTAGTACGTCAAGGTTAGAAATGTTAGAATAGCTAACTTCGTCGTTCTGTACGATAGAGGTAAGTACCCAGGGATAGTAAGCAGCACCATAGTTGAGCTGATTCATTCCGATATTGTTACGGAAACGCGTAATTACATCTGTTTCGTCATAAGTACGAGACTGAGTCCCGTTATACACATCAAGGATAGCGAAACGGTTCCTCATTTTGAAGCCACAATGCATAAGCATGGCCTGCTGAAGGGCAGAGCAGTCGGCTTCTTCCAGCATTACTGCCTCAGGAATCACAAGCATTGTAGGCTCTTCCTCGCTAATAAGGGCAGTGATACCATTTTCAAGAGATTTTTTACTGATGGTATTAGCCTTACGAACAGTGGTTGTTGTAGGAGATGAAGCAGCTGCTGCAGCCGACTTGTCGTTTCCTTTTCCACTTTTGTCGTCTTTTCCTGAGTTTGCACCTGAAGAAGCAGACTTGTTAGCTACAGTTTCGTTGCTGTAGTATGCACCAGCAGAAACGATGTAGCACGTGCTGCCGCCATTGGCAAAGAACAGACGGATGCTGTTATAGAAAATGAAAGGTGACTCATGATCCGGAGCTAGCTGGTAAGTGTTGCCATCTAACTCAAAATCAAACTCTTCACCGGTTGCGGGCTTGATGCTAAATGTGTTACGGAACGCACCACCGAATGTAGCGTGGTATTCAGCAAGAGAGCTGATGCGTACCGGTTTGTTGATTAAGCTCTGTCCGTTCCGGGACACCTTCTCGGTATAACCGATAAAGGCGGGGATAGCCGTGGGAATGCCTGCCACCGAGTTAGGGAAGGCATTTTTCTCCTCGATGTATACCCCGGGAGTAGCTAAAGATGTTGCCATAGATTGAACTCGTTATAAGAATTATATGAACACGATTATTTCAGAATAAATTTTTGCATCAGATTTCCTGGTCTCAGGCTTAATCATCTCAATGCCCGGTGCCGGAAGTCTGCTTACAATCACCTTACCGCTGCCATTGGCTCCTGCCCGCTTTAGCTGAAAGTGACAATGAGGCATGTCCTGTAAAACAATTGGCTCCTTAGAGCTAAAAGCCCACGCGGTGGTGCCATTATGAAGCACAATTTCTTCAGGACCCTCAAAAACAGCTTCTTTTTCTTCAGAATAGATGATGGTGTTTTTGATGCCGTTGCTGTAGCGCGGCACAATAAGGTATTTCCAATAGGTAGCCCTTCTTTCGAAAGTGACGGTAAAAGAATGAGAAGGTATGGTACCTTCTTCGCTGATAGCTTTTATTACCTCCTCTTTCATCTCCCCGTCAATGGATATCTCAATTAACCCGAGTGGTTTGAGTGTAAGATTAGTCCCTGGATAAATGAAGTTTTCTTCTCCTGCAGTGCCATGTATCCGATATTGGCCTTCACTAGCTTCAGAGGATGATAAGGTAAGTGCTACATTCGCTCCTTCCAGTCCCTCATAGGTAATGTGACCATCATTTGATTTCACATCAAAGCTATCTGACCTTTCAAAGCCGAACGTGCTAACAGGGTCCGAACTAACGGCTACCAGATCTTTTTCACTCACATACTCTCCATTATGTAAAGAAGTTGGCTTGTCAGCATCATACTTCTTTTCCTTGTTAGTGAAATAGAGCACCTTATCACCTATTTCAACCGGAAGGTTTGTAAAATTAGTAAAGTATGGATTGGTGGTAAATAACCAGAAGCAGAAACGGAGAGGCCTATCCTCATTAAGATAGAAGAGCATTTTCTCAGGGCGATCCAGGTCTGCCAGAATATTAATTCCGCTATTATCGTTCCTGATCAGAAGACCGGTTTTTTCGACCATGCGGGAGGTAGTGGGAACTGGCACCAGTTTAAACTGGTCAGAAACTCCTTTAGTATAGTACTTATGATGTAATGATATACGAAGTAAGGACTGATATTTGAATAGCAGGTCGATCATGTTATAATATTATAGGAGGGATTTTTGACCGAAACCTGTTATGTTAGGTATTTCACCACCGAACATACCTTCCTGAATAGTAACCATTCTAACTTTATATAAAATGCTAGGCAAGTATTTGCCGCCCATCATTCCCCAGAGATGACTCTGGTTTTGTAAGTCTTGGTTTACAATTTCAAAAACCAGTTTATCAATATCCTGATCAAGGTCTGGAGTATTCTGATGATTGAGCACCTTATGTGCCTGAAAAAAACCTATGATAGCCGAAAGAAATTTCAGCGCTTCTACATAGTTCCCTTCACTGAAATAGGCTGAGAACAGTAGGAATATATTAAGATTAACCGGTCTGTTAGGGCCGTCAGCAGCGATTGATCGCTGAGTAACCGTTTCTTGCTGCAGGTTAACCATGGTAAGAATGATCCTGTCATTTTCAGTTACAGCCACGCTGCCATCCTGATTTACCAGGCTCGACATGATTACCTTATCCTCGCTTTGAGCAAAACGATTCCTAAGATACTCATTTAGACGATCAGCTGTAGAAGATAATGCAGAATGAATCATTCTATGTGGTAATAATTTAGTTTTCTCTTGCGAAAAGCACCACTATACTATGATAGTATTGAGGTGAATTCAGTGATGCTTAACTCGAGGGTAAAGCTATTTTTGTTTGAAAAATCAAACAAGTTTTTGATATAAAATAATTAAACTATTTAAGGGTAAATATTACTTCTTTTATATCAGGGCAAATCCTTTTCTGAAAGGTACCGTCGGCTGAAAGCGAAGAATATTATAGTCCCCAACAGCAGTCCACCGAGTAAATACGCAATTTCTCTTACGCCCGTGTACTGTAAAGCGATAAATACAACTGCTACCATAAGGATAATAAAGAAGGCTACGCCACCCTTCACTGCCAGGTTAGTGCCACGCTTGAGACGGCACCCAAAACGATACAGCATAAAAAACCCGAACATACTTACACCAAACAGACTACCGAAAATCATTAGCAGTGGTCTGGGGTTAGACAGAAAGCGTGCGGGGTTATTTATGAATCGCATTGCCATATACATTATTCGACGGAATGAAAATCTGCTCAGAGCCTTAGAGGAAGCCTGTGCCTTTTGAGGGGCCTGAAGTGTAAACTTAGCAGCAAGCAGCTTCCACAAATCTGTATATCCATGGTCATAGCCAAGAGCCCATATCCCAACCCCTCCAAGCTTATTTTCAATAATGTAGTCGTATTTTTTAGCTAACGACGTGCTGTCTTCATACCATATCTGCCGATACTGATTGCCATTATTCCTGTAGGCGTAATAAGCAGATGCGCTGATCTCATCGTCACAGCAACGTGGCTCACCATGGCGTTGCCTAATGTGCCGGTAAGTAGGATTACCAACAAAGCGTCCTACTGTACTGGGGAATTTAAGGTCTTTGGTTGTCCACTCAGCTCCATAATAGGGAAGACCTAGGATAAGCTTATCCGGAGATACGCCTGACAACAGGTATGCGTCAACTGATTTTTCAAGGTCAAAAGGCCCCCACTTCCCTCCCGATGCAAGAGGTGCCACAGGTCCGGCAACTTTACTGTTAGAACCATGGTATTCATATCCCATGATCACGAACATATCTACATATTTAGTTAGCTGAGGAAGGTTGTAGACATTACCGAAATCAACAGCCGGAAGGGCTATCGTTATAAGGTAGTCTTTCCGCTGCCGGGTAAGGCTATTAGAAAGGTCTATGATAAAGTTCGTGAGGTTAGTACGTTGTGAGGCCGGAATATTTTCAAAATCAAGATTCACACCGTCACCATTCCGTTCCCGCAATAAAGTGATGAGATTATTGATGAAATGCTGCTGGGCACTACGGTTTTCGAGAAATTTGCGGTTATTATTCTGACCGAAATTTGTGACACTGAGTACAACCTTACAGCCATGGGCATGAGCTGAATCAATTAACTCTGTTTTACGCCAGTTATGTATGGAGTAATAGCCCCCAGTAGCTGGGTTAAGTTCGTAACTGAAATACGCAACTGTAGAAAGAATATCAAAATTATAGCTTTTGAAAGCTGATCCCATCCAATAGGGGTGCCAGCCGAAGACGCTACGGGTGGTATCTCTTTTGTGAATTTTCTTATAGGCTTTATTATGTGTAAGATAAAGCTGTTTGTCATATTCTGCCTCAGAAGCATCCTTCTCTTGAGAAGATCGTTCCTTTACTGCAAGGTTCCTACTTATAAAAGCCGTGGTATCTGCCTGTAAACCTACCGTTTCACCTTCCTGGTCAATAAATGCTGTGTCAGCCTCCTCACCCGATATGGCAACGGTATCCGGTGTAATAGCTGCCTGCATGGTAGCTGTGTCCACACCAGACATAGCCTTTTCCTGACTCGTATTATCAGACTCAACCACAACCGGCGATTCCGGCTTTTTGGCGTCTATGTATTCGTCAAATTGTTGCTTGAGTGTTTCCTGAGCTGAAGCCGAGTGTCCCCCTAGCACACAAGCACATAACATAACAAGTAACAGGGCGTGTTTTTTCATTTCCAGTAACCTTTCTAGGCAAGTCTTTAAAAGAGAACCGGTAAATTCCTCAATGCAATAGATTACCGTTTTTTCAATTATTTTATATCCATTGCCACGCTAACTTCGCAGTTAAAATATTACGATTCAAATTTTTGGTAGAAGGGAAGGGGGGTGAGGTTGTGAGAAAATTACAGGAATTGAATCGTTTTGTACTAAGCGTTTCGTGAATTAAAAATGAATTACCTATGATCATGAAGAAGTTAGCCGGTGTAGTACTCCTCCTTTTTATGGCTTTAAGTCCGGTTTACTCATTTTCTACTCTATCTGCCACAGACTCGGTACTTGCTGAAATGTATGCAGATGACCTCGATAACATTGAGGTAAGCTATTTTGGATTTACTGAAAATAAAAACGAGTACAATCTATATGCTTTTAAGGGGAAGAAAAGGTACTGGTATTTTGTGGTATCGGACGGAAAATCAATCCATTCCTTCTATAAAAGGAAGAAAAAGGGCGAATTGTTAGCAGGATCATTTCTGGCAACTCAGTCACTTTTGGCCCTTGTCCAAGAAAGTGAGATCAAAAAGAAAGAAAAACGCAAAAAAGTAAATGATCTGAATCTCTATTGCTTCTACAAATTCAGAAAGGATGGAAGAAAGCTTATGAAAGGAGTACGTAAGGTTGAAGAAGAAAATAGCGGAAGCTGGGTTTTCAAGGTTCTGAGTGCTCCGTTCAAACCAATTATTTCTCTATTTCAGAGCAAAGACAAAAAAGAAGAAATAAAGGAAGAACTGATGAAGAAAAAACTGGAAAAGCTGGAGGAGAAACAGGCTGAACTATCTGAGAAAGTGGCTAAAAGTATTTTTCCATGATGGAGAAAACAAAAGTTTCATTTGTAAAAAGCACATGGATATTCAAAGTCCATAAATCACCATATAAGAGATAGGCGGCTATTATATCTTTGAAAAAGGACACTTTCACCTATTTCATCATGCCGTGTTCAGCCGCACTCTTCTTTACTTTATATTTGTCATGGCTATAGGTCAATTTACACCTTAATAAACCGTGAATAAGGAAAACCGCAGACTAAACGTATTATTACATGGCTGGGCCCTTGTATTGGGGGTCTCAGTAGCCCTATATGAGGCTGGCTCACTCTTCCATATACTACATTATGGAGGAGGAAAAGACCTTGCGCTCGGTCTGTTTTATGGTGGCCTGGGGGTCGTAGTCTTTTCCGTATTTTATATCCGCTACCAGGTCCGATGGCCTTTTGTTTGGGTAGCTGTTGTTTTACAATTGGCCCTGATACTCTATCCTTCCTACCTATTAATCAATGACTTTAAAGGAGGGGGCACCGCTTACTCAATACTACTATTCTCCGGGCTACCCGCCTACTTGGTGCTCAGCAGGTTAATGTTTCAAGGGGTCACCACCAGGCTCTTCGATATACATGATCAAAAGCGCAAAGCATCCAGGATATCTAACGGACTTACCATTGGAAAGATAGCCGTGCTAGCTATAGCCACATCTACAGGGCTATTTGAGGTTTTTTCTGATACCCGCTTTATAATAGCCGGCTTACTATTTTCTATTCCCGCATTAATATTGCTGCTCTGTATTGCTAATAAGCAACCTCTGCTGACCATGTTGCAGGATAGCGTGCAGTTTTTGGGATATGAAAACCCTATAAGTAAAGTCTTTAAACAACGATATGTGGTATTACTGGGCATTTTCGCATTTGTAACCACCATATTGTGGCAATTCGTGAATTTTAGCTTTTTGTTTATTACAGATAATCGGTATGAAGATGTAGAACAGCTTTGCTTTTTTCTTACCGCCTTTTTACTGGCAGTAGAGGGCACCTCATTGGTGATCAAAGTATTTCTGAGAGGTAAAATTCTGAATCAGTATGGCATGCGTACAACGTTGCTCATACCGGCTGCCATCACTGCTGTATTTTCTATTATCACATATATTATTGGTATCAAATTCGGGTTTTCTCCTAATGATGATGCATTCTTCCTTTTCTTCATTGTGTGGAATGTTCAAAGGGTAATATATGATGCAACACACTTTTCGTTGCAATCCCCCACATTTAACCTATACTTTCAGCCCGTCAGAGCTATTTTGCGGACAGATACGTATGCTAAAGCAGGCGTATTTACACAAACAATAGGCATACTGGTTTCGGGAGCGTTATTATACTGGTTTACCGATGCCTTTTCATTTAACTCTCTGCACTTCAGCATCATAAACCCTGCCTTGGCAGTCGTGCTCTCTTTCGTTATTTTCAGAATGCACAGAGAATACCGTCATGTGTTGAAAAACACACTTGATAAGCAGCAGCGTAGTATCGATAATATGGAGGTGGCCCCTACATTTATCGACAAAATCATCATAAGGCTACCATCCGTAAAAGCTGGGATTCTGAATCGTTATCTGAATCTGCTGTACTCCCTTAACCCGGTGGTAACCAGAAAGGCCGTATTAGGTCTTCTGTCTCATGAAGATGATAAAATGCAGGAAGTAGTCTTGCGTATGGCAGGAAGACTTTGCCTGCTGGATGCAATACCTGAACTGGAAAAGATCCAGCAATCCAAATACTTTCCCGTATCGCCTAACGCGGACCTTATCCGGAGTACTTATAAAAAACTAAAAGGGGCCGCTTTCAGACTGGAAAAGCTTCGCTACATAGAGCAGCTTACATTGTCTAAGCAAGTAAAAGAGAGGGTTTTTGGTGCCTTGCTTACAACTTATGCAGAGGAAGAAATGAAGGCACGCCTTCTTAATAAGCTTTTTCGTGATCGTAATGTCCGGGTACGAAAACAAGCCGTTGCAGCTTCTGCGGGATCTATGGAAGCAATATTACATCGCAGTCTCATAGAAAAGCTTGGGGAACCTATATATGCTAATGCAGCCGTTGCCTCGCTAGTGGCTACAGGTACTGAAGTACTCCCCGTACTGGAATCAGCTTTTTATACATCTGGTCAGGAAGAAGGAGTACAACTTCGCATAATAGAAGTATATGGTAAAGTAGGAGGGGGGGTGGCTGTGGATTACCTGCTAAAAAAGCTTGAATATACTAACCAGAACGTAGTACAAGCTGCACTTAACGCACTCAGCCGTAGCGGATATACTGTAAGCAAGGAGAAGCTGCTGGAGATCAAAAGGGAGCTGGACGAGATATGTGGTGTGCTGATATGGAATATGTCAGTGTACCTGGACCTTGAGCGTGAAGGGGCCGGCCAATTGCTGATCCAGGCCATGGATGCTGAGATCAAGGGCAATTATGATAAGGTTTTTCAGTTGCTTGCACTTTTATACGAGCCAAGGTCTGTGGAGTTGGTTAGGGAAAATATTCGAAGCGGTGACGTGGAGAAAGCTGAGTTTGCCAGTGAACTACTGGAACTCTTCATTGCCGAAGAGGCGAAGCCTATGTTGCTTCCCATTCTGAATGTCTCATCCTACAGGGAAAAGATAATAAGATTACAGTATCAGTTTCCCACCGAATCCATGTCGCGCAGGGAAGCCCTCAGAGATTTGATTCAGCGGGATTACAAGTGGGTAAACCGCTGGACAAAGGTTTGTGCCATGAAGGAGCTCGAATTGGACTTTGAAGAGGAGGACGTAAAGCTGTTTCAGGCTAACCTCGTTAACCCCCACCCAATGCTTCGGGAAACTGCCGCACTTATCCTCTACAGGCACAGTGCTGTGGACTTTCAGGAATACATTCAGCGCTTTAGTAATAAGCTCAGTTACTTTGATGCTGATGAAATTCTGGCCAAAGTGGTTCGTGCAGATACTGATGAAGAACAGCGCGTACCTGAACTGAAATGGGAGATAGTAGAGCTATTCAGTAAAACAGAAGACTTTAACCTAACCTCAGGTCTGGTACTCAGTGAGCTCGTGAGCAAGCTTACTATAGAGAAATACCGCAAAGAAGACTTTGTGTGCTTTAAAGAAAGTCCTGAACGGATTGATCTCTATTATGTGCATCAGGGCTCAGTGTGCCTAGTTGATGAGTCTAACGAAAAGCGGGTTTATTTAAGCGCGGGTGACGTGCTTTTACCGCAGGATCTTCCCAGCTATGGCGATGAGTTTTACACGATAGAAGTCGAAACGGATGCTATCCTTATGAAGGTGCCTGGTGATTGGCTTGACCATCAGCTGGCTGCTTACGAGGAACTGACAGACTCCCTGCTTGCGAGAAAAGAATCCATTATGAAATTTTCCGGTCTTACGAAAGTATAAAGCTGGGTATGAAGAATACGCTTAAAATTTGCTTAAGCCACCGGCAGGCCGGTGATGACAAGGTCCTTGAGAACTGGATCGACTTGTTTGTAAAGTATCTAAAGGTTGCCCTTAAAGAAAAAAATAAGATTCCTTATCAGTTCATTTCCCTTGATGAATTAAAAGAGGCAATTGGGCAGGATGAGCCCTACCTCTGTTACTTGCCTGTATTCGACTCTGGTATTAACGATGATGAAAGTTTTGCCGAAGAGGTGACTGATATGGCAAAGTTTCTCGAGGATAAAAATGAGGCCTTCTCCCTCTTTAAGATCTTCAGAGACCCTACAGATGCCTTTGCATTGCCTCAGGTAATGTACAATCATAAAGACTTCAGATGCTATATCTATCACAAGGCTACAGGAGACATAATCAACACCGAGGAAATCGTTAAGCCGGAATACATAAAGCATTTTCTATTTCGCCTTTTTGATCTGGTTTATTACCTGGAAAGGTTATCTGAAACAGGCTCTGCTGAGCGGGAGGAAGAACTTAAAGGAGTATATCTTGCAGAAACCAGTTTTGACCTGTTCCAAATAAGACAATCTATCGAAAGGGAGCTTCAGCGTCATGGATATAACCTGTTTCCACACCTCCCATTTCCTTTGGAACAGAGTAACCTTGTAGATCGTACCCGGCAGGATCTAAAGAAATGTGCCCTCTCCGTACACCTTTTTGGAGAATACTATACCGAGCCGAGGGAGGGTAAAGAGATAAGTCTACTGGAGTTTCAGAATGAAACCGCCGCAAGTCATTACATTCAGCAAAACGAGCTTAATATTAATGAAGAGGACATAGGCTTTAGAAGAATCATCTGGATACCAGAGAAGTTTGAGGCTAAGGACCATCGACAGCAGAAGTTTCTGGATGAGTTACTTAAAGAAGAGAGCCTTCATGCAGGTGCAGATATTATCCGCTGTCCGGTGGAAGAGCTCAAAGACCTCATCATTGAGCGTTTGCGAAACGAAAAAACTACCATTGATTGGGAAAAGGACTTTATCGACACTAATCAAAAGATCTACCTTATTCACAATGATGTAAAAGGTGAAGATGTAAAAGAGTTTTCTTCCTTTCTGCAGTCAAGTAATTACCACGTTCTGTCTGCAGAAGACAGCACTCATTACTCAGAGGTACGAAATACCCATAAGAAGAACCTCCTGGACTGTGAGGGTCTGGTATTCTTCTGCCGCCATAACGACGAACAATGGCTGCGTAGCAAAATTAACGACGCCCTCAAAGCTAAGGCCTGGGGCAGAGAAGAAGACTATAAATTCAAGGCCATTATCTCTTATGAGGCTTTTGATTTACCAGAAGGTCTTAAGGACCAGGACTATCTTATGATAGCAGGTGAACCAGATAATACCTGGGATCAGCTTATTCAAGAAATTCAGAACTAAACCACCCGGTGATGTCAGCAGTAATCGTAGAAACCCTTACAGACAAGCACCTCTTAAATAACCCTTTCCCCGGACTAAGGGCTTTCCGCTATGAAGAAAGCCACTTGTATTTTGGCAGGGAAGGACAGTTAGACGAGGTACTTCAGAAGTTATTACAAAATCAGTTCGTAGCCGTGGTGGGTACTTCCGGTATAGGTAAGTCCTCGTTTATGAACTGTGGGTTATTGCCCATACTTCACGGAAATTATCCTACGCAGTATGCAAGCGACTGGGAAATCTATACATTCCGGCCCGGTACTTCGCCAATTTACAATATGGCTGAGGCACTGGTAAAACCCTTAACTAAAGAAGGACCCGACGAGGATACTGCGACTATTCTGAAAGACATGGAATACGCTGTTTTGAGTGAAAGCAGCAGAGGGCTTATAGAGGCTATCCAGTCAAAGTTTGATACGGAAAAAAAGAACCATCTTATTTACATCGATCAGTTTGAGGAGATTTTCAGGTTCAGAAACCTGGAAGAAGCCGCCAGTGAAGAGGCAGCCGCCTTCATAAAGCTGATTATGAACGCTATTCATCAAAGTGACGTGCCAGTATATGTGGTACTAACCATGCGTTCAGACTTTGTTGGAGATTGTTCCCAATACTCCCAACTAACCAAGGCAATTAACGATAGCCAATTCCTGATTCCTCAAATGACCAGGAGCCAGAAAGAGAAGGCCATCGTTGGCCCGGTAAAGGTAATGGGAGGAACCATTTCAGACCGGCTGGTACATCAGATTCTCAACGATGTAGGAGAGAGTGCAGATCAGTTGCCAATTATGCAGCATGCACTGATGCGAACATTCGATTACTGGCAACGGAACGGAGTAGGTAATGAGGCCATGGATATTGCTCATTATGAGGCAATTGGTGGTATGGGCAAAGCCCTCTCTATTCACGCTAATGAGGCATTTGCCGAGTTATCTGATCGTCAGAAAGAACTCTGCGAAAAAATATTTAAGACTATCACCGAAAAAGGAGATGAGGGCCGCGGTATTCGACGACCTACCCGTCTGAAAGAAATAGCTATCATTGCCAGTGCAGAAATTCCCGAGCTTATAGAAGTAGTCGATAATTTTCGTAAGCCAGGGCGCACCCTGCTTATGCCGCCATGGAGTGTTACACTGACTGAGGAGAGCGTTATTGATATCAGTCATGAAAGCCTCATGCGTATCTGGAAAATGCTGAACCAGTGGGTAGATGAAGAATATGAGTCTGCCAAACTGTACCTGCGCCTGGCTGAAGCAGCAGAAATGCATCAGCTAGGTAAGGCCAGCTTATGGAGGCCGCCGGATCTTCAAATTGCTCTTGGGTGGAAGAAAGAGGAAAATCCTACGGAGGAATGGGGGCTCAGGTACCACCCTGCCTATGAGCGCACCATGCTTTTCCTGGAGTATAGCCAAAAGGAATACGAAAAGGAGCAGATCATTAAAGAAAAAATACAGAAGCGCCGTCTGATGATCGCACGTATTACAGCGATTGTATTAGGTATGGGTGCTGTGGTGGCTCTGCTCTTTTTCCTCTATGGTGAAATGCAGCGCAGAAAAGCTGAGGAGCAGAAGCAGGTAGCTGAAGAGGCCCTGATAGAGGCCGACAGCCAGCGCAAGATAGCCAGCCAGGAGAAAGAGAAAGCTCTTGAACAGGCTGATATTGCTCAGCGTCAGACAGAAATAGCTCAGTCAGAAGCCGAACGGGCTACCCGCCAGGAACGCGTGGCAAGAGAGCAGACCCTACTTGCACAGCGAGAACGTGAGGAAGCTGATGAGCAGCGACTCCTAGCTGTGGAAGCAAGTGATAAAGCACTTACGGAAGAGCGTAAAGCTTACAGGTTGAGGCTTCTCTCTATAGCGAAGAGTATGTCCATAAAATCCCTACAAATGACAGACTCTGTAAAAAGGGGATTGGTGGCACAGCAGGCATATCTTTTTAATGCAAAAAACGGGGGTAAACAATACGATCCCGACATCTACAATGGTGTTTACTACGCTCTCAAATCGCTTAATGACAACTCATACAACAGCCTGAATGGGCATACGGAAAACGTAAGGGCTATTGTAACAGGTCGAAACGGTATAATGTATTCTGCCGGTAGTGACGGAAGAATTTTTAGTTGGGGACCTAGTAGCAAAACCCCTGTCAGTGATATATACGGACCCAGTGACGAAGTACATAAAGCCATGGCTTATGATAAGCGCCATAACAGACTGGTTTCTGCCGGTGATTATGGGTATTTGATGATCCATAACCTGGGCACCAATAAACAGGATAAGGTAAAAGGTGACTGGGACGAGATTTGGTGGGTGGCCTTTACTCCTGATGGCAATGAGGTACTTGCTCTTACATCAGACAGACGTATTGTACGGTATGACTTCAATAAGCTGTCTACCCTTTCCTCACTGGAAGATAAAATCAACGCAATCGATATCAGCCCTGACGGGAGGTACATTGCTGCTGCGGGTCAGTCCGGTAAGCTGACTTATATAGATAGGCATGATAATAACAGTACCCGGGTGGTTTATAATGAAGCCAGCCGCGGACGTGCAGGACTAATCAGTGTGGCTTACTCTAATGGGGGAGGCATTATAGCTGTAGGTAATGAAAATGGGGTTATACGGATTCTGAACACCCGCAGCGGCAGTGTAGAAAAAACGCTACGAGGGCACACCGCAAGGGTCAATAATCTTAAATTTAATGGTGATGATTCGCAGCTTGCATCCGGCAGCTTTGATAAGACTGTAAGGATATGGAACACCAGCCAGTGGGAAGATCAACCCATTGTGCTGACTGACCACTCGGACTGGGTATGGAGTATTGCCTTTGATTCTCAAGGCAACCGATTACTGGCCGGTTGCCGGGACAACCTGGTAAGAATATGGCCTACCGATATAGGCACCATGGCTGAAAACCTATGTCCACGTATTCCACGGAATATGTCTTGCGATGAGTGGGGAGCCTATGTGGCCCCTGATATCCCCTATAACCCTAGTTGTGTAGCCAGACAAGCATCCGATTGTATTCAGTCAGACGCACCGGCTACTACGGGTAAAAACCAAACAGAAAAATCTGAGTAACATGAAAATGAGAGCTTTGTGCCTCCTGGCCGGTCTCCTTGGCTTAGCAAGTCTGAGTGCTTACGGACAAAACTGTGAGCAAAAGCTACGAGAGGCACAGCTAACCTATGAGAAGGGACGGATTGACCAGGTTCCTACTTTACTTGAGGGGTGTTTGAATTCAGGCTTCACGAAGGATCAGCAAATTGCTGCCTACAAGCTATTGGTGCTTAATTACCTCTATTACAATGAGAAGAAGAAGGCCGAAGAAGCCATGACTTTTTTCCTGAAGCTGAACCCGGAGTATAAAGTTCAGGAAGGAATAGACCCTCCGGAATTCATTAATCTGTTCAACTCATTCCGTACATGGCCTGTATTTCTTTACAGCCCTCGGATAGGCATCAATATGCCGTATATTCAGGAAACGAGGCGATATAGCGTTGACAATGATTTTGAATATAATGGAAATTATAGTTCAACTATAGGTTACCAGGGGGGCATCGTCATGGAAATCCCTTACAAAAAGCTTTCAGTTGAGCCAGGTGTATTCTTTACGGTGACTAATTACACCTTTTCTGATAAGCTTTTAGACTATGCAGACGTAAATTTTGAAGAGTCACAGACTTCGGTCAACCTGCCGGTGGTAATCCGATACAGATTTGGAGAGAACCGCATCAAGCCATTTATCGGCGCGGGTGGTGGTGTCCGGTATCTGCTGGGGGCAAGCGGATCTATTATCAGGAATGATAGTGTGGATGTGGAACTAACTAACCGTGAGGTACCCAGATCGGATCTGGATCTTAGTGAGCAGCGAAATACCTTCGGGTTTTATGCCATAGGATCAGCGGGCGTTCAGATCAAGAGTAAACGTTCTACCGGACTTTGGAACGTGGATGTTCAGTTACAATACGGGCTTAGCGATATAGTGAATGGAGAAAACCGCACAGCCGATCCATCCCTCATGTATTCATACGGCTATATAGATAATGACTTCCGGATGCATAGCATCAGTATCAACATAGCCTATAGCATCCCAGTATATAAACCTAAACTTTTGAACAAAAAGGAATGATATCAGCTAAAGCCTGCAGCCTGTATTTTTTGCTTGTGGTAAGTCTATTTATTACACAGGGATGCAACACCTTTGATGAGCCCGAGCCTGCCGGGAATGCCAGCTACATTAAATTTATTGGTGGAGCAAAAGACGAAACAGTTAATCGTGGCCTTCAATATAGTGATGGCGGCTTTATACTCGTAGGGGAGTCCGCTTCATTTATGACCCAAGGAACGGATGCTTACGTGGCCCGTACAGATAATTCAGGTAATTTACTCTGGGAAAAGACCTTTGGAGGAAGTGGTGCAGATGCCTTTTCAGATGTGAAAGAGGTAAACGGCGAGTTGCTTGTATTTGGTTACGTAACCGATACAGCAAATCAGCGTGACTTTTTGCTCATGCGCCTTGATGCAGCCGGAAGCCTGCTTGATTCGCTCACCTTCGGCAATCCTGATATTGACGAAACAGGGAGGTACCTATTACCAGGCCAGTCAGGCAATTATACTCTGATCGGCGTAAAAGGGTACAATGAAACCTCCACGGACATATTTACCGTTCGGCTACAGAGTGACTTTCAAGTAGAATGGCAGCAGTCTTATGGCTTACTGGAGAAATTTGATGAAATAGGTAATGTACTGGAAGCCCCGAACGGAAACCTTATTTGGTGTGGGACAGTAAGTACTGGGTCAGCTACTCACTCGCGTGTGGTAAGTACTTCTCCCTATGGGCAACCCGTCTGGGTAGTAACCTATGGAGAAACTGACGCAGTAGATGAAAGTGCTATAATGCTTCAGAAAGGCTGGGGCAGTTACTACGTTTTGCTTTCTAATTCAGAAAACAACTCAGGCGATATCACCCTGCGCTTCATCGATAAAAATGGCGAGCAGATCGGAGCTGATAAAACCTTCGGTGATGAGAATGCCAACCAGGCCAGTGGATTATGCCTTACTTCTGATGGCGGATATGCCATAACCGGCACGACTGAAGCCGGAATTGAAAATAGTGATGTATTACTCGTTCGTACAAATAGCCAGGGTGATGAACTCTGGACCCAAACCTATGGCGGATCAGGCATAGACCGGGGAAGCTTCGTTGAAGAAGACCGGGATCAGGGCTTAGCCATATTTTCAACTATCAGCTTTGAAAACAATACAGTCTTTGGCCTTATCAAAACTGACTCAGAGGGAAACACCTTCTGATCAGGTATTAATTTTCCCTATCTTTCCTCCGTTATGAAAGACCACGGGAATACCAACTACACACATACGTTTGAGATCCGTCCACTAGAGACAGACAACCAAGGCGTGCTTAAACCCGGGGTACTGACTGATATGATCCAACAGGCTGCGTGGGTGCATGCAGAGAAGCTTGGCGTTGGGACACCCCTGCTGATTGAAAAAGGGTATACCTGGGTATTGAACAGACTCCAGCTAACTATAGATTCCCTTCCTGAGTATCCGGGACAGGTAGTAATAAAAACCTGGCCATCCGGTCATGAAAGGCTTTTTACTTTCAGGAATTTTATTGTGTATGATAAGGAGAACAAGGTCTGCGCCACTGCCAGTAGTGCCTGGATGATAGTAGATCTTAATAGAAAGCGCGCTGCCCTTCCCCCTGATTTTATTAAGGCTGCCTTACCTGAGGAAAGTGATGCTGATAACAAAAGCCTGTATACAGAAAAGCTATCGGAACCTCAAAATCCTCAATCAGAAGCCATAATTCACGTGAGGAGGCAAGATATTGATATCAATGATCACGTAAATAACAATATAATCATTCAGTGGCTGTATGAATGCCTGGACATGCCAGGTAATCTAAAGCATCTTGACATCATGTTTAAAGCTGAATGCAAATTCGGGGATAAGTTACTAAGTGAGGCAGAGGCTGACAGTTCCGGCTACCTGCACCACATAGTCCGGCCTGCTGATGGTAAGGTTATTGGAGTGGGGCGTACAACCTGGAATTAGAAAAACAGTTTGCGTATGGCTTTAGCCACACCATCTTCCGTGTTTTTATCCGTTATCATATCTGCTACTTCCTTAAGTTTATCTTTGGCATTTTCTACCGCAACCCCACAGCCGGCTGCCTGAATCATACCTATATCGTTATCATTATCACCGATAGCTACTACCTTTGACAAAGGTACTCCCAGTTTATCACAAAGCGTTTTAAGAGCATTCTCCTTACTGGTGGCAGATGAGGTGATTTCAAACATAACATCCTTGCTACGATATACTTCAAATCCCTGAAGGGTTGAATCTTTCATGCGCTGGTCTACCTTTTTCATATCTTCTGCTGACCCCATCAGCATTACCTTATGTACTTTTTGTCCCCGTTGTTCCCACCTTCTGAGAACGGCAGCAGGCAAGTCCATATCAGGCTCAGTCTTTGTATTAAATATCTCTTTCTCAACCAGCCTGTCGCTTTTCTGCACATACCATTCGTCTGCAGAATATAAGCCTGGCTGTACCTCTGTACCCTTTAGCAACCCGGCTATCTGCTCGGTAAGAGCAGGGGGCAGCCCTTCTTCATGAATAGCTGCTGGCTCTTCTCCGCTAAGAAACGTAAGGCCTCCGTTATAAGCAATTAGGGGGCTTTGCAGGATTAACAGGTCTTTCTGAAGGTAGCGAATGGCCTTGGGCATTCTGGCCGAAATAAGCACTATCTGTTTTCCGGCCTTTTTTAGCTCCGCAAAAGCATCTACCGTGGCCTGGCTCACATTTTTCTCCTTATCCAGCAAAGTACCATCTATATCACAGGCAAGTAATTCATAGCTATCCATGTTCTTTATTATTCTAGCGATCACCTAACATACTCTATTCAAAGCTGATTAATTAGTAAGAGATCAAATTGTTAAAAAATGGCTATAGATGATATGAGGTTTGCCTACCGGGTAACAAAAGCAGGAACACTAAAAAACCTGAAACTAAAAGAAGAAAAAATGCCCAAGCCACAACCTGGAGAGGTACTGGTGAAAGTGGCTGCCATTGGACTTAATTTCGCTGACATATTTGCTATAAAAGGTCTGTATAGCGCTACTCCGGACGGGGCATTTGTTCCCGGGCTGGAATATGCGGGCACCATTATAAGCACCGGAGAAGGGGTGAAGCACCTGAAACCCGGAGATAAAGTAATGGGAGTTACCCGATTTGGCGGTTACGCCACCCATATCACTATTGACGCCAGGTATGTGACTCATCTTCCTGTAAACTGGTCTCCTGAGGAGGGGGCTGCCTTTCCTGTCCAGGCCCTTACTGCTTACTATGCTCTTTTCGAATTAGGAAATCTACAAAAAGGCATGAGTGTACTTATCCATAGTGCTGCTGGTGGAGTGGGGATTTTTGCAGGTCGCATGGCACGGGAAGCAGGTGCTTATACTATCGGCACCATTGGTTCTGCTAAGAAGGTGGAAGTACTGGAAAGGGAAGGCTACGAAAAAATAATCGTTAGAGACAAAGACTTTCCGCAAAAACTTAATGAGGCCCTCAGAGGGAGGGAACTACAGGTAGTCCTGGAGTGCATAGGAGGGAGGATTTTTAAACAAAGCCTGGAGGCCCTCGACCCTATGGGTCGGCTGGTAACTTATGGTTCTGCAAGCTTTGCAACTCATGGAAACAGGCCAAATTATCTAAAATTGATATGGAAATACCTCTTCAGACCAAAGGTAGACCCAATGAAACTACCTACTTCCAACAAGAGCGTCATGGGATTCAATCTCATATGGTTATATGAAAAGGCGGAACTTATGCACGAACTCATGGAAAAAATAGGGGAAATGAATATCGGTAAGCCATTTGTTGGCCAAACTTATGACTTTACCTCATTACCTGAGGCAGTGACGGCTTTGCAGTCCGGACAGACAGTTGGAAAAGTTATAGTAATTACCTGACTTTGTGAAGCATTTGCCATTGATAAGTTAAACAAAAATAATCAGATGCCGTTCTTGTGATATTTAACTCCCTCATTATATGGCTGGAAAATATCGCAATCTGATCATCATACTTTCAGATCAGCTGGACATAAATTCACCGGTATTCGAAGATTTTGACAAGAACCAGGATATCATCTGGATGGCTGAAACACAGGAAGAAGCCACACGCTACTGGAATCACAAACTTAAGATCGTCTACTTTTTTTCAGCCATGAGGCACTTTCGTGATGAACTGAAGGAAAAGGGATATAGGGTCTTCTATCATGAACTTTCCTCCGCCAAAAGCAACGACAGGGGGGAGGATTTAGAGGCTGTCCTGAAAAAAGACATCCATATGCGTCATCCGGACAAATTAGTCGTCACTCAGCCCGGAGACTTTGCCATACAGGAAAGGCTGACAAAGCTGGCCAAAGAAGAAGACCTATCCCTGGATATTCTGACTGATTCGCATTTTTATGATACCATCGAATCCTTCAATGATTTTCAGGATAGTAAGAAAGGATATCTCCTTGAAACATATTACCGGCATTTGAGAAAACGCCACGGCATATTACTCACCTCAGGAGATGAACCCGAAGGTGGAGACTGGAATTTTGATAAAGAAAACCGGGAAAGCTTCAATCAGGCCCCTTCAGACATAAAGGCTCCTATATCCTTCAGGCCTGACGATATCACAGAGGAGGTGATACAGATGGTCAGAAAGCGCTTTGATGATCATCCTGGTTCGCTGGATCACTTCGACCTACCTGTTAGTCGTAAAGAGGCACTGAGGCTGTTAAATGATTTTATCGAACACAGGTTAAAGGCCTTTGGGAAGTACCAGGATGCCATGTGGACAGGCAAGCCTTTTTTATACCACAGTCGTATATCAGCTGCGCTCAACCTTAAACTACTGAACCCGCGCGAGGTAGTAGAAAAAGCTGAAGATGCTTATCATGAAGGAGATGCCCCCATAAATAGTGTGGAAGGATTTATCCGCCAGATCATTGGCTGGAGGGAATTTATCCGGGGTGTATACTGGAGAGAAATGCCGGGCTATGCCAAAATGAATCACCTGGGTGCACAGCATGATGTACCTTCCTTCTTCTGGGATGGTGATACTGATATGGAATGTATTCACCAAAGCATGCAGGGAG